>JAKSBN010000182.1 GCA_022361175.1 Pseudomonadota bacterium | reverse complement strand
GCGCCGCCCGCGCTGGCGAGGGCTCCGGCCACAGCCAGCAGGCACAGCCCGGGTCTCCAGCGCCCGCCGCCCGCGCGCTTTCCGGCCGGCGGTTCCACGGCCCCTTCCATCCCGCACTCCGAACGCCGCCACCGGCGTGCGCGAGCACTCTACCCGCTGGGCAGCGGACCACAACGGCGGCGCACGGGGCCCGCGGCTCCTCCCGGGGCCGCCGTCGCCGGCTCGAATCGGGCCGCCTCGCTGATAGACTCCCGGCCTCGGAGGAATCCGCCCTGTCTCGCGCCCGAACGACTGCTCCCGCTGAGAACGCTCCCCCGCCGCTCGCCCGCTCCACCTGGGCGACGGGGGTCGTCCTCGCCCTCGGCGTCGCGTTCTGGATCTACGGGCCGGCGCTCCAGGGCGAGTTCATCTCCGACGATCGCCACTACGTCCAGACCAACCCCTATGTCCACGATCTTTCGTGGTCGAACTTCGTGGAGCTGTGGAACCCGCTCGGGCCGCTGCCGCTCCTGGTCGAGAACTACGCTCCCGTCCACCTGCTGGCGCATGCTCTCGAATGGCAGCTCTTCGGCGCGAGCACCACGGGCTACCACGTCGTCAACGTGCTGATGCACGTGTTGGCGTCGTGTTTGCTGGTGCTCGTGTTCCTGCGGACCCGGATCCCCCTCCCGTGGGCGGCCGCCGCCGGCGCCCTCTTCTTGGTGCACCCCGCCAACGTCGAGGCGGTGGCCTGGATCTCGCAACTGAAGACGACGGCCTCCATGGCGCTGGGCCTGGGGGCTCTCTTGTGTCATCCCCGCCGTCCGGGCGCGGCCGCGCTCTTGTTCGCGTTGGCGCTGCTGGCGAAGCCCACGGCGGCGGTCTTCCTGCCCGTGGCGGTGCTGCTCGGCTGGGCAGAGCCGGCCGCCGACGGGCAGCGCCTGGCGGCCTGGCGCTGGGCTTGGTTGGGCGTTTGGCTCGCGCTGTTCGCCGCCTTCGCGGTGCTCGAGATGTGGGCGTTTTCGCAGACCGCGGGCACGGCGCCGCCCGTCTACCCCGACCTGGGAGTACGCGCACGGTCGCTGGCGGCCAACGCCGGCCGCTACCTCGTGATGGCGGCGACGGGCACGGGGCTCTCCGCGTTTCACGAGCCACCGCCCGCCACGAGCTGGCTGGACCCGGTCTGGCTCGGCGGCCTGGCCGCGTTGCTGGGGCTCGGCGCGCGCAGCGTGTGGTGCCTCGTGCAGCGCCGGGTCGAAGCCGCGTACTGGGGCTGGGCCGTGGTCTCGTTCCTGCCGATCTCGGGCGTCATCCCGCTGCCGCACGCGATCGCCGACCGCTACCTCTACTTCATCCTGCCGGGGCTGCTGGGTGCGGTGCTGCTGGCGGGGCGGGAGTGGATGCCCGAGCGATGGGCGACGGACTCTCGGTTCGCGCGCGCGGCGGCGATCGCCGGGCTCGGGCTCGGTCTCGTGTTCGCGTGGAGCGCTCATGCGCGCGCGGTCCTCTGGCAGTCGGGCTCGCGCGTGATGGCCGACGCGACCCGGAACTATCCGCAGGGCAAGGCCGCCCTGCTGCTGGGCGCGCGCCGGGCGGGTCTGCAGGGAGATGCGGACGGGGCGCTGCGGCGATTGCGCGAGTTGACCGCGCGCGGCTACGACCGGCTCGACTATCTCATGCAGGAGCCGGCCTTCGGGGCGCTGCGCGGCGACCCGCGCTTCCAGCGCATCGTGAGAGGTCTGGCCGACGGCCTGCTGGCCCGTCTCCGCCAGAGCGAGTCGCCCTCGCAGCACGAGCTGCACGCCATGGCCCTGGCCTACGAGGTCCGCGGCGAGCGCGAAGCCACCCTGCGCACCCTGGAGCGAGCCGTCGAACTCGGAGGGCCTCTCACCGACCAGATTCGGCGCGATCTCGAGCTGCTGCGCAGGACGCCCTAGCGACCTGCGACGCGGAAGCGCTGCTGGAGCCAGCGCCGCTCGCGCAGGCTCAGCGAGGCTTGCGGCAGCGCCTGGAGTACGGCGGCTGCGGCTGCGGCTTCGCCCGCGCGGCCGGAGCGAGGCCCCAGGTGCGGCGCCAGCTCGAACAGGGTCCGGACCGCGCCCGCGTGCAGTCCAGCCGTTGCGCAGGCCTGCGCTCTCGCGACGAGATCGGAGGGGCCGGGAGCGGGCGGGAGGACCGCGTCCAGGAGGACGATCGCCTGGGAGGCCAAGGCCGGCTCCCCCGTGGCGACGCGCCAGTCGACTCTCAGCCGAGTGACGTCGCGGTAGATCAAATCGCCCGGCGGGACGGCCGCGAACTCGGGTTCCAGCTGCGCCAACGCCCGCGGGCCCTCGTCCGCCGCCAGGCGCAGGGCGCGCGCGAGAAGCGCCTCGCGGGGCCCCAGCGTGGCCACCAGCGCTTTCACGTCGGGCCGATCGGACGCCACGGCCGCGCGTCGTTCGCGCAGCAGGGCCAGCTGCGCGGCGCGGTTCGGCGCCAGGGCGAGCGAGCGCTCGGCGTGTCGAAAGCCGGCCGGCCGGCGTCCCTCGGCGAAGGCGGCCCAGGCGAGTCCCGACTCGCGTTCCGACTCCGTGGTCGCCGCTTCCGCGATCCGGCGGGCGCGCCCGGCGAAGCCCAGATCCGAGAGGCGCCGAACGAGTGCGGCGCGCGAGACGTCCGGCGTCCGCGCCAGCCAGGGGTCGTGGGCCGCCAGGTCGAGGTGGGGCAGCGGCCGCTTCGCCCGCGCGATCGCCGGCGAACGCATCAGGAGCAGATTGCGATTGTCGGTGACGAGCGGCGCTTCGCCGGCGAAGGCGCGAGCTCCCGTCTCGTCGAGCACCAGTGCGGCCGCCACGTC
>JAKSBN010000111.1 GCA_022361175.1 Pseudomonadota bacterium | reverse complement strand
TCGACGGCTGCGAGCTCTACTTCTTCGGAGAGGACTGGGGAGGCATCGAGTTCGGCCAGCTGGCCTATCGCTTCCCCGACGGTGTGCCCATGGGGGTTCGCAAGGAGGACGGCGAGATTCTCATGAACCCGGCCAGCGACTACGCGATGGAGCCGGGAGACGACATCCTGATCGTGGCGGAGGACGACTCCACGATCGAGTTCCAGGCGCGCCCGGTGGCGGTGCCCCGAGACCTGCCGCTGGCGGGCGGGCGGCTGACGCAGGAGATCGAGCGCGAGCTCGTCCTGGGATGGAATCACAAGGCGCCCATCATCCTGTCGGAGTTCGCGGACTACGTGAAGCCGGGCAGCGAGGTGGACGTGCTTCTGAAGTCGGCCTCGAACGGGGAGAGCGCCGAGATCGAGAGCCTGAACGGCGAGCTGGAGACGATCGAGGTCCACCTGCTCGAGCGCGACGCCATGAGCCGAGAAGAGCTGATGGCCATGCGCCCCTTCGAGTACGACAACATCATCCTGCTGGCGGGGCAGGGCTCCGACAGCGTCGACGTCGCGCAGGTGGACTCCACCAACATCGTGACGCTGCTGCTGCTCCGCAGCATCTTCGCCGAGTTCCCGCAGGAGAGCGCGAACACGAAGCTCATCACCGAGGTCCTCGACTCGCAGAACTACCCGCTGGTGGCCCGGGCGGGCGTCAAGGACATCATCATCTCGAACCGGCTGGTGAGCATGATCATGGCCCAGATCTCGGAGAGCCGTGACATCAAGAAGGTGTACGACGACATCTTCCAGGAGGACGGCTCGGAGATCTACCTGAAGCCCGCCTCGCTCTACTTCAACGAGTTCCCGGCGGTGGTCTCGTTCGCCGACCTGATGGCCATCGCACGCAAACGCGAGGAGATCTGCATCGGGGTCAAGACCAAGGCGCTCGAGTCGAACGCCGAGCAGAACAACGGCGTGCGCCTGATCCCCAAGAAGACGGCCAAGTTCGCCTTGAAGCCCGAGGACTGCCTGATCGTGCTGGCCGAGGACGAGCTCTAGGGCGTCCACACCCGCGTGCAACTCGGGCCCGAAACGGCCGGAGTTCAGCCCGATTCCGGGCTGGCGAGACGCGCGACTCCGAGTCATGGACGAGTCCCCGGTTCTGCGTTGACCCGGCTTTCCGGCGCCGGCTACAGTGCGAACGCGCGTTCGCATTCCAGTCGTCTTCGGGGAGAGTCATCGTGCGCAGAATCGCGTGCAGAGACGGGCGGCAGTCCAACCCGGCAAGCAGTCTCGGCGCGGGCGCTCGGCGCTGGATTCGGGCGCTGGCTGTCTGTGCCGCCGGCCTGCCTGCCGTCGCCTGTGGCCCCCTAGACGGGTACATGGATGCCGCGCTGTTGGAGGCGCGCCAGCTCGACTACCTGGCCTACGCCACGGCGTCGCCGATGCGTCCCGACTCCATCGGAAGCGTGATCGCCCACCTGGAGCGCGATGCGCGCGATCCCAGCTACGCCGTGCCCGGCGGTGCGATTCCCGACGACGCCTGGGACGCCCGCTTCGACAAGATGTGGCGGCTGCGAGACACCAGTGACTTCGACGCCCTGGGCTTCGTGAACCTGCTCTACGCCTACCGCGGCCACCCGGCGGCGAGCGAGGAGCTGTGGCGGGCGGCCGAAGAGGCGCTCCTCACGTTCAAGTACTGGTACACGGACCCCACGCCCGAGCGCATCGTCGACGGCGAGCAGGTCGTCGACACGATGTGGTACTGGACCGAGAACCACGTCCTCATCTTCAAGACCTGCGAGTTTCTGGTCGGGCGCCTGCTTCCCGATCGCGTCTTCGCGGTGACGGGCTTGACGGGCGCGCAACACGCCGAGCGGGCCCGCCCCGAGATCCTGCGCTGGCTCGAGGAGCGCGCCCGCTTCGGCTTCACCGAGTGGCACTCGAACGTCTACTACAACCTGGACATGCGGCCGCTATTGGCGCTGATCGAGTGGTCCGGCGACCCGGTCATCGAGCAAAGAGCCAGCATGGTGCTCGATCTCGTGCTCCTGGACGTGGCTCTGCACCTGCACCGCGGGACCTTCGGCGCCACCCACGGACGGTCGTACATCAAGGACAAGGCGTCGGCCACGACGGAGGACTCGTTTCCGCAGAGCAAGCTCCTGTTCGACGACACCGAGCTCGGCTACGCGAGCCCCTTCTCGACCAGCGGGGCGGTCTTCGCCCGGGCTCGCCGCTACCGGGTGCCGGAGGTGATCCGGCGCGTCGCGGTGGACGATGCGCCGATGGTCGATCGCCAGCGCATGAACCTGCCGCTGGACGAGGTGCCGCCGGCGGATCCGGCCAGTGCGCCGCCGCCCGAGGCGCCCTTCGGCCTCGACTACCGGGACGAGGCGAACCTGACCTTCTGGTGGTCCATGGGCAGCCAATCGGTCTGGATGATGCTGCCCCTGACGCTGCAGGTGGGAGAGCGGGAGGAGCTCTGGGACGCCCAGTTCGCACCCTTCAAGCAACTTCGGGACATCGTGTGGAACCCCGCGGATCCGGAGGGATCGATCGTGTTCGCACAACAGCTCGCGCAGGGGCTGTGGCCGTCCATCAACCAGGCGCTGCTGAAGGAAGTCAACACGTACACCTACCGCACCCGGGACTACATGCTCTCGACGGCCCAGGACTACCGCAAGGGCGTGCGGGGCTCCCAGACCCACACCTGGCAGGCGACGCTGTCCGAACGGGCCATGGTCTTCAGCCAGCACCCGGGCTACCTGCCGGTGGCGCCGGGGGATCCGATTCCAGACGACTGGAACTGGCAACAGCAGGACGAGCCGGGGCCCGGCTATTGGACGGGGGAGGGCGCACAGCCGCGTTCGGCGCAGCACGAGAACGTCGGGATCTCCCTCTACGCGCCCCAGTACGTGACGCGGCCGGCCGTGGGCTTCGACTTCCTGGACGAGACGCACGCCTACTTCCCGGTGGCGCACTTCGACGAGGTGATTCGCGCCGGGCACTGGACGTTCGGGCGCAAGGACGACGGCTACGTGGCTCTCTACTCGTGGCGGCTGCCGGAGTGGCGCAGGGGGCAGCCCGAGGTCTTCGAGAACGCGGGCCAGGACTTCGATCTCGTGGCCCCGGGCGGCGCGACGAACGTGTGGATCGTCGAGTTGGGGAGCGCCGACGACTGGCCGGGCGGCTTCGCGGACTTCCGAGCGGCCGTGGAAGCCGCCGCCGTGGTGGTGACGCCCACCGCGGTCGCGTTCGAGGTGGCCTACGACTCTCCGAGCCAGGGAACGATCGAGTGGGCGTGGGAGGGGCCGCTCGTGGTGAACGGGACGGAGCACCCCATCTCCGACTACCCGCGGTTCGACAACCGCTATCTGCAGGTACCGTTCGACGACACCCGCTACCACGTCCGCCACGACGGCTTCGAGCTGCTCCTGGACTTCGACTCGGACACTCGCGAGGCCGCCGCGCCGCCGGACAGCGCCGCCGGCGTGCGGGCGCGCTTCGCCGCGATTTGGGAAGCCATTCGCGCGTGGAGGGCGACGGCGGGAGGCTCCTAGTTCGCTAGGGAACCGCCGCGTCCAGGGTCGTGCCCGAGACGACGATCAAGTTGCCCGTGTCGCGGGCGGCGGGCGTCGCGCCGTTGCCCAGCATCTCGTTCACGATGAGGTCGTCCTGCCCGTCGCCGTCGATGTCTCCCGTGGCGGCGCTGTAGCCCAGGACGTCTCCGGAATCGAAGCCGGCGGTGCCGCGAGCGCCCCAGACCTCCACGTAGCGCAGCTCGCTCGGGGCCGGCAGGTTCGCGTGGCGGAGATCGACGGTGGTCGGCCACGGGCCCACCTGTCCATACACGACGTGGACGATCCCCGCGTCGCGGCGCCGGTTGGCGCTGGAGTGGGGGGACGTGAAGACCAGGTCGTCGATGCCGTCCCCGTCGTAGTCGCCGTGGGTGGCCGTGTCGCCGGCGATGTTGTTCGCAGAGGCTCCGAGGAAGACCGTGGTGCGGAGACCGGCGGGCGGCGAGTCCAGGTCGAACGACAGGCCCCGCAGCGAAGCCGCGTCGTAGAGGACGTGACCGCTGCCGGAGCGGTTGCGAGCGCCGCTCAGGTCGCCGACGATGTCGCCCACGAAGAGATCGGCGTTCCCGTCGTCGTCGTAGTCGAGACCGCCCAGGATCTCCTCGCCGAACGCCACGTTGCGCGTCCCTCCGTCGACGATCGTGACGTCGTCCGGGGCTCCGTCCACGGAGAAGCTGAAGCCGTCGTCCCACTCGCCCGCCGGGAAGTTGTCGTCCCAGACGATGTAGAGGGTGCCGTCGGTGCTGCCCCCGGTTCCCTCGCTGGCCCCGGGGGCGCTGCCCGCGGGCAGCAAGGAGGCGCCCGCCCGGTTGAGGGCGGCCGCCGCCAGGACCTCGGCGCGGCCGTTCCCGTCGAGATCGGCGATCTGGCAGGTGGCTCCGAAGTGGAAGCGGGTGGCGCCGGGCGGAGGCGTGATCCGAGCCACGTGGCCGGCGAGCGCCGTGGCCCCGAAGTCGGCGAGATCCACGGTGCCCCCGGCGGCCAGCTCCGGCCCGCCGCGTATGACGTAGATCGCGCCCGAGCGGAACTCGCCGGGGCGGCTCTCCTGGTCCGCTCCCACGACGAGATCCGCAATGCCGTCGCCGGTGACGTCTCCGGTTCGCATCCAGATGCCGAGCCGGTCGTGGGCGTCCGCTCCCACCAGCGTCGTCACGGTGACTCCCACCGCCGGAGCCGCCAGGTCCAGCGGAGCCAGCGCGTCCGCCAGGTCGGAGAGGCCCTCGCCGCCCACGACGATGGAGAGGGCGCCCGCTCCGGACCTCCCGGCCGAGGGAGTGTGGTCCTGACGGGCGATCAGGAGATCGGCGAGGCCGTCGCCCGTGACGTCGTCCAGCCAGATCTCGCTGCCGGTGTGCTCCGAGGTGGCGGCTCCCCAGATCTCGAGCACGCGCGTCGACGCCAGGGCCGTGTCGATGCTGCCGCTGACAGTGCCGTCGCCGAAGACCAGAAAGACGAGACCGGCGTCGGTGCGTCCATTCGGGTCCGCCAGCATGGCCGCGACGGCGAAGTCGGGGAAGCCGTCGTCGTTGCTGTCGAGCCCCCCGGCCACGGGAACCCCGAAGGCGCCGGTGCCGACCGAGCCCAGCACGCGCGCAAGGCCCGCTGTCGTCGGGAATCCAGCCAGATCGACGTGAAGCGGGGGATCCGGCGTCGGTCCCGAGTCACTGCCGCCGCCTCCGCCGCAGGCGAGAGCCAGTGTCAGCGCGGTGAGGGCAGCAGCAGCCTGGGGGCTTCGGATCTCGTCGAGGAGCGTCGCCACAGCGCCTGCAGGGTAGCTCGCCCCGAGGCGCGCGCCGCGCTTCGTCCGAGGTTTTCCCGCTAGCGCGCCTGGGCCAGGAACGGCGAGAGCTGGTTGGGATCCATGAACGTGGTCCAGCCCTCCGCCTTGGCCTTCGTGGCCCGCGCTTCCCACTCGGCCAGCCGCTCGCGGAAGCCCGACGGATCCAGGTTGTCGCCGGCCAGGCGCTTCACGTTGAGGGCCACCAGTTCGATGCCCTCGAACTCGGCTTCCCCCAGGTTGCGCGATGCGCCCTTCGGCAGGTCCTCGCGCAGATCGCTGAAGACCAGCATCACGCGGCTGCCTACGGGTTGCTCGCGCAGGTACTCCGCGCCCAGCATCATGGCCCCCGGGATGTCGGTATGGGAGGCGTGGTGCGTGGTCTGCGAGAACTCGTCCAGCTGCTTGGCCAGGGCGAGCTTCTGGGCGTTTGAGCGCGAGGGGCGGGCGTCCAGCGTCACCAGCGTTTCGACGTTCTCCTTCTCGTAGGAGCGCCCGTCGATGCGGATCAGCATGAAGGTGTCGCCGGGCACCAGCGTCGGCAGCACGTCGCGCTTCAGGATGCGCGCGACCTCGGGCTTCTCGTCCACGTAGGTGCCCGAGACGTCCACCAGCACGCACACGGCTTGGCTGTAGTCCCGCGAATCGGTGCAGGCGAGCATCGAGAGGCCGACCGCCGCGACCGCGAGGGCTCGTGCGGCACTCATCACGCGACCCCTTCGCTCTTCGCCGTGCGTCGCCCGCTGGAGCCGTCGCTCTTGCGGGGCTCCCGGCCGAGCATCCGTTCGACGCGCAGCGGCAGGGCGATCACCACGTCGTAGAGGCTCGGCAGCGCGCGTGTGATCGAGGCCAGCACGTGGGCCATGGCGCGGCAGAGGTTGCCGAAGGTGCTCAGCACGAAGACCGCCAGGGAGGCCAGCACGTGGCGCCCGCTGTCGAGGAGCATCTCCAACGGGATGGCCACCATGGCCAGGATGAAGGGCAGGATGAAGCCCAGCACGGCCTGGCCCACCACGGGAATCGGGGACGAGCTGGCCTGCATCACGGCGTTGGCCTCGGAGCCGGCCAGCGACAGCTTCAAGGCTGCGTCCGCCTCCACGATCTGCTCGCGCAGGATGGCCAGCGAGCTCTCGACCGCCGCCAGGAAGAAGAGGCCGAAGATCGCGACGCCCAACAGCAGCCGACGCCGCGAGAGGGCGATGGTGCCGAGCTTCGGGAAGAGCTCCGTCACACCCAGCAGGTCCATGATGAAGATGCCGACGGCCGCTTCCATCAGGACGATGACCATGGCCGAGACCGCGGCCACCGGCAGGCCACCCACGCGCGCGCCCTCCGGGACCAGCTCCGACATGGGCAGCGCGATCAGGTTGAAGTTGATGTAGGCGCCGCCGAAGGCGATCGCCAGGACGATCAGAGAGACGACGAAGAGCTTCCAAGCGGAGCCGGCCAGGGTGCGCGTGGCGCCATCGTCCTGGCGCCGCGCCCCCTCGTAGGCGTCGATGTACTGATTGACCTTGCTGGACGTCTCCTGGACGTTCGCGATGGCGTCGCGCATCTTGCCCAGGATGCCGAGCACGTCCTTCCACATGGGCCGCATGGCCGACAGGATCTTGTGCCGCTTCGACGTGTCGTCGCGGTGGGCCTGGAGCGCCTTGCGCTCGGCTTCCTGGATGGACTTCTTGATGCCCTCCAGGACTTTCTGCACGTTCGGGTCGCCCGACGTGGGAATGCCGGCGATCGACTCCACCGCGGTGGCCCAGCCCGGAACCTCGGGCGGCGCGTCGCCGCACTTCTCGTAGTCCGACTGGAGCTTCATCAGCACGTCGTCGAGCCGCCGGTGCAGGTCCGCGTACTTGCCGAGGCGCTCGGAGAAGCCGGCGTCGATCTTCTGGAACTCTCGCTCGAGCTTGCCCTCCATCTCGAGCTTGTGGGCCGCGGCCAGCGAGGCCCGGGACCGCTCGCGCAGTTCATCGGCGGTGGACGTACACCAGCGGGCGACGGCGGAGAAGCCGTCCTCGAGGCTGTCCCCCAAGCTGCGCATGAGCTGCAGCATGGGATCCCGGGCCGCCCACAGGAGCAGCACGGCCACCACCGCGAGCACGGAGATGGAGAGAGCCGGTCGATCCGGCCAAAGGAAGAGCGCGTCCATTGTGACGTCCCCCACGCGAGACAACCGCGTCGGAATGCTGTCGGATAAACGCCAGAGCCCAATCGTGACTCACATCACGGAAGTTCGCGCGCAATACACGCGCAAGTGTTAGGTCGAGGGGCGAAGTGCCGGGGCCTGCTCCCGTCTTCTCGCTAGGGGGTGGGGGCGCGAAATACGGTCTCGCCGCCCACGATCGTCTCCAGGACCCGGAGTTCGTGGATCCGCCCGGGCCCGTTGCGGGGGTCGCCGGATAGCACGACCAGGGCGGCGCGCTTGCCCGGCTCCAGCGAGCCGAGCTCGGCGTCCAGGAACTGCTGCCAGGCGGCGTCGATGGTGACGGCCCGCAGCGCCTGCATCGGCGTCAAGCGCTCGGCCTCGCCGATGACGAAGCCGCTGCGCGTGCGCCGCGCCACGGCGGACCACACCAGGCGCAGCGGCTCCATCGGAACGACCGGCGCGTCGCAGTGGATCGAGAAGCGCACGCCCTTGGCGAGAGCGGTGGCGGCGGGGCTCATCCGCGCCGCCCGCTCGGGCCCCATGAAGCGCGTCCGGTGGCGGTCGCCCCAATAAAAAGTATGGAGGCTGAAGAAGCTGGGAGAGGCTCCCAGCGCGCGCATGCGATCGAGCTGGTCCGGGCGCGCCATCTGCGCGTGGATCACGATCGGCCGGGCGTCGGGTCGGGGATGGGCGACGAGGGCCCGTTCCAAGGCGTCCAGGATGTCGTCGATGGACGCGTCGCCGTTCCCGTGCACGGCCAGCTGAAAGCCGGCCCGGTGGTAGCGAAGCACCCGCTCGGCCAGCTCGTCGGCGGGGATGCGCGGATAGCCGCGAAAGCTCGGGTCGTCGCCGGGGGGAACGTGGTAGGGAGCGCTCAGATAGCCGGTGTAGCCCTGGATCGAGCCGTCGGCCACGAGCTTGACCGCCCCCACCCACACGCGGGGACCGGTCCGGGTCGGCAGGGGCTTGCCGGCGGCGAGGGCCTGGTCGAGGGCTTCCATGCTGGGCCACAGCACGAGCCGGTGGGGCAGCAGGCCCAGGCGCCCCAGCCATAGCAAAGGCCCAATCTGGGCGGCGGGGGTCAAGCCGTTCTGAACGGTGGTCACCCCCTGGGCCACGGCCCGCCGACTGGCTTCGCGGGCGATGCGCAGCGCGTCCAGCAGGCTCGGTGTCATGAGGCGCCCCACCACGGGGTCGAGCGCCGACTCCTCGAGCAGCCCGTTGGCTTTGCCCGAGGCGTCCCGCGCGATGTGGCCTCCCGGCGGGTCGGGCGTCTCCGGCCCGATTCCCAGCACGGCGAGCGCGGCCGAGTTGACGACGCCGAGATGGCCGGACACGTGGATGGCCGCGACGGGTCGTTCGGGCGCGACCCGATCCAGCTCTTCGCGGGTCGGGTGCCGTCCCTCCCGGAGCAGCGAATCGTCGTAGCCGAGCCCGAGGATCCAGTCGTCCGCGGAGGTGCGCGCCGCCTGCTCGGACAGGCGGGCCAGGAGGTCTTCCACGCCGACCACCGACCCCACCGGCGGGCTCTGCAGGTCGGCGACGAAGCCGTAGATCCCCTCGCCGGGGAAGTGGCCGTGAGCGTCCACGAATCCGGGGAGCAGGACGCGTCCCTGCAGCTCGACGATCCGGGCGTTCGGGCCGGCCCAGGCCAGCACGGCGGCCTCGTCGCCGACTTGGGCGATGCGCTCGCCCGCCACGCCCAGGGCCTCGGCGACCCGGTTCTCCGGATCCATCGTGAGAATGGGGCCGCCCCGATAGACCGTTCGCTCGGCGCCGCAGCCGATCAGCAGCGCGCCGATGGCGAGCGCGAGTCGCGAGGCGCTTGGCGAGTGCATCATGGGGCCTCCGCGCGCGGGGTTGCGTCAGAGCTTCGCACAGTTGCGCCTCGGCCTGCGCATCGCGTGCAGGGTGGCGGAATCGCCTCTCAGGGACTCCCGTCCATCGGACGATGCCGTACAACGACCGAACTGGAAGGAGGTTCTCGGCGTTGGTGGTCGTATCCCCCATCGTGGTCGCGTGCGTGGTCCTGGGCTTCGGCTTCGGGCTCGTGGTCGGAGTCCGGCTGCTGCTGCTGTGGCGGCGCACCCGCCAGTGGCCCGAGCTCGCCCTCGGCTGCTTCGGCGTGACCGTCGCGGCGGGCGTGGTCGGCACTGCGCTCGGCCAGCGGCTGGTAGAGGTCGCCCCCTCCGCGGGCCCAGCCGTCTCGGGCCTCGCCCAACTGCTCGTCGTGTGCGGGAACATGGCGCTGCTGCAGGCCACCCGCGTGCTGTTTCGGCCGCGCTCGCCGGCCGCCTGGGCCGGCTCGCTGGGGTTGTCCGGCGTGCTGGTGATGGCGTGGCTCGGGCGGATGCTGATCGACGGCAACCCCGGCCAAGTGACGCAAGCGACGGTCTTCAACGCCGCCTTGCTCGCGGCGCGATTCGCAGCCTTTGGTTGGTGGGGCGTCGAGGCCTGCCTCTACGCGATTCGCGCCCGCCGGCGTTCTCAGCTCGGGCTGGGAGATGCGTGGGTCGCGCATCGCTTCGCGCTGTGGGCCCTGATGGGGCTGATCGCCTGTGTGGGCAACGGCTGTGTCCTCGTCTCGGCGTTCTGGCTGCCCGCCTACGCCTCACTGGGAATGAGCTTCGCGGCGATGATGGCCATCGCGGGCAACGTGGTCGTCTACCTGTCGTTCTATCCGCCCGCGTTCTACCGGAACTGGATGATGCGAGCCCCTTCCGGGTAGTTCGGCGCACCTGAGCGGGACGTGCTAGTCGGCCGGCTCGAGATCCACGCCGGTGCGACGCGCGCTCTCGGCCCACAGGGCCGGGCCCACGCGCTCCTCATCCGGCGTCTTGGGCGTCCGCTCCCGGCCGAACTTGAAGTAGGCGCCGGTGCGGGTCGCGAACTCGGGGTCGCTGCACAGCTGCACGGCGGTGCGCGCGCTCTTCTCGGGGCTCGGGAAGGTGAACTTCAGAATCGGAGCCGCCAGCGAGTAGAGCAGCCCGGGGTTGTTGGCGCCGATCCCCGAGGCCACCGGCCCGGGATCGACCGCGTTGACCGTGACCCCCGAGCCCTCGAGACGGCGCGCCAGTTCGCGCGTGAAGTACACGATCGCCAGCTTGGAGCGGCCGTACGACTTCAGCCACGAGTAGCCCCGGGTCAGCTCCAGATCGTCCAGGTCGAGTCGCGCGACGCGATGGGTGTCGGACGAGACGTTCACGATGCGGGCCGGTGCGCACTCGCGCAGTCGCGGCACGAGACGCAACGTGAGGTCGTAGAGCGCCAGGTAGTTGACGGCGAACACCATCTCGGTGCCGTCGGGGGTCTCCTGCCGCTTGAGATTGACCAGTCCCGCGTTGTTCACGAGCACGTGCAGGGGCCGTCCCGAGGCGAGGAACTCCGATGCGGCGCGTTCGACGTCGGCGCGCACGGCCAGGTCGCAGAGCAGCACCTCCGGTGTCTTGCCCGCGTTGGCGGCCGCGATCTCCCGCTGCACGTCGCGGCAGCGTTCGGCGTTGCGGCCCAGCAGCACCACGTCGGCCCCGGCGCGGGCCAGAGCGTGGGCCACGGCACGCCCGTGACCGCTCGTGGCTCCGGTGACGAGACACACGCGTCCGGACAAGGGCTCGCTCACGTTCGATCCTCCCGATGTGGACATGAGAGCCTCACTCGGCCGCGATGCCGAAGCGCTCGCGGTAGGGGGCCCACGTGCGCTCCAGGGCGCTCCGCTCCAGTCCGAAGTCCGCCGGGTCGTAGCGGTGCTGGCCGAGTCCGTGCTGCGGGTGAGCGGCGAGCCAGGCGCGCATGCTCTCGAGCGTCGACTCCCGGAGCTCCAGGCCCAGGAAGTCGTAGATGCGTCGCACCTGCTTCAGCGGGTCGCTCACCAGATCCAGATAGTGGACGTCCAGGAACGGCTCCGGACCGCGTTCTTCGCGCACCGCGATGGCGCGCTCCACCATGCGCGCCTGCTTGCGCGACCAGTGCGCGGCCACCTCGAGCGGGTCGACCCGGTCGCTGAAGATGCCGCGCGCGTGGGCCAGCATGCTGCAGAAGGAGGGCACGACCTTCTGCGGGTCGCGGTGCGTGTGGATGATCCGCGCGTCCGGGAAGACGTCGAACAGGGCGTCCAGGAACTCGAGGTGGTGGGGCGTCTTTCCCAGCCAGCGTCCCTCGCTCTGCCACAGCAGCAATTGGATCCAGCGGCGCAGGTCGCGGTAGGCGGGGCGCGCGTCCTGGGCCTCCAGCCAGGCCGCGAACGAGGGCACGTGCTGGCTGGCCTCGGGCGTGGTTCCCAGGAAGCACAGGTCCAGCAGCAGTACGTCCTCCTCGGGGCTGTGGGCCTCGACGGGGTGGATGGCGAAGAAGTCCGGTGCCAGATAGCGCAGGCTGCGCTCGGCGATCTCGGCGATGCGCACGCGGGGGTCGGGCTCCGGTGCGGGGTCCGCCAAGGGGGCCGGATTCAGGGCCTCCCACGAAAGCAGCGGCCGCAGGGCGGGTTCGAGGGCCAGCAGGCGATGCAGCAGCGTGGTTCCGGTTCGCTGCAGACCCGCGATGAAGACCGGCGCTGTGACCGGCGTGGCGTCGATCTCCGGGTGGCGATCGCGCAGTGCCTCGGCGCGCAGTCGGTTGGCCAGTACGCGCACGAGACCCTGCCGGGCGATCAGGCGGCCGAAGGGGTGCAGCGCGGCTTCGCCCTCGAGCGACGCCACCAGGCGCCGCAGCGGTTCTCGAAAGGAGGTGTCGCGGAAGAAGTGCAGGCCGGTGCTGCGCCGGGCGGCGGCCACGAGGGACGCCTCGGTCAGGGGGACGCGGCCGCCGACGCGGGCGGCGGCGCGGCCCAGCGCGTTCAGGGCCGCGACGGGCAGCGGTCGATGCGGGCGGCGGTAGTCCTGAGAGGTGACGCGCGTCCGGCGGCTCACGGTTCGAGCTCGGAGAGCTTTACGACGCGCGTCTGGGGCTGCGGGTGTTCCTGGGCGCCGATCCAGCGGAAGCACATGGTGCCGCGCACGTGGTCGGCCGTCTCGATCCAGTTGGGAACGCCCGGGTCGCGGTGGGCGACCACGATGCGCACGGAGCCGTCGTCGCGGTAGACGGCCGTGTGCTTGTTCAACGTGATCCGGTAGTAGCGGTAGTCGAGCGATTCCATCCAGTGGTTGTCCAGCTGGAAGTTCC
Source organism: Pseudomonadota bacterium (assembly GCA_022361175.1). Classification (GTDB taxonomy): domain Bacteria; phylum Myxococcota_A; class UBA9160; order UBA9160; family UBA4427; genus JAKSBN01. The sequence continues at coordinate 4,234 of JAKSBN010000111.1, read as the reverse complement.
ACGAGCTGCACTCGGGCGGCGTGGCCTCGATGACGAGCGCCTCCTCTTCCCCGAGCTCCCAGTAGCTGTGGTAGTAGCAGATGTTGGGGTCGCCCCCGGCGCCCATCGAGACGGCGTCGTCGAACTTCGGCAGCTCGTTCGTGTGGGCGCGGAAGCCGTGGGCCCAGCCGGCGAAGAGCGAAGAGCAGGCCACCACCAGCCCGGCGGCCCGGGCGAGTCCCTGATCCACGTGTTCGGCCGTGAGCGGCGTCGGGAGCCCGTCGCCCCCCACGCGTTCGATCACCAGGTCGGCCGGGGCTTCGGTTCCGCGATCGAGGTAGGTCTGACGCACGATCAGGGTCGTCGTGTCGGGTTCCATGCGCAGCCAGTTTCCCGGGCGCTCGTCGCACGACAGCACGATCTCGAAGCGGCCGTCGTCGCCGATCTCCAGCTGGGAGCCCTCCAGGTGTCCGGTCTGGCGCGATTGCCCGCTGGTCGCCACGCCGCCGGTCTGGGTCGCGAAGTCCAGGTAGTGGATCGTGTTTCGCTGGCCGCGGATCCGATACTCGTAGGCGCCGCTCACCGTGGCGTGCTGGTAGTGGTTGTCCGGGTTGTCGGCGCCGATCTTGACCGTCTCGTGGACGGGCCGGTGCAGGACCGGCGCCAGCGGATCGGCGTGCTCCAGGAAGGCCTCCAAGCCGGCTCGGACCAGCCGGCTCAGATAGCGGTGGCCCTCGGCGCGCTCGAAGGGGTCGTCGGGCGAGCTGGCGCCGGCGATCGTGAGGCCCGCTTGCTTGATCGTGTCGCAGAACTCCTCCCAAGACTTTCCCGTGAGAATTCGATCGTTTGCGTCCTGCTCGGGCATGTGGGTCTCCTCTCCCTCGGTGCGCTTCAACCGCCTGGCGACGGCGAGCTTCGCACCTCGCATGGGCCCCCACAAGCCGACCCGTGCGCCCGATCACAAGCGAGGGGGGACGCGGCACCGTGTGTGACGAGAGACCGAGGGGGTTGCACGCGACCCGGATTCCGTAAGACCCTAGACGGCGTCCGCCACCTTCCGGGGGCTTCGGGCTCGCGAGGTGTCGGGCCCGCTGTCGGGACGCGCCGGGGACCGGGGGAGAGACCCGAGCAGCCTGAAAATGAACGGAAAAATGAACGGAGAAATGAACCGGGAAACGAGCCGGGAAAGTGCGTGGCGGGCGCGTTCCCGTCTCGCCGCCGGGAGGAGGACAAGATGAGGATTCGTTCGCGCCGATGGATTGCCCTCAGCAGCGTCGCGCCGATGCTCTTCGTCGGCACGCTGGTGGGCTGTCAGGAAGAGCCCGACGTCGCGTCGAAGGCCAAGGAGCTCGGAGAGACCCTGCAGGAGAAGGCGGAAGAGGCGGGCGAGAACGCCCGCGACGCGATCGAAGAGGCCGGAGAGCGGGCGCAGGACGCCATCGAGGACGCACGCGAGAAGGCGGAGGATGCGATCGAAGAAGCGCGCGAGGACGCGATCGAGGACGCCACCGACGCCATCGAGGAAGCCGAGGAGGCCGCGACCGGAGCGCTCGAAGATCTCAACTGAGTTTCCGCGCCCGGGCGAGAGCAGAGCTCTCGCCCGGGACGAGGAACGAGACAGGCCTCTCGCTGGGATCCGCCGGGCTCAACCGGCGCGGCGCCGGAGGCCCAGGGCGGCGAGCCCGCTGATCACCAGGAGCCCGGTTCCCGGCTCCGGAACCGGGGTGACTCCCAGCCCGCCGACGAAGATGGCGGCGTTGTCCGCGTAGGCGTTCTGGGAAAACGAAAGCCCCCAGATCGCCTCGCCGAGGCCCGCCTCGGTGTAGACGATCTCCAGGAGGTCGTCGCTCTTCAGGTTGACGTTCTGGATCGAGCGTTCGCTGCCGGCGATCGCGTGCCCCATCGCGTCGAGCGCGACCACCACCCCGTCGGCCTCGGCCAGGACCGTGTTCCCCGTGAAGGGCCACAGCGACAGCGGGCCCGTGACGTCTCCGCCCGTGGTGCCGCGCACGCCCAACGAGATGGACGTCATGCCCACGTTGAACGTGATGTCGGCGGAGGCGTGGCCCGCGAAGGCCCACGCAACCGGATTCACCAGGTAGTAGGGCGGCGAATTGATGAACGCCACCTGCCCCGGCGCCTCGAACGTGGCGACCTGACCGATGGGGTTCTGGTCCGCAGTCGGGGCGTAGGGGCTGGGCACGGCGCCGACACTGCCCGTGTCGATGAACGTCGTGAAGAACGCCTCGTCTTGGATGGCGGCGACCGGCAGGGCCTGGGCCGCACCCGTCGTCAGAAACATGAGAGCCGCCGCCCAGAGCGGCAGGCGCGACATTCGATCGCGGTACACGACTTCTCCTCCATCAGTGCGAGTGATCGATACGGAGAAATACGCTGCGAGCGGAGCACGCGGATGGGGCCGTCACGGACTCGTCACGCGGGTCCGGGCGAAACTCGTTTCTGACGGCTTCGGTGGTCGGACGGCAGGGGGCCGGTCTTCGAGGGAGGGCGGCGGTCAGCTCGACGCGGGTGCCGTTTCGTCCGAGACGGGTGTGGGCCGGCCGTCGTCGTCGACGGCGACCATCACGAAGTGCCCCGTCGTGCAGAGCTGACGGGCGCCCGTCAACAGGTTCTCGGAGAACATCTCGATCTCCACCTTCATCGACGTGCGACCGGTCTCGGTGACGCGACCGATCAACTCGATCAGATCTCCTTCGTGCACGGGCGACCGGAACTCCACCTGCTCCGAGGTTGCCGTCACCACCGCCCGCCGCGCGTGGCGCGAGGCCACGATGAAGGCCAGGCGATCCATCAGGCTCAAGGCGTGACCGCCGAAGAGCGTTCCCTGGCTGTTGGTGTGGGTGGGGAACACGATCTCGGCCATGCGCGTCTCGGAGGTGCCGGGCTCGGAGGGCTCGGAGGAATGGGGCACGGGTCGCTTCTCCTTCCAGGGCGGGCGAACTCCCGGGCGTCGAGACTAGCCCGCTCCAAGGGTCGTTCGCCGCTGAGCCCGAGAACCGAGACGGAAGTGCACGCGTCGCGCGCTCGGCGGTTCACCTTCGGCGAGTCCGGCGCGGCCTCGACGGGGGAGGGCTGGCACGGGAGCTGCACACCCTGAAGTCCATTCGACGCTCTCCACGGCGAGGTGCCAGTGAACCGGGCAGCGACCGAGTGCGGTCGGAATCTCCCTCGAACTCGAGCCGCGGCGGCGGGCAGCCGCCGCGGCCGGTCGCCGCTCTTCACGCTGGCCGGGACGTGGACGCTCTTGTGGGCGGCGTCGGCCGTGCCTCTCCCGTCCGGGCCCAGAACCCTCGTGGCGTTCGCCGCCGCCACGCTGTGGGTGCAGGCCCGCCATCCGCTGCGCGCCTCGTCTCGCGAGTGGCTGGGGCTGGCGCTCGGCTGGGGGGCGGGCGTCGTGCTGCTGCCCGCGGTCGTGCAGGCCACCGCCCGCGCGGGGTGGGCGCTCGGGTGGCCGGAGGCGCGCCCACACGCCCCCTTCCGAGCGGATCCCTGGGGCTGGGCGTCCGAGGGCCTGTTGGCGCCCTGGTTCGAGGAGTCCTTGTACCGGGGCGCGCTGCTGTCTGGGTTGCGAACGCGCTGCGGCGCTGCGCTGGCGGTCGTGCTCTCGAGCGCGGCGTTCGCGGGTTCGCACCTCGAACTGGGGAGCGCCACGGCAGCGGGGCTGGTCGGACTGGGGCTGGGCGGGGTGTGTGTCGCCGCGCGTTCGATTTGGGTCGGAGTGGGCGTGCACGCCGGTCTCAATGCGGCGTCGCTCGCGTGCGGCCTTCCGCCCGTGCACGCGGCGCTGCCCTCCGATCGGGCGGCGTGGGTCGGGGGGGCGCTCCTGCTGCTGGCCATCGCCTGGGTGCGGCGCGGCGCGCGCCGGCCGGCCGCGTGAGTCCCGGGTCCCTCCTGCTGCTGGCGGTGGTGGCAGCGGGTGTGTTGGGCAGTGTGCTGCCCGTGTGGAGCACCGGTCGCGCGAGCATGCGGGGCGTGCGTACCCGATCCGCGTTCGTCGTTGCGGGGGTGATCGCGGCCGCGCTGTGTCTCGCCCCGGCTTCGGACTTCCGGAGTCTGTGGCTCGGCGTCTTCGTCTTCACCCTGGGCTACGGGCACTTGCTCGGCGCGCTGGTGTTCGCTCTCCGCCGCGGCACCGCACCCGGCGGTGCGCGCTGGCTCCACGCGGTGGTTGCCGTTGCCGCACTGGGGCTGGGCTTCGGCATTTACTGCGAGCTGGTGGCGGCGTCCGCTTGGG
>JAKSBN010000155.1 GCA_022361175.1 Pseudomonadota bacterium | reverse complement strand
GCTGTAGGAGAGGCAGCGGTTCAAATCGCAGCACATGCGCCAGGTCGTGCGGTTGCCGTACCAGTTTCCCGACCGAATGAAATCGTCGCCCCGGGTGGCGGACTCCAGTCTGCGGCCCAGCTGGAAGAAGCGGACGAAGCGGCCCTTGGCCAACAGGGGGCGGGCGATCTCGGTGGCGAGGCTGCGCCAGCGGTCGAGCCAGCGGTTCTCCGGGAATTCGTCGCCGCCTTCCGCCGCCGAGCCCTGCGAGTGGTGCGGCAGCCAGTTCTTGTCGCCGTTGATCCCGACCAGGTTCTTGAGTGCGAGGGTGACTCCCGTCTTCTTGTGCGTCTTGAGCTTGGGCAGGTTCACCACCAGGTCGGCCGACAGGACGGTCTCCGAAAGGAGGTAGGCGTTACGGCCGGCCGTGTGCTGCTCGGTGGTGGGGCCCGGGTCGTAGTCGGCGCCCCGGAAGCGGTTGGGGTTCAGGCCCGAGCCGGTGAAAAAGCTCTGGTCTCCCAGGTCGACCGCGCGGTAGCCGGCGGGATCGCCCGGCAGGGGCTTGCGGTCCTGGACGATTCCGTCCTTGAAGCGCACGGCTTCACGCCGCAGATCGATCACCTCGAGCTCGCGACGCAAGGTGCTGTCGTAGAAGGTCACCAGCTCGTCGAGACCCACGAGGGCCCGGATGCGGTCGAAGTCGCAGTCCATCTGGGGCGCCTCGGCGATGGCGACGGACCCCGACGGACCGGCCGCCAGAAATGCGTAGTCCGCCACGGCGCGAACCACGGAGCCGTGGGTGATCACGCTCTCGACGCTCTGGCCCTGCTCTTCCAACGGGTTCCAGTGGCGGATGAAGTTGGGCTTCAGCACGATGCGCCGACCCGAGGCGACGAGCGCACCGAGGGGGTTCCAATCGGCCGTGCCGAAGCGCTTCGCGTCGAGGCCCATGCCGAAGAGCGCCGCCCTCACCGCGGCGTAGACCGGGTTGGGGGGACCCTCGGCGGCCGTCTCTCCCAGCAGCGCCTGCAGTTCGGGATACGCCTTTCCGGGGCCAAAGGGCACCTGGATGCCCGCGTAGCTCGGCTGCGTGCGCGCCAACCCGACCCGGATCATGCCGTCTGTCTCCCCGCGCTCGATTTCACGGCGCGGAACTTGCCGTTGGGCTCGCGGGGAATCTCGTCCACGGGCTCAATGGCGATTTCGATCCGGCTCCCCAGGCGCGACCGGATCTCCTTCACGAGTCCGCGCTCGCTCGCCTCACCGTAGCTTGGACGCCGCACCACCAACACACGGATGGCCTCCGCACTGTCTTGCAGAATCTGTGCTTCGGCCACGTCGAGCTGGTCCTTGAAGATGTGATCGAGGCGGCCGACCGCGTTGCCCTCCGGCGTGAGGACGACGTCCTCCACGCGTCCATCTACGTCCAGAAAGACGTCCCCGGGCCGTCCGCATGGGCACGGGCCCTTGAGGCGGGTTCCCGTGTCCCCGATTCGATACCGCAGAAACGGAGTGGCATCGTTTCCCAGCCCCGTCACCAGCAGAGGCCCCGCGACCGTGGTGTCGGTTTCCTGGACGACCTCCACCTCGACGATCCCGAACTCCATGTCCACGTGCAGGTGACCCTCGGCGCAGCCCGTCATGGACACGGCGAGCTCGCTGGTTCCGTAGCGGTCGCCGATGGGGGCTCCGAAGGCCGCCTCGATGGTCTCGCGGTGAAACGCCAGGAGCGATTCCGACGACGGAAAGACCGCCTTCAGGCGTCCCTTCGGCAGGGGCCTCCCGGCCTCCAGCATGGCTCGGCCGACCAGGTGGAGGGACGACGGGTAGCCCTGCACGTAGCGAGCGGAGGAGTCGTGAATGGCGTCCACGTAGGCGGGCAGCCGATCGGGCGACATGTGGTAGAGCGAGAAGAGCGTCTGGGACCCGTGGGCGTTGGTTCGCCAGAAGGGAGGGGCTTCCTGCCGGAGCGGGACGATCAGTTTGCCTCCGAAGGACAGGTGCGGATCCGAGAGCGAGACGCCGAGCGAGCGGCGCAGCCGCCACACGGTGGCGTATTCCTCCGCCAGCGCCTCCGGCGTGTACCAGAGGGGCAGGGCGCTGCCCGTGGTGCCGCTGGTCCTGCCGCGGTGGAGGCGGCGGCGGGGGATGTCCTCGGCGAGAAACGACTCGGCGTGGTCGCGATAGGTCGTCTTCTCCAGCACGGGCAGCTGGGCCAGCGTGCGCGCGATGGCGTCCGCCGGGTCGCGGCTCACGTAGGCCGGCGGGAGGTCGAGCCGACGGTAGTACGGCACGTAGCGCCGCGCGCGATCGACGATGCGTTCGAGACGCCGCTGCTGGATCCGGTGGAGGCCTTCGACGCTGCCCGCGCCCGACGCTTCCCACTCCTCCAGACAGCGGTGGAAGTAGGGGGTGAAGCGCGCCCGAGCGAGCTGCCAGCCAACGAACGTGCAGGCGAGATTCTGGAGGCCGATGGGCAGGTGCGCGTAGAGCGAGTCCTTCACCCTGCGCTCGCTTCGGCGACGCGTTCCACGAAGGCCGCCATGCGGCGGGCCAGGTCGTCGCGGACGAAGTGCCGGTCCACCCACTCGCGGCCCGCGCGAGCCCGGTCGCGGGCCGTGGTCGGGTCGTCGCGCACCTGGCGGATGGCGGCCTCGAGCGCGTTGGCGTCCTCGGCGGCGATGCCGATCCCGGCGCCCCCCTCCTCCAGCAGGGCCCGGCTTTCCCCGGGCGGTGCCGCCAGGATCACCGGGCGCTCCTGGGCCAGGAACTCGAACAGCTTCGACGGAATGACGGTTTGGAAGACGGGCAGGTCGCGCAGCAGCACCAGCATGGCGTCGCAGCTCGCGATCCACGCCGGCACCTCGGCCCGCGGGCGCAGGCCCACGAAGCGAACGTTTTCGAGGCCGCTGTGCTTCGCCTCCGCCTCGAGGCGCTCGCGGTCGGCACCGTCGCCCACGAAGACGAAGGTCACGTCGGGTTCGTCGCGAAAGCGCCTCGCGGTTTCGAGCAGCGTCAGCAGGCCGTGGGCGAGTCCCAGGGTGCCGATGTACGCCACCACGAAGCGGTTCTCCAGGTCGTGCTCTACCAGGAGATCGGCATCCGGTGGACGGGGGCGGAACAGCTCGGGATCGATTCCGTTGTAGACGAGCTCGATACGGTCCCGCGGAATCCCGCGGTTCGCGATGTGGTCGGTGAACGCGCGCGTGTTCACCACGATCCCGGCCGCGCTGCGGTAGAGCCTGCTCTCTACAGCTTCCAGGAACGCGATCGCGCGCCGGTTTCGAAGCTGGCCCAGTTGGACGATCGAGTCCGGCCAAAGATCGCGGATCTCCAGCACGAAGGGCAGGCGCCGCAGCTTGGCCACTACCGCGCCGGCCAGGCCGCAGAAGAACTGAGGCGAAGTGGCGATGACCACGTCGGGCCGCTCGGCCCGCAGCCCCGCGAGCACGGCCGTGGCCGCGAACAGCACGTAGTTGAGCGTGCGGCGCAGGAACCCCTCGTTCGGCGTCAGATACATCCAGGTGCGGACGACCCGAACGCCGTCTACGAACTCCTCCTGGCGCCAGCGGTTCTCGTATCCGGGGTAGAGGACGCCCTTCGGGTGGTTCGGGACGCCCGTCACCACCGTGACCTCGTGGCCGTCTTTCGCCCAGCGTCTTGCGTGCTCGTGAGTCCGGTTGGCGGGCGCGTTCGACTCCGGTGGGAAATAGTGAGACAGAAAGAGAATGCGCACCGGAGTCTCGCTCGGCTAGTTCGGGAGAAAGCGCGGAAGCAGCGGAGCGGCCGCGCGAGTGAACTCGCCGAAAGCCCGCTCGGCCTCTTCCACGTCGCCGCGTACGAGCGGGACCGTAATGCGGACCAGGGTCCCGTCCGTCCGCTGGCGCAGGGCGCGGTCCAGGAAGCGATACAGGATCACGTCGTGGCTCTGGGCCATCACCCGCCCTCGGGATTGGTACCAGAAGTAGACGAGCTGCCGCTGGTCGCCCTTGGCGATCACGAATCGCTTGGCGCGAGTGTTTCCGCGCGGCCCCGGTGGCAGGGCGGGGAAGTCGATGTCCACGACGTCGGACGCGATCACGTCCCAGCCGGAGCCGGGCAAACAGTGCTCGGGCGGGTGGATCGAGTTCTCGCCGGCGCCGCCGCCTTCCTTGCGCACCTGGGTTTCGTGGTAGCCCAGGTACATGTTGACGAGCGAACTCTGGTCCTCGTTCACGAAGTTGCAGATGAAGTAGTCCGAGGC
>JAKSBN010000336.1 GCA_022361175.1 Pseudomonadota bacterium | reverse complement strand
GGAAGGGGCGGTGCCGGAGTCGGAGAGCGAGGAGCCGGAGGCGTCGGAGATACGCGAGCCCTGATGGCTCGCGCGGGGTCTGGCGCGAGCCGGGTGCCAGGGCCGGGGGAGCCTCTCGTCGGCTCCGGGGGCCGTGGCGTTTGCGCTTGGCGTTCGTCGTGGCTGCGATCCGGGTTCGCCTGGAGGCGCGCCGCCCTGGCGGTTCTCAGGATTACCGGCCCCCTGCGCGCCGAAGAGGCGTCCCCCGGCCTCGGGCGCGCGTGCAGGGACGCGGGCCGTCGAGGATCCCGAACTCCGGCGCGGACCTGGAGAAGAAGGAGAAGGAGGAGGGGCCCGGGGGGCTTCAAGGTGGGGTTGGGGGCGGCCGATTCGGTCTGGGAGGACTTTCGCGGGGTGGGTCCCGGAAGGAGAGGGCGCCGGATGGGCTTGGTCGTGCGACTCGGGGCGTTGGTGCTGGCACTGGTGTTGGCGGGTCCGGCCAGTGCGGGCTTCTACAAGTGGGTGGACGAAAACGGCAAGCTCCACTTCGCCCAGGACCTGACCCAGGTGCCCGTGCGCTACCGGGCCCAGGCCGAGGCCAACTCCAAGAAGGCTTCGGGCCCCAGCCGGGTGCAGAAGATCGAGAGTCCCGGGCCGGCGCGCGTCGCGCCGAGGAGTCGAACGGGCTCCGCATCGGGCGTGGGCAAGAAGTCCTATACGATCCGGGTGCAGCGGGCGGGCACTTCGATGCGCGTCATGGTGCGCATCAACAACAGCCTCGACGTGCCGTTCATCATCGACACCGGCGCCAGCGACGTGAAGCTGCCGGAATGGGCCGTCGAGCGCCTGAACCTGGACTTGAGCGAGGCCCGCACCCAGGTCTACCAGACGGCGAACGGCCTGGTGGAGAGCCCCGTGGTGGTGCTGCAGTCGGTCCAGCTGGGAGGCGCCCGCGCGGACAGCGTGCCGGCCAGCGTCAGCTCGAGCATGGACATCGGCCTGCTGGGCCTCACCTTCTTCAACCGCTTCAACTACAACATCGACGCCGCCCGGGGCCTGGTTACGCTGACCCCCAACGATCTGGAGGAGACGGGGGGCATCCGCGGGGGCCGCAGCGAGGCCCAGTGGCGCACCGCCTACCGGCACCTGGCCGCGCGCATGCGCCGGGTCGAGGCCGAGGCCGATCGCACGCCGGACTCGCGCAGCCGCGAGCACGCGCGGCTCGAGGCGCTGATGGAAGAACTCGAGCGCCAGCTCGAGAAGCTGGACGAGGAGGCGGACCTGGCCAAGGTGCCCTTCGCCTGGCGCGAGTAGAGGAAGATCGGTTCCCATCCGTTCCGATGGGTGGGCGTTCGCTCCACCCTCACGCGAGCCGCCGGTCGCGCTCCGAAAGGCCGAAAAGCCGTCCAGCCGCGGGGCCCTAGGGTCGTCGCCTGCGTGCGCACGAGGCGGTGGCACTGATTTTGCTCATTGGCCCGGTCGTTCTCTCCCTGGTGGTAGGGGAGGCGGGAGAAGCGACCATGGACAGCAAGCGGGACGCGCGGAGTCGAATCCGGGCGGACCTGGAACGGCGCGGAGTGGCCCCTGAGCTCCTGGACAAGCTCACGGGCGAGATCGCCGCCGTCGCGGGCGACCTCGATCCCGAGTCGCTGGACCACATTCTCTCGGGCGCGTCCATCGCGTACGGGGCCTGTGATGCGGCCCGCGACGACTTCGACACCAGCCTGCGCCAGCTGCAGGAGATCGAAGGGTTGATGGGCGCCTTCGCCGACGAGCTCTCGAAGCTGGACGAGGCCCTCGAAGTGTTGGCGGCGGTGTTGCGCCGGATGCGCACGCCCACGCCGCGCCGGCCCGCGAAGGCGAGCCCCAAGCTCCTGCACTAGGCGTCCGGTCGCTCCCCCTGGCTGCTGGCGACCGACGCCGGTAGCCTGGTCTTCCCGGTCCCCGAGCACGGCGTGCCCTGGCTGCTTCCGAGTCTGTGCCTGGCGGCTCTCTCGGGTGTCTGGACCGCGGACGTCCTGGGCCGCCACCCCGACGCATCCGGTCTCGCTCCGGCGGTCGCGTCGCCGGCCGCCGTCGCGGTCACCCTCCTGTCGTGCTTGGGGCTGACGGCGGCCCTTTCGGGGGCGCTTCGCTCCCCGACCGTCCGGGCCGTCGCCGCGCTGGTCGCGGTCTTCGCGGCCGGGGCGCTGGCGCTCGGCCAGGCCTTGGTCCAGGCCCGGCAGGCCGTTCCCGAGGCACCCCGCGAAGCCATCGTCGAAGCGCGCGTGTGCGAGAAGCGCGCCACCCCCGAGATCGTGAGCCTGGTGGCGTGTGACCTCCGGGCGGTGACCGGGCCGTCGCTGCCCGAGCGGCTGCGGTGGGTCGAGGCGCGGGAGACCGGGCTCGGGGAGGTGCAGGTGGGCGATCGCGTCAGGGCGTCCCTGCGCGTGGTCGCGCTCGATCCGCCGCGCAATCCCGGGGCGCGGGATCGGGCCCGGGCCGAGGCCCGGCGCGGGATCGGGGCGCGCGCTCGCCTCACCCGCGCCGGGGCCTGGGTCTTCGTCGAGCGAGCGCGACGAGGCGGCACACCGCGGCGCGCTCGCGCCGTGCAGCGGCTGCAGAACCACGGGACCGGCGGCGGGTTGTTGGCGGCTCTGGCCCTGGGCGAGAGCGGCGGGGTGGCGCCGGCGGATCGGCGGGCCTTCGCGCGTTTGGGCGTGGCCCACGTGCTGGTGGTTTCCGGCCTGCACCTGACCTTGGTGGCGGGCGCGGTCTTCGGGATCAGTCACTGGCTGGCCACCCGCTGGAGCCGGCTCTCCCGGCGGCGCGGTGCCGTCGTTCCCGCGCTGGTGCTGGCCTTCTCTGTCGCCTGGATCTACGCCGAGCTCACGGGAGGACAGGTTCCGGTGCGGCGGGCGGCCCTGCTGTGGACGGGCGTCGGCTTCGCCTACTGGGTGGGTCGCCCGCGTGCCGGTCTCCACGCCCTGGCGTTGGCAGCGCTTCTGATGCTGATCGCGCGGCCCCACGCGGCGTTCGAAGCGGGGCCGCAGCTTTCGTTCGCCGCCAGCGGCGCGCTGTTGGCGGCGGCCGCGCGGCACCGGCCGCATCCGCGCGCACGAGTTCCCGCCGGCGTGCGCGCCGCATTCGAGGGATCGGTGGTGGCGGGGCTCGCCACCGCTCCGATTCTGGCGGCGCACGGCATGACCGTCTCGCTGGTGGGGGCGCTGGCCAATGCGCTGGTCGTCCCGTGGACGACCTTGGTCCTGCTGCCGCTGGCCTTCGCGGCGGCGGCCTGTGCCGCGGCCGGCGGCGGCGAGACCCCCCTGGCGCTGGCCGCCCACGTGGCCGCGGCCACGTCCGAAGCGATCCGGACCGCTGGAGACGGGCTGCCGGCGTGGGAGCCCGCCGGCGCAGTGGCCGGGGTTCCGCTCCTGGCCGCGGCGGGCGCCGCCGTCGCGGGGATTCGCGTGTCGCGGCTGCGGTGGCGGCTCGTTCTCGCGGTCGCGCAGCTGGCGCTCTTGTCCGTCGGCGACGCGGGCCGCGTCGGGCCGGCGTTGCCGCGGGCGGTGGCGTTGGACGTGGGCCAGGGGGAGGCCACGTTGGTGGAGGGGCGGGAGGCCGCCGTGCTGGTGGACGCCGGCCGAGCCCGCGACGGCTTCGACCACGGGGCCCGTACGGTCGTGCCGGCCCTGCGCGCGCTGGGGGTGGGACGGCTGGCGCTGGTGGCGGTGAGCCACGCGGATCTCGACCACCGCGGAGGCATCGTCGCCGTGCTGGAGGCGGTGCCCACCGACCGCCTGTGGCTGCCGCGCGGAAGCGGCCGGGACCCGGGCATGGCCGCGCTGCGGGCGCGAGCCGAACGCCTGGGAACGAGCGTGTCGGAGCGCGGCGCGGGCGACCCGGCCGCGGTGCTCGGCGACCTGCGGATCGAACCGCTGTGGCCACCGCCGGAGCTGGACGCCAGCTGGTCTCGCAACGATCGGTCCCTGGTTCTGCGAGTGGCGGTCGGCGGCCACTCGCTGATGCTGACCGGCGACCTGGAAGCGCGCGGCGAGCGGGCGCTGCTGGCGCGGCATCCGGAGGGACTCGCCAGCACGCTGTTGAAGCTGGCCCACCACGGCAGCGGGACCTCCAGTACCGGGGCGTGGCTGCGGGCCGTGCGGCCGGCCGTCGTGTGGGTGTCCTCGGGCTGCGGCGGGGCCTTTCCCGCCGCCGACGTCTGGGCGCGCACACGGCGCGCGGGGGCCGCGCGCTGGTGGACCGGGCGCGACGGGGCGGTCGCCATGCGACTCGGCGATCCACTCCACGTGTACGGCTGGCTCGACCGGGGCCGCTGCCGGGCACCCGGGCCTTGAAGGGACCTGCGGGAAGACCCAGACTCCTCGTCATGGCCACCCACCCGGCGCAGCCCAGCCAACCCGCCGGCGATGCCGCGAGCGTCGAGGTGCAGCGCACCCAGGTGGGCCCCGCAGGCGCCCGTAGCGCGCGCGATTGGGTCGCCGCCGAGGAGCCTCTGGAGATCCAGGTGGGGTCGGCGTCGCTGGCGGTCGTGATGCGCACGCCCGGTCACGATTTCGATCTGGTGTCCGGTTTTCTCGTGACCGAGCGCGTGGTCGAGACGCCGGCGGACATCGGGCGCATGCACCACTGCAGTCACGTCTCGAATCCGGAGGCGGAGAGCAACGTGGTTCGCGTCCTGCTTCGGCCGGGCATCCGGCTGGATCTCGAGCGACTGCGCCGGAACCTCTACGCCAGCTCCAGCTGTGGCGTCTGTGGCAAGGCCAGCATCGAGAGCGCCATGGCGACCGCCCCCCCGTTGGTCGATGCGATGCGGGTGACGCCCGCGGACTTGATCGCGGGCGTCCAGGTCCTGCAGGCCAAGCAGCCGGGCTTCGCCTTGACCGGTGGCCTGCACGCGGCGGCGCTCTTCGACCAGGGCGGCCACTGTCGCTTCGTGCGGGAGGACGTGGGGCGTCACAACGCCGTGGACAAGGTGATCGGAGCCGCGCTGCGCGCCGGGAGCACCGATTTGGCCGGTCACCGACTCCTGGTCTCGGGGCGCATCTCCTTCGAGATCGTGCAGAAGGCCTTGGCGGCCCGGATTCCGCTGGTGGCCGCCGTCTCGGCGCCGTCCTCGCTGGCCGTCCAGCTGGCAGAGGCCGCCGGGGTCACCCTGGTGGCGTTCCTGCGCGGCTCGCGCTTCAGCGTCTACGGGCGGCGCGACCGTGTGCAGGAGAGCTCGTGAAGGACGAAGACGAGCGCCGCCTGCGGGTCGAGTCGAGCGAGGGCATCGCCGGCGGCTTCGGTGCGCTGGCGTCGTCGCTGCGCTTCGCCCAGGCGGGTCCCGGCCTGGCGCGAAGTCTGCCGACACTGGCGCGTCTCAACCAGGAGACTGGCTTCGACTGTCCGGGCTGTGCCTGGCCCGACCCCGAGCACCGCTCGCGCGCCGAGTTCTGCGAGAACGGGGTCAAGCACGTGGCCCACGAGACGACGCGAAAGCGCGTCGACGGCCGCTTCTTCGAGAGGTGGTCGCTGTCGCAGCTGGCGACCCAGAGCGATCAGTGGCTCGAGGCCCAGGGACGGATCGCCGAACCCTGCTGGCGGCCGGCGGGGCGAGACCACTACCAGCCGATCTCGTGGGAGGAAGCTTGCGCTCGCATCGGCGCCCAGCTGCGCGGCCTCTCGTCTCCCGATGAAGCGGTCTTCTACACGTCCGGCCGCACGGCCAACGAGACCGCCTTCCTCTATCAGCTGTTGGCCCGGCAGTTCGGCACCAACAACCTCCCGGACTGCTCCAACATGTGCCACGAG
>JAKSBN010000432.1 GCA_022361175.1 Pseudomonadota bacterium | reverse complement strand
GATCCTCCACTGGTGGACCTCGTCGGCACCGTCGGCGAAGCGCGCCCAGCGGGCCTGCGTCGCCATGTGGGCCAGGGGCGTATCGGTGGAGTAGCCGAGCGCGCCGTGCACCTGGATCGCGCGGTCGATGATGCGGTTGAGGGCGTTGGCCACGAAGTGCTTGGTCATCGACACCTCGGTGCGGAAGTCGACGCCCTTGTCGATCAGGTAGGCGGCGTGCAGGACCATCAGCTTTGCCTGGTACAGCTCCAGTGACGAGTCGGCGATCAGCCACTGGATGCCCTGCTTTTCTGAAAGCAGCGAGCCGTGCGCGAAGCGCTTGGTCGAGCGATCCACCATCATGTCGAGGGCCGTCTCCGCCTGGCCGATCCAGCGCATGCAGTGGGCCAGCCGCGCCGGGCCCAGCCGATACTGTCCGAGCCGGTGGCCCTGGCCCTGCCCGCCCAGCAGGTTGGCGTGCGGGACCCGCAGGTTGTTGATGCGGATCTCGCAGTGGTTGTGGCTGCCGCTCATGGTCTCGACGTCCCGCACGATCTCCCACCCTTCCGAGGGCATGTCGACCAGGAAGGCGGAGTTGACGGCCTGCGGGACTTCCGGGTCGTCTTCGGTGCGCGCGATCAGGATCGCGAACTGGGCACCCCGAGCACCTGAAATGAACCACTTGTGGCCGTTGATCACCCAGTCGTCTCCGTCGCGCTTGGCGCGGGTCTGGATCAGGGTGGGATCCGAGCCGGCGACCTCGGGCTCGGTCATGGCGAAGCACGAGCGCCACTTCCCCGTGCACAGGGGCCGCAGGTACTTCTCCTTCTGTTCGTCGGTGCCCCAGTGCAGGATGGTGTGCATGTTGCCCTCGTCGGGCGCCTGCGCGTTCAGGGCGAAGGGACCGAAGCGCGTCTTGGCCGCCTCGGCCGAGACGGCGGCCATGGCCACGTGGCCGAGCCCCATGCCTCCCCACTCTTCGGGCATGTGGGGGAGCCAGAGCCCCCACTCCTGCGCGGCCTTGCGCATCTTGATGACTTCCCGGACCAGGACGTCGCGGTCGTCCTCGTGGGTCGCGATCTCCTGCTCGGAGGGTCGCACCACCTGCTCGCAGAACTCGCGGACGCGGTGGCGAACCTGGTCGATTTCGGGCGGGAAGC
The DNA here is from genome assembly GCA_022361175.1 of Pseudomonadota bacterium. Lineage (GTDB taxonomy): Bacteria > Myxococcota_A > UBA9160 > UBA9160 > UBA4427 > JAKSBN01. Next base: position 6,391 of record JAKSBN010000432.1, on the reverse strand, counting down.
TGAAGTCGATGGCCATGGGGGGACTCCTGGCGCGTCGTGGCGCGATGGGGCGGTCTTCAGTCGGGCGACTGAGGAATTAATGCAATTGCTTCATTTCATGATACCCTATTCGGGTCCACGGCCACAAGCGGCTCGGGAGGCCGCGTCGCATGCCGCGCAACGCCGAAACCACACGCCGAGAGCTGGTCGCCGCGGCCGAGAAACTCTTTTCCGAGCGCGGGATCGACAGCGTCTCCCTCCGGGAGATCAACCGCGCCGCCGGGCAGCGAAACGCCACCGCGCTGCAATATCACTTCACCGATCGGGACGGGCTGGTCCGGGCCGTTCTTCACAAGCACCACGGCGAGATCGAAGCGCGCCGCCACGCCCTGCTGGACGCGTACGATCAGGCCGGGCGCGACGACCTGCGAGAACTGACGGCGGCCCTGGTGTTGCCGCTGGCCGCGAAGCTGGACGACCGCGACGGCGGGCGGGAGTACCTGCGCGTGCTCGCGCAGCTGCTCAATCGCCCAGACCCCTGGATCGACCGCGCGTCGACCCAGGACCCCAAGAGCAGCGTCTACCGCTGGCGCAAGCGGGTGGCGCCGCTGCTGCCCGAGCACGCCGCCGACCGGCTGCACCGCCGGTTTACCGCGCTGCGCATCCTGTTCGTGGAGCTGGCCCGGCGAGCCGAGTCGCCACGCCGGCGCGACGAGCGGCTATTCGTGAGCCACTTGGTGGATCTCTTGACGGCGATCCTGGCCGCACCGCTCTCCGACGAGACCGAGCGTCTGCTGGAGGAGCGACAGCGCGGCCGAGGCGCGCGCTAGCTAGCGGCTGGCGACGGACGGCGGGTCGCAGCTCCAGGCCACCTTCATGGCGGCGCCGCGGAGGCCGTGGTGGTTCCAGCGAATGAGCTTGCCCACGGCGCGGCGCTGCTGCACGTCCTCGCAGAAGCGCGTCTCGATCTGACTCACGCGGTCCGAGCTGGTGCGGGAGAGGTCCACTGCCGTGGTCAGCTGCCAGTAGTGCACGCCGGGCAGGTCGCCCCTCATGCGCTTCAGCTCGCAGCTGGTGCCGCTGGCGCGGTTCAAGGATTCGCACTCGTCCTCGAGTCCGGAGGCCTGGGCGGCGAGAGGCGCGGCGGCCACGAGCATCAACGCGGTGATCCAGATGGGCAAGGCACGCATGGCGACTCCTTTCTGATCTCTCTACTCAGCTCTCGTTCGGCTCACGGCACCGGGGCCGTGTTCGAGCCCTCATCGGCGCGGTTCTCGTAGCGATGCGTGAGGTGCCGCACCAGATCGGTCTCGGGCCAGAGGGTGACGGGAGTCCTTCTCCGCGTCGGTGACGTCCGTCACCGAACGGACCGAAAACAGATCGAGTCTTGTCGATTTTTGGGCTGTTTCCCGGCTTCGGGGGCAGCTCGATTGCCCCGTGGGGGGTTGGGTGAGTCGTGGATTCTCTCGTGAACCGCCAGTGAACGGCCAAAAAGGATGGAGCGGACTCGCCGCACTTCGGAGGGGCGGCCGCCCGCCAGATGGCTCACCATCGCCGATCGGTTAGGAGGGCGGCATGTCGCCGAGGCGGTGGCGCAAGCGTTGGATCCTGACGGCGGTGGCGCCGGCTCTCATCGTGGGGGCGTTGGCCATGGCCAACGCCCGCGTGGACGCGCCCACCGACTACCCGGCGAGCGCGTGGCTGAAGGCGCCGCCGCCGGTGCGGCAGGCACCCATCGAGCTCAGTCTCGTCACCTACAACATCGCCGATGGCTACCTCTTCACCACCAACCGCCCCGAGCGGATGCGGGCCATCGCGGCGCTGCTCGTCGAGCTCGATGCGGACGTGGTGGGACTGCAGGAAGCGTTCATCGAGGCCGACCGCGAGATCCTGCTGGCGGCCCTGGCCGAGTCGCGGCTGCAGTACCACGTGCGATTTCCCGGGGCCGTGATCGGCAACGGACTGCTGATCCTGAGCGCCTGGCCCATCGAGGAGGCCTACTTCCATCGCTACCGCAACGGCGGCGCGTGGTGGCGCTTCTGGGAGGGCGACTGGTGGGCCGGGAAGGGGGTGGGCCTGGCGCGCATCGCGCTGCCGGGCGGCGGCCTGCTCGACTTCTACGACACCCACGCCATCGCTTCGCGCGACAACCCCGCCAACGAGACGGTCCGGCTCGACCAGATGGCCGAGCTGGCGGCGTTCCTCACCGAATCGCGGGTCGCGAGCGCGCCCGCCTTCGTGGTGGGCGACTTCAACACCGCGCCGGGCCGGCCCGACTACCAGCTGGTGGTGGAGCGGGCGGGTCTCGAACGCGCCATGACTATGGACTCGCGGATCGATCACATGTTCAGCGTGGGCTCGGACGCGTACCGGGTCGAGGTGTTGGAATCGCGCGAGCTCTCCGGGACGACCCGGGGCTCCGGCCCCGCCATCTTCCTGGGACGTGCCCCCACGCTGGGCGAGCTCTGGGACATGTGGTTCGGCGGTCCGGAGGAGACACCGCTCAGCGATCACCCCGGCTACTGGACCCGCGTCCGAGTCCATCCCCGCGCCTCCTGAAACCGCGGCAACCACGAAGCGGTGCGAAGGGCCGTGATAGAGTGGAACGACGCCCTCCCAACCGCCGCACGGAGATCCCATGACGACCCCCACTTCTCGCGACGGGGCCGCCGTGCTCCTGTCGGACGATCCGGCGCCGGGAGTGCGTCGGCTGACGTTGAACCGCCCGGCCAAGCGCAATGCGCTCTCGAACGAACTTCGCACGGCCCTCTTCGAAGCCCTGCAGGCCGCCGACAGCGACCCCGAGGTGCGCGTGGCGATCGTGCGCGGCGCGGGCTCCTGCTTCTCGGCCGGCTACGACCTGGGAGCCGACCTCTCGCGCGATCAGCCCTACTACACGGCGGCCGGCGACGGGCAGTGGTCGCGGCACGTGGTGGAGGGCTGGTTTCGCATCTGGGATCTGGCGAAACCGGTCATCGCCCAGGTGCACGGCTACTGCCTGGCCGGCGGCAGCGAGTTGGCCACGGCGTGCGACCTGGTCTACGTCGCCGAGGACGCGCAGATCGGGTACCCGCCCGTTCGGCTCATGAGCGCGCCGGACATGCAGTTCCACCCCTGGCTCCTGGGCCTGCGCAACGCCATGGAGCTGATGCTGACGGGCGACGCCATGGACGGCCGCCAAGCGGTGGCGACGGGCTTCGCGAACCGTGCCTTTCCCGCCGAGGCGCTGGAGGCGGGCGTGCTCGAGATCGCGACGCGGGTGGCGAAGGTGCCGGCCGATCTCCAGCAGCTCAACAAGCGCAGCGTCCACCGCGCCATGGAGATCATGGGCCTGCGCACGGCCGTTCGCGCCGGAACCGAGATCCAGGCCATGGGTTTCCGGCAGCGCTCCAGCCGCGACTATTTCAAGCGCTTCAAGGACGGAGTGACGAAGGCGCTGGACGCTCGAGACAGCGACTTCGGGGACTACCGCACGCGGCGCCCGTAGCTCAGTCGGCCAACCAGCGGGCGGGCACGCAGGCGTGGCGCCCGAACCAGCCCGCCAAGCGCTCCCAGAACCCCGGCTCGTGGCGGGCGCGCGCGATCACGTAGGCGTGGATCGCGCGCGCGTCCGCGGCGTTCAAGACGTCGGCGAACGAGGCCATGCCGCCCGCCTGGCGGGTGCCGCCCAAGACGATGTCCTGCCACTGTTCGTGGGTCGCGCGCGAGGCATGGCGCAGGTCGGGCACCAGGCCGCTGCTGCGGACGCCGAAGCCGTGGCAGCGCAGGCAGTGCTCGGAGTAGAGAGCCCGGCCGCGCGCCACACTCTCCGGCGAGAGGGAGACTCGCGGGACGTCCACCCGCGGCTCCGGGCGGGCGCGCACCGGCGGCAGCGGAGCCTGGCCGCCGAGCTTGTAGGCGAGCACCTGGCCGTCATTGGCGTTGGCGAAGCGGATGCGGTGGCTGCCGTGGGAGCCGCCGATACCGGCCAGGACCGCCACGTACTGCACGCCGTCGACCGCGTAGCTGATGGGCGGCGCCATGATGCCGGTGCCCACGGGCGACTCCCACAGCCGCGCGCCCGTGCGCGCGTGGTAGGCGGCGAAGACGCCACCGCCGTGGCCCTGAAAGACCAGATCTCCCGCGGTCGACAAGAGGCCGCCGGGGACGGCGGTCGCGTGCTCGACTCGCCACACGCGGCGCGCCGCCACCGGATCCCACGCCGTGATGTGGCTCGGGGAGCAGAAGCGCGCCGCCTCCTCGAGGCCCTCCAGGCTGGTGGCCAGTGCGTTCCAGTCCTCGGACGTGTTGAAATGTCCGGGCCGGTAGACGTAGTCGGGCTTGGCGAAGAACGGGTAGAAGAGCTGCAGGCTGGGGATGTAGACCAGACCCGTTCTCGGGCTGTAGCTCATGGGATGCCAGTTGTGACCGCCGCCGATGCCTGGCGTGACGCCCGCCTGACCGCGGTCGGACCACGAAGCCTCGGGACGTTCGACGGGCCGGCCCGTTTCGAGGTCGACGCGCGAGGCCCAGCTGACGTCGACGTAGGGCTCGGCCGAGAGGAGCTCGCCGGTGGCGCGGTCGAGCACGTAGAAGAAGCCGTTTTTGGGGGCCTGCATGAGGACGGGGCGAACGCGTCCGCCCCACTCGAGATCGGCCAGGATCATGTGCTGCGTGGCGGTGTAGTCCCACTGGTCGCCCGGTGTGGTCTGGTAGTGCCAGACGAGCTTCCCGGTGTCCGGACGCAGCGCCAGGATCGAGGCGAGGAAGAGGTTGTCGCCGCCGCCCGGGCTGCGCTGGTTGCGGTTGTAGACGGACGCGTTTCCGACGCCGACGTACAGCAGATCGAGCTCGGGGTCGTAGGCGATCGAATCCCAGACGGTGCCGCCGAGGCCCGACTGGAACAGCGACGTCGCCGACCAGGTCTCGGCGGCGCGCTCCAGTTCGGGGTGCTCGTGGGGCCCTTCCACGGAGGCGGGCACGGTGTAGAAGCGCCAGAGGAGAGCGCCGGTTCGGGCGTCGTAGGCACTGACGTAGCCGCGCACGCCGAACTCGGCCCCGCCGTTGCCGATGATCACGCGGCCCCCCACCACGCGCGGCGCACCGGTGATGGTGTAGGGCCGCTTCGGGTCGACGGTCTGCACCTGCCAGACCGGCTCGCCCGTGCGGGCGTCGAGCGCCAGCAGCCGGCCGTCCAACGTGCCCACGTAGACGCGCCCCTGCCACAGGGCGACCCCGCGGTTCACCACGTCGCAGCACGCGTCGCGGCCCTTGTAGCGCGGCACCTGGGGGTCGTGGCGCCAGAGCTCCGCCCCAGTCGCGGCGTCCAGCGCGAAGACCACGCTCCAGGTGCTGGTGGCGTACAGGACGCCGTCCGCGACCAGCGGCGTGGCTTCCAGGCCTCGGGTGCTGCCCGTGGCATAGGACCACGCCAGCCCCAGCTGGGCCGCATTGCCCGTGTGGATCTGGTCGAGCGGGCTGTAGCGCTGCTCGCCGTGGGTCCGCCCGTGGGCGAGCCACGCGCCGGGCTCAGCGTCGGCGTTGCGGATCCGCGCCTCGTCGACGAATCCCGGTGGACGGGCGGGCGTTTCCGCCGCTGCCGTGGCCGCCGCCAGGGCGACTCCCGCGGCGGCCAGTCGAGCGAGGGCGCGGGGTCTCGGCACGTCGATTCCTCCCAGCGGGGCCCATCTGGTGGGTCCGGCGGCGCGAGTGTATCGGGCTGCCGCACCGACTGGCTCCGCGCTCCTGCAAGCGCGCTTGCGTTTCGCCCCGCGAGTGTGCCGGTTCGTTCACGGCTTCCGCACCCAAGTCTGAAATCAGTTGGAAAACCAGGTGAATGACCTATTGGGCAGTATTCAAACAATGGTGATGTCTGATACGTTCGACTTTCGCATGTGACGCCGGGTCACAGATCTGTCGGACGGCGCGGCAGATGACGGGCCTAGAAGACGCGACGGGCCAAAAGAGGAGTGGAATCACGAGCTCGAAGGATGTGGGTTGCGGGAGATGTGGTGTGGTTGGGTAGTGAACCTGCGGAAGCGGTTCGGTGCCGAAGGGCTCGAAGAAGGCTGGGACGAGGTGAGAAGGCGATTCCCGACGCGCCACCACGACGGACCCCCAAAATCCCTGGACCCGCCTCGAAGAGAGGCGCGACCCGCCGAAGCGAGTTCTTTCCAGACGGACCGTGACGAAGCGCAGCACCCCCCTCTGGCTGTGTGGGATCGCTTTGTGGGCGATGGCTGGGGTGGTGCGCGCGGACGTCGACATTCGGGCCGACGGCCGCCTCGTCGAGGGCGAGACGAACGCCGGCTACATCGTGGCTCTCGACGACTGTTCGGATCTGGTATCGCTCGAGCTGAACGCCACCCAGGACCCGGTTCGCGGCCCGGGCGACACGCTCCGACTCTCCGAATCCTCTGCGGGCTGCTTCGCG
>JAKSBN010000407.1 GCA_022361175.1 Pseudomonadota bacterium | reverse complement strand
GAGCAGGGGGCGGCCGAGCCGCGCGAGGAGGACGGCGCGTCGGCGTGAAGGCGGGACGGAGCCACGACGGGGGCGGAGGGGCGACGGCGGGCGCCGTCGCGAACGCCGGACTCGCGCTCGCGCTGGGGCTTCTGGTCTTCGTCGCTCTCTCCGGGTTCGATGCCGCGGACGCCCCCGTCTGCGCGAGTCCCAGCGAGCGGGTGGGCGACGCCACCGGTACCCGCGTGGTGGCCTGCGGCGAGCCGGCCGGCGCGCCGCTGCGCGGGCCGGCGCGGCTGCTCTTCGGGCAGCCGCTCGATCTCAACTGTGCGCTTCCGAGCGGGCTGATGGCGCTGCCCGGCATCGGGCCGCGCCGGGCCGCGGCCATCGCGGCCGCGCGGCCCTTCGAGAGCGTCGACGAGCTCACGCGGGTGGCGGGCATCGGGCCCGTCCTCCACGGGCGCCTGTCCCCGCAGCTGATGGTGAGCACGACCCCGTGCGCCGGCGGCGCCGGAGGGCCGTCGTGACCACCAAGGCGGCGGTCTGGATGCAGCGCGCGCGCTCGTTCCTGCTGCGCGACCTGTGGCAGAGCGAGCTCGAGGCGCGTTCGCCCATCGCGCCGGTGCTGCGGCTCTTGCAGCTGGGCGTGATGATCGTCGAGGGCTTCGTGCGCGACCAGCTGATGGTTCGCGTCAGCGCGCTCACCTACGTCACGCTGCTCTCCATGATCCCGCTGCTGGCGGTGATGCTGTCGCTGATCGACGCCTTCGGCCTGAGCCAGGACCTGGCCGAGCTCACCGTGCGCCGACTGGTGCCGGGAAACCCGGAGGCGGTGAACCAGACCCTGGCCCTGGTCCGCGAAGCCAACATCGGCAGCCTGGGCACGCTCGGTGCCGTGCTCGTGTTCGCCACCAGCGTGCTCACCCTGCGCCACGTCGAGCGCACCCTCAACCACGTCTGGGGAGTGCTGCGCGTTCGCAGCTGGCTGCGCCGCTTCACGGACTACCTGGCCGTGTTGGTGGTGGCGCCGCTCCTGATGGCGGTGGCGCTGGCCCTGGGCAGCGCGCTGCAGGCCGATCCCTTCGTGGCCTGGCTGTTGAAGAACGACACGCTGGCGACGTTCTACGATTTCGGGCTGCGCTTCGCGCCCACGGGCTTTTTCTGGGTGGCGTTCTCCTTCCTCTACTGGTTCTTCCCCAACACCACCGTGCGTCCGCTCTCGGCGCTCCTGGGAGGAGCGGTCGCTGCGCTGCTCTTCACGTTCGCCCAGATTCTGTTCGTGGACTACGCGTCGAGCGCCGCCCGCTACGACGCGCTCTTCGGCGGCTTTGCGGCGCTGCCCTTGTTCCTGATCTGGGTCTACCTGTCCTGGGCCGTGATCCTGCTGGGGGCGGAGGTGTCCTTCGCCCACCAGAACCTGGCGCAGTACCGGCGCCAGGTGCAGGGCGATCCCCTGAACGATGCGGAGCGGGAAGCGCTGGCGCTGCGGATCGCAGTGGAGGTGGCGGCCGCGTTCCGGGACGGGCGCGGGCCGTGGACGGCCGATGCCCTGGCCGAAGCCGTCGACGTGCCGGTGCGCGCCGTGCGCGAGGTGATCCAGCCTCTGGAGGCGGCGGGTCTGATCCAGGCCTGCGCGGTGCAGGAGCGGGAGGGCGCCTATCAGCTCGGCCGCGCGGCCGAGAGCATCCGCGTGAGCGACGTCCTGGAGGCGCTTCGCGGCCGCTGGCCCGCCGAGACGGGCGCCCAGGGCCCGGCGGCGGAGACCGTGCGCGCGGTCTTCCGCGAGTGGGCCGCGTCGCTGGAGACGAGCGTCGGGCCGCGGCCGCTGTCCGAGCTGCTGACGGCGATTCCGCCGCGGCAGGGCGACCCGGACCGCGGTTGAAGGAGGCCGGGCCGGCGGGTAGCGTCCGCGAGGCCGCCCGCCCGATCGAGCCCGATCGACTGAGCCAGAATCGAACGGAACACATCCCCGGGGCGGGGCCTGGACCACAGTCATGGACCGCATCTACCTCGACCACAACGCCACCACGCCACTTCGCCCGGAGGTGGTGGAGACCATGCTGCACGTGCTGCGCGACGTGCCCGGCAACCCCTCCAGCACCCATGCGGAGGGCGCCGCGGCGCGCGGCCTGGTGGAGCGGGCCCGGGCGCGGGTGGCCGAGCTGGTGGGCGCGAGCCCCGACGAGGTGGTCTTCACGGCTGGCGCCACGGAGGCGAACAACACGGTCCTGGCGGCGCTGGCCCGGGGCGTCGCGGGGACCGGCCACTTGGTGACGACGGCCGCCGAGCATCCTTCGGTGCAGGAACCCGCGGACGCCCTCGAAGCCCGGGGCTGGCGGGTGACACGGCTGGGCGTCGACGCCGACGGCCGTCTCGACCTCGACGCGCTGGAGGCGGGGCTGGCCGAGGCGCCGGCGCTCTTGTCGGTGCTGTGGGCCAACAACGAGACCGGCGTGCTCCAGCCCATGACCGAGATCGCCGAACGGGCGCGGGCGCACGGGGTGCCCCTCCACGTAGATGCGACCCAGGCGCTCGGCAAGTCGCCGGTGGATCTGGCGCGGGTGCCGGCCGACTACCTGTCGGCGTCGGCCCACAAGCTGAACGGGCCCAAGGGCATCGGCTGTCTCGTGACCCGTGGCGGCGCAGACTTGGCGCCCCTGGTTCTCGGCGGGCCTCAGGAGAAGCGGCGCCGCGGCGGCACCGAGAACGTCGCCGGGATCGTCGGTTTCGGCGTGGCCTGCGAGCTGGCCCACAAAGAGCTGGCGAGCCGCATGGAGAGCCTGGGCGCGCTGCGAGATCGCCTCTTCGAGGGATTGCGCCAGCGCATCCCCGACCTGCGCTGGAACGGGTCGCGCGAACACGGCCTCGTGAACACCCTGAACGTCGAATTCCCCGGCGCAGCGGGCGACGTGCTGCTGCAGGCGCTCGACCTCGAAGGGGTGGCCGTCTCGGCCGGGGCGGCCTGCCACTCGGGATCGATTTCGCCCTCCCACGTCCTCCTGGCGATGGGGCGGACGGCCGAGCAGGCCCACGCCTCGCTGCGGCTCTCGGTGGGCTACGGCAACGACGCGGCCCAGATCGAGCGGGTGCTGGAGATCCTGCCGGAGCGGGTGGCGCGGGCGCGCGCGGCCGCGGGGGCGTGATGGGCGCGGAACGCATCGTGATCGCCATGTCGGGCGGGGTCGATTCGTCGGTGGCCGCCGCGCTGGCCGTGGAAGCGGGCTACGAGGCCATCGGCGTGACCCTCAACCTGGCCGGCGACCGCTCGCGCTGCTGTTCGCTGGAGGACGCCGACGACGCCCGCCGCGTGGCCGAGGATCTGGGCATCCGCTTCTACGTGGCCAACTACGCCGAGCGTTTCGGTCGCGAAGTGATCGAGGCCTTCGCGGACGACTACCTGGCGGGGCGCACGCCGATCCCGTGCGTCACCTGCAACAAGCGCTTCAAGTTCGACTACCTGATGGAGCGGGCGGGCGTCTTCGGCGCCGAGCGCGTGGCCACCGGCCACTACGCCCGGCTCGAGCGGGATCCCGTGACCGGCAGGATGCAGCTGCTGCAGGCCCGGGACCGCAACAAGGACCAGACCTACTTCCTGTTCCAGCTCTCCCAGGCGCAGCTCGAGCGCGCCTGGTTCCCGCTGGGCGACTTGGAGAAGAAGGCGGTGCGCGACCGCGCCCGGAAGCTCGGCCTGGAGACGGCGGACAAGCCCGAGAGCCAGGAGATCTGCTTCGTGCCCGACGGCGACTACGCCCGCGTGGTGGAGCGCGTGCGGCCCGAGGCGCGAGCGGCCGGCGGCGACTTCGTGGACGCGCGCAGCGGCGAGGTGCTGGGGCGACACCGCGGCGTGCACCACTTCACCGTGGGGCAGCGCCGGGGCCTGGGGATCGCCACCGGGCGGCGCCTGTACGTGCGGTCCATCGACGCGGCGCACGGCCGCGTGCTGCTGGACGAGGTGGGCGGTCTCTCGGCCGGCGGGCTGCGCGTGGGAGAGGCCGCCTGGATCGCGGGCGCGCCGCCGCCCGGCCCGGTCCGGGCCCGGGTGCAGGTGCGCTACCGGCACGCCGGGGCCGAAGCGGTGGTGACGCCCGACGGCCAGGGAGGGGCGGTGGTTCGCTTCGACCAGCCTGTGCGCGCCGTCGCTCCCGGCCAGGCCGCCGTCTTCTACCGCGGCGAGAGCGTCCTGGGCGGAGGCTGGATCGACGAGGCCCTGCCGTGACGGAGGCGGCCGGTCTCGAGGCGGTGCAAAAGGCGCTGGACTATCGGTTTCGGGACCTGGAGCTCTTGCGCACGGCGCTGCGGCACTCGTCGTTCGCCCACGAGCGGACGGATCTCGAGAGCAATCAGCGGCTCGAGTTCCTGGGCGACGGCGTCATCGGTCTCGCGGTGTCGCAGCTGCTCTTCGAGGCCCATCCGGATTGGCAGGAAGGCGACTTGACCCGCACGCTGCACGCGCTGGTGGACACCCGCTCGCTGGCGCAGGTCGCCCGGGATCTGCAGCTGGGCGAAGCCCTGCAGGTGGGCCGCACGGAGGTGCGTTCGGGCGGAACGGCGAAGCGGTCGATCCTGGCCGACACGCTGGAGGCGGTCGTGGGCGCCGTGTTCCTGGACGGGGGTCTCGAGCCCGTGCGCGGGCTGGCGCGGCGCATGTTCGCCGCGCTCCTGGATCCGGCCGCCGCACCGGTGTCGCGGCACCCGAAGACGCATCTGCAGGAGTGGTCCATGGCCGAGCACGGGGTCTTCCCCGACTACGAGCTGGTGGGCGATTCAGGCGTGGAGGCCGACCCCGAGCGTTTTCGCGTGCGCGTGCTGCTGGCGGGCCGCCCGCTCGGAGAAGGCGTGGCGGGCACCAAGCGCGGCGCAGAGCGGGCCGCGGCCGAGCGGGTGCTGGTGGGGCTGCGCAGCGATGGGGGCTGAGGCCTTTCGCGCCGGCCGGGTGGTGCTCTTGGGGCCTCCCAACGCCGGCAAGTCCACGCTGCTGAATCGGCTCCTGGGCCAGAAGCTGGCCATCGTCACCGCCAAGCCCCAGACCACCCGCAGTCGGATTCTGGGCGTGCTGACCCTCGATCACGCCCAGATGTCGCTGGTCGACACGCCCGGGCTCCACACGGGCGAGCGGCTGCTCAACGCCCGCCTGAACGCCCAGGTGCACGAGGCCCGGGCCCAGGCCGACGTGGCGCTGCTCTTGGTGGACCGCACCGGACCGTTTGGCAACGCCCACCGGGAGCTGCTGGAGGGGCTTCGCCGCGACGGCGTGGAGGTGTTGGTCGTGGGCACCAAGCTGGACGCCGCGCCGGGGCGGGACTGGCCGCCCGCCGAGTTGCCCGGCGACGTGCCGGCGGTGTCGGTGTCGGCCCAGACCGGCGAGGGAGTCGACGCCCTCTTGGCCGAGATCACCCGGCGCCTGCCCGAGTCGCCGCCGCTCTACGACCCGGACACGCTCACGGATCGGCCGGTGCGCTGGCTGGCGGCCGAGCTGGTGCGCGAGGCGGCCTTCGAGGAGCTGGAGCAGGAGCTTCCCTACCGCCTGGCGGTGCAGGTGCTGGAGTTCGACGAACGCCGCGAGGACCTGGTGCGGATCCGGGCGCAGCTCCTGGTGGAGCGGGAGAGCCAGAAGCGCATCGCGGTCGGGAAGGGCGGGGCGGTCGTGAAGCGCATCGGCAGCCGCGCCCGGCGTGAAATCGAGGCGCTGGTGGGCTGCCAGGTGTTTCTCGACCTGCGGGTGAAGGTGGATCCCACCTGGCACAAGAGCGAGCGCCGCATCGAGGCGCT
>JAKSBN010000245.1 GCA_022361175.1 Pseudomonadota bacterium | reverse complement strand
GGGATGAGCGCGGGCGATCCGCTATGGCCTAGAACAAAAACAGGGAAGGGCGAAACGACACTGAGGAAAGCGCATCGCTTCAACTAAGACGGCGCTGACTCTAACGATAATCGGGATTGGGATGATCGAAGCGGCATCCCGCGTCCCATTCCGATCTCTGATTGCCATGGGCGGGAACGCCGCCGGCGTCCTTCAGCATCCGCGCCATGTGCAGCAGATTCCAGGTCATGAACGTCGTGTTGCGGTTCGTGAAGTCGTTCTCGGGGCCCCCGGAACCCGGGTCCAGGTAGGAAGGCCCGGGCCCTGCCTCGCCGAGCCAGTCGGCGTCGGCCTGAGGCGGGATGACGTACCCGAGGTGTTGGAGCGAGTAGAGGATGTTCATGGCGCAGTGTTTGGCGCCGTCTTCATTCCCGGTGATGAGCGCCCCCCCGACCCGGCCGTAGTAGGCGTACTGCCCCCGGTCGTTCAGCAGATGCGACGCCGCGTAGAGCCGTTCAATCACCTTCGTGCAGACGGAGGTCTTCTCCCCGAGCCAGATGGAGGTGCCGATGACCAGGATGTCGGACGCCATGACCTTGTCGAGGATCTCGGGCCAGTCGTCCTGCTTCCAGCCGTGCTCCTTCATGTCGGGCTGGACCCCGTAGGCGATCTGATGATCGACCGGCCGCAGAAGCTCGGTCTGGACGCCGTTCTTCTCCAGGATCTGCTTCGAGATCTGGATCAGGCCCTCGGTGTGGGAGAGCTCGGGCGACCGCTTCAGGGTGCAGTTCAGAAAGATGGCCTTCAGGTCGGAGAAATCCCAGCGACTGGCCTCGCAAAGGCGCTCCTGTTGCTCGTTCAAGCTCATTCTTCGATCTCCTCGTTGCGGCCGGTCGGCAGCGGGCCGGATTCGAGCCGTTGCAGGTCGGCGACCAGCAGATGCGGCAGCCCCCCGTAGGTTACAGCGCCCGAGCCGCGATCCCGCCCCAGCGAGCGATGCACTCCGGTGAACGGGCGCGGGAACCGCACATCGGGCCGGGAATGCGTGCGCAGCGACACGTGCGCGGGGCCGCACAGGGCGCAGGAGAAGTCGTCTACGGCGCGGAAGAAAGGGCGAATTGGCGCGCGACGACTTCGCGCAGGACGTCGAGATCCACGTCGTCCAGCTTGTTGACGTAGAGACAGGCGACCGATTTCTTGTGCTTGCCCAGCTTGGCGTAGAGCGTGTCTGCGCCTTCGAACTCGTCGCCGACGTAGAAGGTCATGTTCGCCTTGCGGGGAGAGAAGCAGGCCGCCGGCATGCTCCCCTCCCGCCCCGTCGCGTACTTGTAGTGGCGTGTTCCGAACCCGACGATCGACGGTCCCCACATCACCGGGGGAAGACCGGTCACCTCCTTGTAGATCTCGAGGGCGGTCAGCGCGTCAGCGCGACGGCGTCGATTTTCGATGGCGTCGATAAAGTCGTCCACGGATGCGGAAGTCGGTTGGGTCTTGTTCTCGGCCATCTCGACACTTCTCGTCCAGCGACAGGAGATTCTACGACACGAGGCGGCTACTGAGAAGCGCCCTCCTCGGTTCCGACAGGCGACGTGAGCTCGCCGGACCAGTCGAAGGCCGCCGAGTCTTCGATCCACGCTGGCCAATGCGCACACCAGGCTGGAGGAGTGAAGACGCGCGTGAAGACGAGCTCGCGTGCTCCGGTGGCGCCAGCGGCTTCAGGCACCGCCCTGCTCTTTCGATCGGAGTTCCTTCACGTAGTCGTCCAACCGGTCCAGCCTCTGCTCCCAGACCGCCCGGTACTGCTCGAGCCACGCGTTGGCCTGCTCCAGGGGCGCGGGGACCAGTCTTCGCGGACGCCACTGGGCCTCCCGCCCCCGGACGACCAGGCCGGCTCGCTCCAACACCCGCAGGTGTTTCGACACCGCCGGCATGCTCATGTCGAAGGGTTCGGCGAGTTCGGTCACCGTGGCCTCGCCGGAGACGAGCCGCGCGAGAATCGCCCGGCGTGTCGGGTCGGCGAGCGCGGCGAACGTGACGCTGAGCGGATCGGTGGCCATCGACACTCTCTCTTATATAACTATATGGTTATATGCAACAGTCGACGGTCCCCGTCAAGACGGAAGCCTGAACGCGAACGCGGCGGCGCGGGAATGCGCCGCTACCGTGGTGCTGGATCGTCGCCCGATGCATCCACGAAGAGGGGCGACCCGGGGAGGAAAACCGGTGGATCGGATGAACGAGCTCGGCTTCTACGCGCTGGCGGGGGCGCCCCGCACACCCAGGGACTTGATCGCCGAGGTGCAGCAGGCCGAAGCCCTCGGCCTGGGCGCCGCCTTCCTCTCCGAGCGCTTCAACGTCAAGGAGGCGGCGACGCTGTCCGGCGCCGTGGGCGCCGTCTCCAGCGAGATCGGCATCGCGACCGCGGCGACCAACCACAGCACCCGGCATCCCATGGTGACGGCGGCCTTCGCGATGACCATGCATCGCCTGACCGGGGGACGCTTCTCTCTCGGCCTGGGGCGCGGCATCGCGCCGATGTTCGACGCCTTCGGACTGCCGCGCATCAAGACCGCCGAGATCGAAGACTTCGTGGGCCTGATGCGCCGGATCTGGCGGGGCGAACTGGTCGTCGGCCACGACGGCCCCGCCGGCCGGTACCCCCTCCTCACCATGGGACCCGACTACGACGAACACATCCCGATGACCTTTACGGCGTTCGGGCCGAACTCGCTCGCGCTCGGGGGGCGCGCCTTCGACGCCGTCGTGCTGCACACGTTCTTCACGGACGAGACCACCGCCCGCAGCGTGGCCGCGGTCAAGCGGGCGGCGGAAGCAGCCGGCCGCGACCCGGCCTCGGTTCGGGTGTGGTCGTGCTTCGCGACGATCGGCGACCACCTGCCCGAGGACTTGCGGCTCAAGAAGACCGTTGGCCGGATGGCGACCTACCTGCAGGGCTACGGAGACCTGATGGTGAAGACCAACGGCTGGGATCCGCAGGTGCTGAAGCGCTTCCGAGAGGACGCCTTCGTCGCGGGCTTTCGCGGCGCCCTCGACGCGACCGCGACCGTCGAAGAGCTCGAGCACGTGGCCGGGCTCATCCCCGAGGAGTGGCTGGCGGCCGCCGCGACGGGAAGCGCCGAGCAGTGCGTCTCGAAGATCCAGGGGCAGTTCGAGCTGGGCTGCGACGGCGTCATCCTGCACGGCGCCAGCCCGGCGGAGCTCGAGCCGATCATCGCCGCCTACCGCAAGGCCAGACCCGCGGGCCGATTCGACGCCCTGCCCGCCAACCCGGCCGGCTCGTGAAGCGGGCCTCGCGTGGTGCGCCCCAACCCAGGGCCTTCAACGGAACGCGGCAGGCGTCCGGCCGGTCCACCGCTTGAAGGCGCGGTAGAAGTTCGGCGTCTCGCTGTAGCCGAGCAAGCTCGCGATTTCGTCGACGCTCAGGTTCGAACGCTGTAGGTAGTCGAGGGCGAGCCCCTTGCGCACGTCCTCGAGCACCGCCTGGAAGGTGGTCGACGCCTCTTGGAGCCGGCGGCGCAGAGTGCGCCCGCTCATGGCCAGCTCGCGCGCCGCCTCTTCGAGGCTGGGGAAGCGGCCGGGGTCGCCGACCAGGACCCGCCGCAGCTCTTCGACGATGCCGCCGGGTGTGCCGAGGCGCTGGAGCAGCTCGGCGCAGCGCCGCTCGCAGACGGCGGCGGTCTCCTCGTCCGAGAAGGCGAGCGGCCGCGACAGGTCCGCGGGGCGCAGCCGGATCTCCGTCCGCGGGGCGTCGAAGCGCACCGGGCACCCGAGCTCGCGCTCCCAGCGCGGCCGGTCGTTGGGCGGCAGGTCGACGCGCACCTCGAGCGGCCGCGTGGCCGGATCGGTCAGCGCGAGCAGGCTGCGGACGAGCACGAGCAGGCTCTCTTCCCGCGCCATCCGGGCGATCGGGCCGAGCGGCGCGACCTCCGACAGCGTGATCGCCGCCGCGTCCCCGCTGCGCTCGAACCCCAGGTCGAGCAGCGGTCCGACCGTCGTCACGTAGCGTTCGATGACCCGGATCGCCTGGGCCAGGTCGGCGCTGCTCTGGATCGCGTACCCGAAGACGCCGTGGTCGCTGATGCGCTCGCGGCGTCCGAGGCGGAAGCCCAGAGCCGGCTCCCGCGACTGGGCCAGGGCGTTCTCGTAGATCCGAAACTGTTGGGCATAGCTGATCCGCGCTTCGGGTTTGGCGAGGTCCGCGGGCGCGAGGCGGGTCGAGGCGAGGACCGCCTCGGGCGCCACGCCCTCCTCGGCCAACAGGTCCACCAGGTGCTGGCAGTACCGAGCACGGACGACGGGCCGGGTCAACACGGCCCGATCCCGCAGGTCCAGCGGCGACATGGCGCCACCATGCCCCAACGGCGGCGTGGCCTCAAGTGATAGGAACTTGGCCGGAGCCGAGATGGTTCGGAGCGCGGGTTTCCGGCTCAATCCCCGTGATTCGTCGGACCCCAATCCAGCGCCGCCCCGCGCGGCCCCACGAGGAAGACACCCATGGGCACCGTCATCGTCACCGGAGCGAGCCGCGGCATCGGCGCGGCGATCAGCCGCGGCCTGGCCGCCAAGGGCCACGTGATCTACGCCGGCATGCGCCGCCCCGGGGGCCGCCACGCCCTGGAGGGCGCCGAGGGCGACATCCGGCCCGTGCGGCTCGACGTCACTTCGACTTCGGATGCCCGTGAGGCGGTCGACCGCGCCCTCTCGGAGTGCGGACGCATCGACGCCCTCGTGAACAACGCCGGAGTGGCCTGGTTCGCCCCGGCCGAGGAGATGAGCGAGACCGTCCTGCACACGACGCTCGAGACCAACTTCCTGGGTGCGGTACGCGCGACCCAGGCGGTGCTGCCGGCCATGCGCGCACAGGGCAGCGGTCGGATCGTCATGATCAGCACGCTGGCCGCGGCCACGGGGCTCCCGCTCGAGTCGGCGTACTGCGCCTCGAAGTCCGCGCTCGAGGCCTTCGCCGAAAGCCTGCGGCACGAGGTGGCGCGCTTCGGAATCGGCGTGGCGGTCGTCGAGCCGGGGATCACGAAGGGCGGCCTCTCCACCAGCATCCCCGATCCCGAGGCACCGGAAGCCTCGGCCTACGAGGCGCTGCTGCAGCACACACACGCCTACTACGACGCCGCCCAGGCCGAGCTCGAGAGCCCGCAGCTGGTCGTCGACGCCGTCCGTGCCATCGTCGACGGCACGGCCCAGGGCTTCCGCTTCCGCCTCGGCGCGATCGCGCCGGTGATCGAAGAGGTGGTCCGCGCCGGCGACGCGGAGGCGGTAGCGATGCTGCACGAGGCGCTCGGCATCCGCTGGTGGGCCGAGGGCGAGCCGGGGCCCGACACCACCGGGGGCGCGCCGTGAACGGCGCCGTGGCGCGGGTGCAGGACGAGGTATCGCGGGAGGAGTGGCGCCTGCGCGTCGATCTCGCCGCCGCCTACCGAGCCGTGGCGCTGTTCGGCTGGGACGACCTCATCTTCACGCACTTGTCGGCGCGCGTCCCGGGCCCGGAGCCCCACTTCCTCATCAACCCCTACGGCCTGCTCTTCGACGAGATCTGCGCCTCGGACCTGGTGAAGGTGAATCTAGAGGGCGAGACCGTGCTCGACACGCCCCACGCGCCGAACCCGGCCGGCTTCGTGATCCACGGCGCGATCCACGAGGCGCGGGAGGACGCGAGCTGCGTCCTGCACCTCCACACCCTCGACGGCTGCGCCGTGGCGGCTCAGGCGGACGGGCTGCTGCCGCTGAACCAGACGTCGATGCTCGTGCGTGAGGACCTGGCCTATCACGCGTACGAGGGAGTGGCGGTGGATCTCGACGAGCGGGCCCGACTGATCGCAGACCTCGGCGACCGCCACGCGCTGATCTTGCGCAACCACGGCACGCTCACGGTCGGTGCATCCATCGCCGAAGCCTTTGCACGCATGTACCTGCTCGAGCGGGCCTGCTCCATGCAGGTGCGGAGCCTCGCAGGTGGGAGGCCGCTCGAGAAGCCGACCGCCGCGGCGATCGAGCGCACGGCCGCGCAGGGACGCTATGGCCTTCGGGCGGCGGCCGAGCCCCTCCTCTGGCCCGCGCTGCTGCGGCGATTGGACGGCATCGACTCGTCCTTCCGTTGCTAGCGAGGAAGACGCGATGAGCTTCGACGAATCGGTCGGGTCGCTGGGTGTCGCGATGCTGCTCGTCGCCTTCTTCGCGAACGCTTTCGGCTACCTGCCCCACGCGTCCCGGCGCTACCACGCCTTGAACGCCGTCGGCGCGGCGCTGGCGTGCCTGGCCTCCTTCCTGATCGACTTCGTCCCCTTCGTCGTGCTCGAAGGGACTTGGTGTCTGGTCGCGCTCGTTGCTTTCGGACGCATCGGTCGAGACCGGGCCCCTGTGCGGCTCTCGTAGCCGCTGGAGATACGAGATGTCCAACCAAACCCTCGACACCCTGCTCT
>JAKSBN010000479.1 GCA_022361175.1 Pseudomonadota bacterium | reverse complement strand
TCGATGGCTTCGCCGTTGGAGATGCCGCCCTGCACGCCGCCCGAGCGGTTGGTGCGCGTGCGGGGGCGTCCGTCGGGGCCCGGCTCGAAGGGATCGTTGTGCTGGCTGCCCGAGAGGCGCGTGCCGGCGAAGCCGCTGCCGATCTCGAAGCCCTTGGCCGCCGGCAGCGACAGCATCGCCTTGGCCAGATCGGCCTCGAGCTTGTCGAAGACCGGCTCGCCCAACCCGGCGGGCACGCTGCGCGCCACGCCCTGGACGATGCCCCCCAGCGAATCGCCGCGGCGGCGGGCCGCGTCGATCTGGTCCGCCATCTCGCGGGCGGCCTCGGCGTCCGGGCAGCGGACGGGGTTGGACTCCACCTGCTCCAGCGTCACCGCGCTGGGATCGATCTTGGCCTCCACGTCCTTCACGCGGGCCACCCACGCCAGCACTTCGACCCCGGCCGCTTGCGCCAGCAGCTTGCGCGCGATGGCTCCCGCCGCCACGCGGCCGATGGTCTCGCGCGCACTGGCGCGGCCGCCGCCCTGCCAATTGCGGACGCCGTACTTGGCCTCGGTGGTGAAGTCGGCGTGGGAGGGGCGGTAGACGTCCTTCATGTGCTCGTAGGCCGAGGGCCGGGCGTCGCGGTTTCGCACCAGCAGGCCGATGGGAGTTCCCAGGGTGAGGCCCTCGAACAGACCCGACAGGATCTCGACCTGGTCGGCTTCCTGCCGCGGCGTCGTGAGCGAGCTCTGGCCCGGCCGGCGCCGGTCCAGATCGCGCTGGATCTCGGCGACGTCGAGGGCCAGCCGCGGCGGACAGCCGTCCACCACCACGCCGACGCCGCCGCCGTGGGATTCGCCGAAGGTGGTGATGCGAAAGGCCTGGCCGAACTGACTGCTCACGAGGGCTCCGAAGCTCCATCCACGGGATCCCGGAGGGTACCGGCCCCGCCTGCCGCGCGCCGCAGCAGGACGAGCGTGACGCCCGAGCCGCCGGCGCGGGCCGGTGCGGGAGCGAACGCCAGGATCGCACCCGCCAGGGGCGGGGTGCACAGCCAGTCGGGCAGCGCCTCTGCGAGCACCGGTCCGGCCTCCGAGTGGCGCCCCCGGCCGTGCACCAGGGCCACGCAGCGGAGGCCGTCGGCCCGAGCCGTCTCCACCGTGCGTCGGGTCTCCCGCTGGGCCTCGGGACGGGTCAGGCCGTGGAGATCGAGCTCGCGCTCCACCGGGATCTCGCCGGCCGCGAGTCGCGCCAGTTCGCGGCGCGAGACATCGGGGGCGCGGCCGCGGCTGGGGTCTTCGGGGTCGGCGGCGACCTCCGGCCCGGCGGGTGTTCGTGCCTCTCGCGTCGCCGCCGGCCCCACCGGCGGCAGGGCGCGGCGACCTCGCAGCGGGCGCACACCGCGGATCTGGTCGGCGAAGCTCGGGCTCTCGTCGTCGTCGTTCACGGGCGCGCATCCAGCAGTGCCAGAGCCTTGCGGGTGGCGGCGCCGTGGGGAAGCGATCGCACCCGCCCCGGCGCCAGCCACTTGTGCGCGTCAAAACCGTCCAGCCGCACGCGTCCGCCCTTGAGCGTGCCGCGAAAGACGTGGAGCCGCAGCCGGCGATGGGTGAAGACGTGCTCGACGTGCCCCACCCCCTGGACGCGCGTGGGCGAGATCCCGACTCGTTCCGGCAGCGCCCTCGCCAGCCCGGCCTGGGGCGTCTCGCCCGGGTGGAGCTGGTCGCCCGGCAGCTCCCACAGGCCGCCCAAGAGCCCGCCCGGCGGCCGACGCACCGCCAGGGTGCGCCCGCCTCGCTCGATCCAGGCGGCCACCGCCTCCATGGCGCGCGGGGCGGCCTTCTTGGCCTTGACCGGCAGCGCCTCCGCATCACCCGCCGCATGGGCGTCGCAGTGGCGGCGAACGGGGCACAAGAGACAGCGCGGCGAACGCGGCGTGCAGAGCGTGGCACCCAGCTCCATCAGGGCCTGGTTGAGATCGCCGGGCCGCACCCCGCGAGCCAGCTGCGCGGCCCGCTCCCACAGCTGCGCCACGACAGGTGCGCTGCGGATGTCTTCGCGAATGCCGAACAGGCGCGAAAAGACCCGGGCGACGTTGCCGTCGACGATCGGCTCGGGCTGGTCGAAGGCGATGGAAGTGACGGCGCCGGCGGTGTAGCGCCCCACGCCGGGCAGCTCGCGCCAGCCGGCGGCGTCGCTCGGAAACTCGCCGCCCGCGGCCTGTACCTGCTGCGCCGCCTTCTGCAGGTTGCGGGCGCGCGAGTAGTACCCGAGACCGGCCCAGAGCTCCATCAACCGGTCGGGCTCGGCCGCGGCGAGCGTCGCCACGTCCGGAAACCGCCGCAGGAAGCGCTCGTAGTACGGGATCACCGTTTCGACGCGGGTCTGCTGGAGCATGGTCTCGGACACCCAGATGGCGTAGGGGTCGCGCGACCGGCGCCAGGGGAGATCGCGGCGATGGGCGTCGTACCAGGAGAGCAGCGCGTTTCGCAGGCGTCGGGACACACGCCGAGCGTAGCAGTCCGCCCGGTCGCCCCGTTTGGCGCGGCTAACGGAGGTCGACCGGCAGGCGGTGGGTGAGGCGGATGCGTTTGGGCGTCACGTGGGCTCCCACGGCGAAGACCTCGACCCCGGCGTCCGCCGCGGCCCGGAGCGCCTTGCCGTAGGCCGGATCGATGTCGTCGGCCGGCGCCACCTGATCGCAGTCGCGGCGCTGCACGACGAACAGGAGGGCGGCCCGGTCGCCGCGCGCGCGCAGCCGCGTCAAGATCTCCAGGTGTTTGCGGCCGCGCTCGGTCACGCTGTCCGGGAACCGCGCCTGGTGCCCCTCGGCCAGGGTCACGCTCTTGACCTCCAGGAACGCGGAACGCGCGTCGGCCGGCGAGCCGTGGAGCCGAAAGTCGAGGCGCGTCCCCGGCATCACGCGGACTTCGGACTGGCGCTCGCGGTAGCCGGCGAGCTCGGGAATCAGGGCGGCGTCCAGGGCGAGGGCGGCCAGGGCGTTCGCGCGCCCGGTGTGCACGCCGACCCAGGTGCGGCCGCGGCGGATCATCTCGAGGGTGTGGCGCAGCTTTCGCCGCGGGTTGTCGCTCTTCGAGCAGCGCACCCGCGCACCGGGTACGGCGCAGTCACGCATGCTGCCCGGGTCGGGGCAGTGGACGGTGAGCACCCGGCCCGAGTCGGTCTCGATGTCGGCCAGGAAGCGCTTGTAGCGGCGGAGCAGCCGCCCCGCCAAGTGCGCCTCGAGGCCGAGGGTCAAGGCGGCGGCGCGGCGAGCCGCGCCTCGATGTGTTCGCGTACCCACTTGGGATCCCACCACTCGCGCGGATCGACGTAGGTCGTGCCGACCAGGATCGCGAAGTGCAAATGATCGCCGCCGGCGAGCCCGGTGGCGCCGGAAAGCCCGAGCGTCTGGCCGCGCTTCACTTCGTCGCCGGCGGAGACGTCGACCTGGGACAGGTGGCCGTACAGCGACGTGATGCCCCAGCCGTGGTCGATGACGACGCAGCCCCCGTAGATGCCGAGCGTTCCCGCGAAGAGCACTCGTCCCCCGTTGGAGGCGGCGACGGGAGCGGCCGCGGTGGAGGCCAGATCGAAGCCGAAGTGGGTGGCGGTGGAGATCTCGCTGCCCTCGTAGACGTAGCTGCGCTGGTCGGCAAAGCGGCTCATGACCTGGGAGCCGGGCTGCTGCAGGAACGCGCCCGACCACAGGCTCGCGTCCGAGGGCGATCCGATCAGCTCGCGAATGCGCTCCTCGTTCTGGGCGCGCAGGTTCTCGTTGATCGACTGGAACGCGATGACCAGGTTGGACGTCTCGATGTTCTCCGCTTCGGCGAGCCGGGCGACCACGGTCTCCAGGAACCCGTCCGACAGCGTGATGGTGGACTGGGCGAAGGAGCGCTCCTGCACGACGGCCGGGAAGACGCGCTCCGTACGGTTGCCGAAGGCGTCGGCGGCTTCCACGCGAATCGAGGGGTTCTCCTCCGCGTCCACCGGGATCGCGAAGATCGCGATGCGGCGCTGTTGGCCGCCCGCCGCGGCGGCTTCCAGCGGGTGCCCGGCGAAGAAGGTCTCTCCCACCCGGACCCCGTCGGACGCCGTCGGCTCGTCGACCTGGTAGGTGACGGCGGCCGCGCCTCCGCGCCTCACGTAGGTGAGTCCGTTCTCGATCTGGAGGACGGGGGCGCGGGTGTCGATGCGCAGTCGCAGCGTGGAGCGGATCTCGTTGCCCGAGAATCCGTTTCGCCACGACCAGTCCCGGGCCACGATTTGCAGCACCGCGGCGCCGTCCTCGAGACCGAGGGCGGCGGGCTCGATCAGGAGCTCCAGCTCGCCGGAACCCGTGCCGGGCGCGCCGCCGCGAAGCCAGCCGCCGAGGAAGCCCCGCTCGACCAACAGCCAATGGCGGTCGCCCTGGGCGATCTCGGCCTGCACGTGCCGAAGGCCGGCACCCGCGTCCAGGAGACTCAACTTGAGGGGTGCCGGCTTGCTGGACAAGAGGACGCTCTCGCCCGGCAGCAGCACTGTCGGCGGACTTCCCTCCAAGCGAATCGCCGCCAGCAACGCCAGCCCCAGCACACCCAAGAAGACCGATGTCCAGATCCACCCACGTGCGGTCACGTGCCTCACCCCCCCGATCGAACGCTCAATCGACCTATCCGAGCGCTGCCTGAACGTGCGACGTCGTGCGCAGTCTACCGGATTGACGGCTTCGCTCGACTCCACGATCCTGCGGCCCGGACGCCGGCGAGCCGGTAGGGGATTGTATGGGCATGCTTTCGCGGATCGTCCTGGTTCGACACGGTGAGACTGTGGGGAATTCGAGCGTCCGATTCTACGGCAGCACCGACATCGCCCTGTCGGAGCTCGGCCGCCGGCAGGTTCGGGAGTCGGGGCGGCTGCTGCCTCGGGCCCTGTTCGATCTCGTGGTGTCGAGCCCTTTGCAGCGAGCGTGGGCTTCCGCCCGGGTCTTGGCGGCCGGCGGCGGCATTCGACTGGAGTCGGACTTCCGGGAGATCGACTTCGGGCGCTGGGAGGGCCTCACCGCGGAGGAGATCGAGGAGCGAGACCCGGTGCTCTACGCCGACTGGCAGGCGCAACGCCCCGGCTTCGAGTTTCCCGAAGGCGAGGCGCGG
The DNA here is from genome assembly GCA_022361175.1 of Pseudomonadota bacterium. Classification (GTDB taxonomy): domain Bacteria; phylum Myxococcota_A; class UBA9160; order UBA9160; family UBA4427; genus JAKSBN01. The sequence continues at coordinate 3,053 of JAKSBN010000479.1, read as the reverse complement.
GCCGAATTCCGGGCCCGCATCCGCCGCGGCCTCGACCGCCTCCTCGAGAGCCGCGCCCGAGCCGCCCTGGTCGTGACCCACAAGGGCGTCGTACGCACCATCGCCGAAGAGCTCACCGGCACCAAGCCAGAAGGAAGCGCCGTCCCCCTCGCCGGCCTCCTCCAAGTCACCCGCACCCCCAACAACACCTGGACCCTAGGCCGCCCCAACAGCCATCCAGATGTGCCTTCTCTAGCCCCGTTAACAAGCCCCGCCGGCGAGTGAAGAGCGGACCCCAGCCCCCCCGAACGAACTCGTCCAGACGCCGAGAACCGCACGCTGGCGGCGTTGCGTTTCGCTCGCCGTAGCGCTGCTACGGCTTCGCTTACGCGCCTTGCCAGCGCGCGGTTCTCGGCGTCTGGACCTAGATGATGCCGTAGGCGAGCATGGCATCGGCGACTTTGACGTAGCCGGCGATGTTGGCGCCTTTGACGTAGTCGACGCGGTCGCCGTTCTGGCCCCATTCGACGCACTGTTGGTGGATCTTGGACATGATCTCGTTCAGGTGCCGGTCCACCTCTTCGCGCGTCCAGGAGAGGCGCAGGGCGTTCTGGGTCTGTTCGAGGCCCGATACCGCGACGCCGCCCGCGTTGGCGGCCTTGCTGGGGGCGTAGAGCAGGCCGCCTCGCTGGAAGATCTCGATGCCGGCCAGGGTGGTGGGCATGTTCGCGCCCTCCGCCACCAGCTGGCAGCCGTTCTTCACCAGCCCCTCGGCGTCGTCCTTGTCGATCTCGTTCTGCGTCGCCGACGGGAAGGCGGCATCGCAGGGGACGCCCCACGGCCGCTTGTCCGCGTGGAACTCGCAGCCGAACTTCTCGGCGTACTCGCTGATGCGCCCGCGGCGTACGGTCTTGAGATCGATCACGTACTCGAGCTTGTCCTCGTCGAGGCCGTCGGGGTCGTAGATGAACCCGGAGGAATCCGACAGCGTGACGACCTTGGCGCCGAGCTGGATCAGCTTCTCGGCCGTGTACTGGGCGACGTTGCCCGAGCCCGAGACGACGCAGGTCTTGCCTTCGAGGCCCTCGCCGACGTGCGCCAGCATGTCGCGCGCGAAGTACACGCAGCCGTACCCGGTGGCCTCGGTGCGGATCAGGCTGCCGCCGAAGGCCAGGCCCTTGCCCGTTATCGTACCGGTGAACTCGTTGCGGAGGCGCTTGTACTGGCCGTACAGGTAGGCAACCTCGCGCGCGCCGACTCCGATGTCGCCGGCCGGCACGTCGACGTCCTTGCCGATGTGGCGAAAGAGCTCGCTCATGAAGGCCTGGCAGAAGCGCATCACCTCGCGGTCCGACTTGCCCCTGGGATTGCAGTTGGCCCCGCCCTTGGCGCCGCCCATGGGAAGCGTCGTCAAGGAGTTCTTGAAGGTCTGCTCGAAGCCCAGGAACTTCAGCACCGACAGCGTCACCGTCGGGTGGAAGCGCAGTCCGCCCTTGTAGGGGCCGATGGCGTTGTTGAATTGCACGCGGGTGCCGCGGTTGACCCGCACGTTGCCGGCGTCGTCCTCCCAGCTGACCCGAAAGATCACCACGCGGTCGGGCTCGGTCATGCGTTCGAAGATGTGCGCGTCGTGATAGCGGCTGTGCTCGGCCTCGAACGGCAGCACGTCCCGCGCCACTTCCTGGACGGCCTGGTGGAACTCCGACTCCCCGGGGTTGCGGCGAATCAGACCCGTCAAGAACGGCTTGATGAGGTCGTCCGCGTTCGCGCTCATGGGCTTCTCCTGGGCTGGTTGCGGCTTCGATGCCGACCCCGCGACCGGGTTTCTTCGAACCCGTCTTCGACCCGGGCGCGGGCTACCTGAGGGGATTCCGGTTCCGAGTCCCCGTTCGTTCGGCAGCCGCGCGCTGCGGCGTCCCGGGCTCGATCGTGTTCCCCGGCTCGGGTCCGGAGAACGCCTCAGGCGTCGTCCGACTCGCGCAGCTTGGCCAGCACGCTGTAGTCCTCCAGCGTGGTCGTGTCGCCGACGGTCTCCACGCCGCCCGCGATGTCCCGCAGCAGGCGCCGCATGATTTTGCCCGAGCGGGTCTTGGGCAGGGCGTCGGTGAAGCGGATGTCCGCCGGTTTGGCGATGGCTCCGGTGTCGCGCGTGACGTGGCCGCGCAGGGTGTCCGCCAGTTCGGCGCCGGCCTCCACGCCGGCGCGCGGCGTCACGAAGGCCACCACCGCCGTGCCCGTGATGGCGTCCTCGCGGCCCACCACCGCCGCCTCGGCGACGTTCGCGTGGGACACTAAGGCGCTCTCCACCTCCATGGTTCCAATGCGGTGCCCGGAGACGTTCATCACGTCGTCCACGCGTCCCATGATCCAGAAGTAGCCCTGCTTGTCGCGGTGCGCGCCGTCGCCGGGGAAGTAGGTGTGCTTCCACTTGCTCCAGTAGGTCTCGCGGAAGCGCTGCTTGTCGCCCCAGATGCCCCGGAGCATGCCGGGCCACGGGCGCCGGACGGCCAGGAAGCCGCCGCCCGGCGGCTTGCAGACGTCGCCTTCCTCGGTGAGGACCTCGGCGTCGATGCCCGGGAACGCGAGGGTGGCGGATCCGGGCTTGGTCTCCACGTCGCCCGGCAGCGGCGTGATCATGATGCCGCCGGTCTCGGTCTGCCACCACGTGTCGACGATGGGACAGCGCTTGTTCCCGATGACGCGGTGGTACCACATCCACGCCTCCGGGTTGATGGGCTCTCCCACGCTTCCCAACAGCCGCAGCGACGACAGGTCGTGCGACTTCGGATGCTCGTCGCCCAGGCGAATGAAGGTCCGGATTGCGGTCGGGGCGGTGTAGAAGATGTTCACCCCCCAGCGCTCGATGATGTCCCACCAGCGGTCGGGGCCCGGGTGGGTGGGCACGCCTTCGTACATGAGCGTGGTGGCGCCATTGGCCAGCGGACCGTAGACGACGTAGGAGTGCCCCGTGATCCAGCCGATGTCGGCCGTGCACCAGCAGACGTCGCTGTCCTTCAGATCGGAGCTCCTCGTGGCCGTCGTCGCCACGTGGGTCAGGTAGCCGCCCGTCGTGT
>JAKSBN010000199.1 GCA_022361175.1 Pseudomonadota bacterium | reverse complement strand
TTATGACACCATGCGGTTTGACACGCAGAAGTTTACCCGCCGAACGGAGGCCGCCTTGAACACCCGAGCGCGTTGCCTGCTCGCCGCCGCGGCGCTCTCGACCGGAGCCGGGGCGCTGTTCGTGGCCGCGGCGCCCTCGGTGACCCTGTCTCCCGCGGCGAGGGTCTCAGCGCCCGAACCCACCGAAGAGGTGACGGCGACCGGCGAGCCGACATGGCGCCGAAGCGCACCCGAGCCTGTCCGGCCCCGCACCCGCGCAGCGGGGATCGAAGCGCGAGATCCCACGCCCCACGTAGCACGACCCGAGCGCTGGTCGAGCCGCGAGTACGAGGCCGCCCTCGACGAGCTCCGCGATCTCCTCCCCGACAACGCGTACTGGGAGTGGGCCGCCCCGACCCGCGACCCCGACCTCCTCGGCCGGCGCCAGCAGCGCAACCACCGCCTGGCCCGCCAGCGCGCCGAGATCGAAGCCAACCTGGCCGACGAGGAGCAGATCGCCGCGTTCTACTCGGAGCAGTGGCGAGACTCCGCGCACTACGTGGCCTTCTTCACCGAGCTGCTCGCCACCCGAGGAGCCGAGCTGACCGAGCGCGACGTGGGGCTCGCCAAGCTGGCGATCGACATCCATCAGACCCGCCTCGCCTGGATCCCGAGCCGCATGGATGAAGCCATCGCCCGCCGCGAAGCCTACGTGGAACGCAAAGCGCGCTGGGTGGCCGCGGGCAAGCCGGCCGGGCTCGAGTGGGACACCCACCCGCCCGACGCCCCGGGCGCCCCGTGACGTGGAGGCGATCGACCCGAGAACCCGTTCTCGGCCCCGCGCCGTCGCTCCGGCGGGCACAGGAGCCGTGAATCCAAGAAGGAGAGATGCGATGACAACGCAGGGGCTTACGCGACGCGCGCTGGCGGCGGCCATCGGCGGGCTCGTGTCCGCGGTGCTCGCCGCGGGCTGTTCGGAGATCGACGGCGGCAACGACTACGACTGGCAGACCGTGGAGCTTCCGGGCACGGTCTGCGGCGACGGGTCGCAGTACCGCTTCTTCACCTGGGACTCGCCCGCGTCGGACAACCTGATCGTCTTCTACGAAGGCGGCGGCGCGTGCTGGGACCACGAGGGCTGCAGCGGCAAGCTCGGCCTTCTGGGCGCGGCGAACCGCAACGGCATCCCGGCGGACTACATCCAGCAGGAAGCCGCCAAGTTCGTGTCGCCCATCGTGAACGGCGCCGACCCGGGCCTGCCGTTCCGCAGCAAGCGGTCCCTCGTCACGCAGGGCTGGGACGTGGCCTACTTCCCCTACTGCACCGGCGACGTCCACGTGGGCAACCGCTCGGTCACCTACGTCGACCCGAGCGGCCAAGAGCCGCCCTTCGCGTGGCAGCACGCCGGCCTCAACAACTCCCGCGCGGGGCTCGTCCACTTGAGCACCGTGTTCCCGAACGTCGACAAGCTGCTGGTCACCGGCTTCAGCGCCGGTGGGGTCGCGTCGAGCATCCTCTACTACGACGCCCGCCGCACGCTCGATCCGAACCGGGGCTACATGCTGAACGACTCGGGCCCCGTGTTCCCCACGGCGACGGCCGACGCCAACTCGAAGCCGCTGCACGAGCGCATCCGCGAATCGTGGGGCCTCGATCCGGCGATCGCCGAGTTCCCCGAGCTCGACCCGGAAGACCTCGGCACCGTCAACCGGTTCGTCTCCGAGGAGTTCCCCGACGACCAGTTCGCCTACACCGGGTACAACACCGACTTCAACTTCTCGCGCTACTCGTACGAGCGTCTCTGGACGGACGTGAGCCAGACCGACCTGACGGCCCGGTGGCAGGAGGACAACGACGACCTGCTCGACCAGCTCGATGGGCTGCCGAACTTCAGCTACTTCGTTCCTTACAACCGGCCGGTGAACGCGTCGCACTGCAGCACCATCGTCTCCTTCGTCGGGAGCCACGCCTTCCCCGGCGCGATCGGCAGCTGCAACGAAGCGGGCCAGGGCGGTTGCGTCTCCATGGAGCGGTTTCTGGCGGACTGGATCGACAACGGCATCCGCTACCGGATCGAAGAGATCCCCAACCGCTTCAACCTCGACGACACCGGGCTGGATCTCTACACCGTGCCCCTCAACGAAGGCATCGGCTTGAGCCCCGCCATGTCCGACCCGGACGGCTTCGGCCATCCCCTGGGCGTGGGCTTCCTCCGCGTCTACTACGACCGCATGCACGAGTACGACACCCTGGCCGACGTCGGCTCCAACGACGCCCGCGGCGCCGACGGCCTTCGCCGCGGCGGCTTCTCGTGGCGGGGCGACCACGGCGAATCGATGGGCGCCAGCGACGGCGCCTTCTACCGCGTCTGGGGCAACCGCATCGGCGTCTGGACCTCCATGGCCGACGCCATGCAGGCCGACTTCGCCGCACCCAGCCTGGTGACGGAGTACTCCTGGCGAGGCGACATCCGCGAAGCGTTCGAGGTCGACGGCGACCTCGCCTACCGCGTCTGGGGCAGCCGCATCGGCGTCTGGACCTCGGTCCGAGACG
>JAKSBN010000171.1 GCA_022361175.1 Pseudomonadota bacterium | reverse complement strand
CAGGCGGTCGCCCGCTTCGCGGGTGGCCACGTCCTTGGGGTTGAGCACGCTCACCACCACCTCGTACGGGGCTACGTTGACGGGCCAGCAGATGCCCACGTCGTCGTGGTGCGCCTCCACCACTGCCGCCAGGTTGCGACCCACGCCGAGGCCGTAGGAGCCCATCGTGATCGGCACGGTCTTGCCGTTCTCATCCAGCACCTGCGCGCCCATGGCCTCGCTGTAGCCCGTGCCCAGCTTGAAGATGTGGCCGACCTCGATGGTCTTGCGCACCGACAGCGAGGCGCCGCAGAGCGGACAGGCCTCGCCGTCGGTCACCTCGCGCAGATCCAGCCAGTGCCGCACGGGGATGTCGCGCTCCACGTCGACGCCGCGCAGGTGGAAGTCGTCCTCGTTGGCGCCCGTCACCAGGTTGCGTCGCCCGCGCAGCGCCTCGTCGGCCAGGATCACCAGCTCGTCGACTCCGACGCCGCCCAGGCTCCCGGGCGACGCGCCCAGGGCCGCGCGAATTTCTTCGGGCCCAGCGGGCCGGATCTCCTCGGCCTCGATCGAGTCGATCACCTTCTGCTCCGCCAGCTTGTGGTCGCCCCGCAAGAGCAGCAGCACCGGCTTGCCGTCGATCTGGTAGACCAAGGTCTTGATCTGCCGCTCGGCCGGAGCCTCGGGGTCGGCCTCGGCCAGCGCCGCGATGGTGCGAAGCCCGGGCGTCGGAAACTTCTCGGGTGCCGCCGCGGCGGCGCCGTCCTCCACCTCCGGCAGGCGCGACGTCGCCTTCTCGGTGTTGGCCGCGTAGCCGCAGGTGCCGCAGTGGGCGATCCAATCCTCGCCCGCGTCGCTCTGCACCATGAACTCGACCGACTCGCTGCCGCCCATCACGCCGGAGGACGCCTCGACGGCGATCGCGTCGACGCCCAGGCGCTCGAAGATGCGCCGGTAGGCCTCGGCGTGGCGATCGAAGGCGTGATCGAGGCCGGCGGCGTCGAGATCGAAGGAGTACGAGTCCTTCATCACGAACTCGCGCACGCGCAAGAGCCCGCTCTTCGGCCGCGCCTCGTCGCGAAACTTGGTCTGAAACTGGTACCAGATCTGCGGCAGCTGGCGGTACGAGCGCAGCTCGCCCGCGAGATGCGTGAAGATCTCCTCGTGCGTCATGCCGAGCACGACGTCCGTGCCGTGGCGGTCGCGCAGGCGAAACATCTCCTCGCCGACGCTCGACCAGCGGCCCGACCGCTCCCACACCTCGCGCGGGTGCAGACACGGCAGCGAGAACTCCTGCGCCCCGATCCGATCCATCTCCTCGCGGATGATGGCCGTCACCTTGTCGGCGACGCGCTGCCCCAGCGGCAAGAGCGAGTAGACGCCCGCCATCAGCTGGCGCGTGAAGCCCCCGCGCACGAGCAGCTTGTGGCTCACGGCCTCGGCATCGGCCGGGTCTTCTCGCAGGGTGGGAATGAAGGCTTGGGACCAACGCACGGGTTCCTCCGCAGGGCCGCGAACGCACGGCCGGCCCCTATGGCAGCGTGGTACGGGCCGGCTGGCAAGTCGCGGGGCCCGGTTCTCGCGAACCGGGGGTTCGCGACGGGCTAGAGGGGCGTGCCTCGGGTCTTCACGAACTCGGCGAAGGCCGCGTCCAGCCGGTCGAAGACGGGCCGCTGCCCGCCCGTCCCGACGGCGGCGCCGTCCAGGCTGGCCACCGGCACCATGCGCGCGCCCGCGCCCGTGAGAAAGACCTCGTCGGCGTCGATCAGGTCGAAGCGCCCCAGGCTGACTTCGCGGGCGGCAATGCCCTGGGCCTCGGCGATCTCCAGCAGGCTGGCGCGGGTGATGCCGGCCAGGGCGCCGTCAGTGGCGGGCGGGGTGCGCAGCACGCCGTCCCGCACGGCGAAGACGTTGGCCACGGCCGCCTCCGCCACCGTGCCCTGCAAGTTCAGGATCAGGCCCTCGTCGGCGCCGCGCAGTCGGGCCTCGCGCGCGGCCAGGACGCTGTTCAGGTAGTTCAGGCTCTTGACCCGCGGATCCAACACGTCCGACGGCGGCCGCCGCACGCTGACGGTCACCAGATCGATGCCGCGCGAGCGCTTCTCCTCGGAGTAGAGCCGGATGCCGTCCACGATGCAGATGATCTGGGGGTCGCGACAGGTGCTCGGGTCGACGCCCAGCGCCCCGCTGCCGCGGGTGACGATCAGCCGGATGTAGGCCTCGTCCTGGCCGTGGGCGCGCGCCGTCTCCAACACGATCCGCTCCAGCGCCTCCAGCCCCCCGGGTATCTCGAGCCCGATCGCGCGGGCCCCCGCACCCATCCGGCGGAGATGGTCCGGCAGCCGAAACACCTGGCGCCCGTACACGCGCAGGCCCTCGAAAACGCCGTCGCCGTACAGCAAGCCGTGATCGGTCACGGGCAGGCGCGCCTCGTCGCCCTCCACCACGCGGCCCTCGATCCACACCTTCATGTCGTTCTCCCCTGGAGGCGCGCGACGATCTTGGCCGCCGCCTCGACCAGACGCGGTGCCAGCGCCTCACCCCCCAGCGCTTCGAGTCGGGGCGTAGCCGCCGCCAGCGCCAACGTCCCCAAGAGCCGTCCGTCGCAGACGAGCGGCGCCGCCAGGACCGAGAGGCCCGGGATCCACTCGTCCACGTTGACGGCCCAGCCCTGGCGCCCCGCGCGCTCGACGTCCGGGGCCAGCGCTTCCGCCGTGACGGCCGTGCGCTCGGTGAAGGCCTCCAGCGCGGCCGGGTCGGCCAGCTCGTCGGGCGCGAAGGCCAGGTAGAGCTTGCCCACCGCCGTCGCGTGGGCGGGCACGATCTCTCCCACGCGCGGCGTCGCGCGCAGGAAGCCGGTGCCCTCGGCCTTGTCGAGAATCATCAGCTCGCCTGCGCGGGCGCACACCAGGAAGAGCGTCTCGCCCAGCTCGCGGGCCTCGGCTTCCAACACCGGTCGCGCCGCCAGGACCAGCGGCTCGCGCAAGAGCGCGCCCTGCCCGAGCGTCACCAGGCCGAACCCCAGCCGATAGCGGCTGCGCTCGTCCCGCTCCACCAGGCCCCGGCGGCAGAGCGCCGACAGCAGGCGGTGCACGCTCGACTTGGGCAGGTCCAGCTGCCGGGCCAGCGCCGTCACCCCGGTCGGCTCGGAGGCGGCCTGGAGGCAGAACAGGACGTCGACCGCCTTGTCGACCGTGGCGGCGCCGAGGGGTTCGGCTCTCGACTGTCGGGGTTCGGGTTCCATTTCATGGAGTTCCCATGGAGGTCCGTGCGACGGGAGACCGAATGTTCCAAATTACGGAACACTAGGTCGATAGTTGGAACAGCTTAGCGCCGGGGCGCCGACCTGTCAGGGGAGCTGGGCGAGTAGAGCTGCGTGGGTGACCACAACCGGACCCGGTCCGAGCAGGACAGGGGCGCGCAGCGCCAGGGTCGGGGGCGTCGCCGGCCCGCCGTGGAGCAGGGCGGCCTCCAGGTCCGGCAGGCCGAAGAAGGCGTCCGTGCGCGAGGCGCAGCTCAGAAACAGCCGCAGCGACAGCGCCTCTTGCGCCGTCTCGCCCAGCTGGCGCTGCAGATCCTCGCGGGCGGCCCGGCCGTCGCACACGAGCCACTCCAGACGTTCGCCGCTTCGAATCGGATCCGACACCGAGAGGGAGCCGCGCCGCCGGTCGCAGCCCGCAATCCGCAGCAGCTCGGCCGGACCCTCCGCCGTCGCGCGCCGCAGCAGTACGAAGCGACTGGCCCGCGCGAAGTCCTCGGCCAATCGCCCCTGGGCCACAGACTCGAAGACCGTCAGCGCCCGCTCGCCGTCCAGCTGCTCGATCCAGCGGCCTCGCCCGCGCGTCACCGCGGACACCCGTCCCGCCACTCGCCAGGAGGGACTCTGGCTGAAACGCGCGGGCGCTCGGTGGCGAACGACCCAGGCCGCAGCCCACGGCGCGGCTTCGTCGCGGGCCGTGTGCAGCCAGGGGCCGTGGCCGACGCCCGCACCGACCCCAAAGCCCGCCGTGGTGAGCCCGGGCAGCTCTTCCTTCAGCACGGCGGCCACCTCCGCCATGTCGAGCTCGTCGGGGTTCACCGCCACCAAGGCGAAGTCGCCCGCCCGGGCTTCCCCGTCGAGCGAAGCGCGAATGGCCTCGCACAGCCCCGCCGCCCCGGCCTCGGGCTCCTCGGGCGAGACGATCGAGCCGTCCGGATCCTCACTGGCGAGCACGGCCACGCGAACCGGTGCGTCGACGCCGTCGTCGGCCAGGACGGCGTCGACGCTCGTTCCCAGGACGTTCTCGCATTCGAGCGCGCGCGCGCCCTGCTCGACGAGCCCGCTCGCGTCCTGCGATTCGACGCCGCTAAACGCCAGCCAAGCCGCACGCGTGGAGGTGACGCGGACGTCCGCAGTGGCCGCAGCCAGCGCCTCCTCACCCGTGCGCCCGGATCCGACACCCACCCGAAACGTCAGTCGCGACCCCCCTCAGGCTCGAAAGCGCTGGCGACGCCCGAAGCTCGCTAGCGCCGCGAGGCCGGCGCCCAACAGCCAGGCGCTGGCGGGTTCGGGCAGGACGACGAGAAACGGGTTCGTGCTGCCATCGAAGATCCCGATTCCGCTGATCACGCGACCGTCCTCAGAAATCGAGGTAGCGCGTTGAAGCCGATCGATCCCTCCGAAAAGACCCGGATCGATCCCGAACTCGTTGACCAGGGCGTCTTCCAGCGAGCGCAGTCCGCGAACCGGATCCCAGATCACGGCTTGATCCCCACGGGACGAATCGCTCCACCCCACGGCGCGCTGGCCGTCGCCGGCGACGTCGAGCAGATGGCTCTCGTCATCGCCGCCCGAGAGGTCACCCAGCACGAGGACGTTTCCCGCTTCCCACACGAAGCCGCGCGTGGCTCCGGAGTCGAGCACCAGATCGCCGACGACGACGGCGCCGTCCGAGGCCACCGACTGCGCCAGCGAGCTCGCCGTGTCCGACCCGAAGCCGGTCAGCTCCACTGCCGTTCCCTCGTCCCACAAGACCGCTCGCCCCCCGGACGCTCCCACCACGATCGTGCCGTCGCGCGTCACCCCGCGCGCCAGACTCTCGGTGTCGCCCGCCAAGAACCCCAGCCCCTGAATCTCGTCGTTGACCCAGACCGCCGCCTCGTTGCCCCCACCGAGCCGCCGGCCACTGCCGACGATCACCCCGCCATCGCGCGATACGTCGGCGGCGGTGGCGCTCAAGCCGTCGCCGAAGGTCGGCAGGGCCAGCCCCTGCCTCGCCACCGGGTCGGCGCGAATGGCGACGGATTGATTCGTGACGTCCGAGAACTGGAACCCGACCAGGGTCGTGCCGTCGCCGGAGACACCGGTGTAGACGGTGCCCCCAGCGCCCGGCGGGCCACCGACGATCGGGAACCCGATCTGTCGCTCGCCGTCGATCCAGAAAATGGGCCCGAGTTGTGCATCCTGCACGACCCCTGCGGCGATCCGGCCGTCGTCGGAAACCCCGTTCGGAACGACCGGGACCCCAGCCGTTTCCACCTCGAGCAGCGTCAGTCCGGGCGGTGCGGCCTCCGCCGAAGAGGCGACCCACAACAGAACCAACAGCAGCGACCAGCGTCTCATTTCGCTTCCCCTCCTCCGTCGGGCGACCCCGTCCCGACATCTCAAGGTGCGCTGGGTAGTGGCGAACTGGATGCCCAAGTAGGCAAACAAATTTATGCCCCTCGGGGGATCTCACTGCGTCAGGAGGCCCTGCCGTGCGCCTTTCCCCGTCGACAGCGCTCGGCTAGAGTCGGCTGCACCGTTGCCGGATCGACCCTCCTTGGCGCGGTTTCACGGCCCCCATTCGACAGCAATGCGCTCCGTTGCCAGTGGGCGCCAACGAAGCGAGGCGGCGATTGGCTGACTTCGAGATCATCGATCGTGCAAGTGATCTCGAGGCGCTCGCGCAGGACCTGCTCACCGAAAAGGTGATCGCGGTCGATACCGAGGCCGACAGCTTCTATCACTACTTCGACAAGGTCTGCCTGGTCCAGGTGGGGACGCGCCGTCACACCTACCTGGTCGACCCGCTCGCACTGGGCGACCCCTTGGATCTCGCCCCGCTCGGTCCGGTCTTCGCTTCGCCCGACGTGCGCAAGGTGTTCCACGCCGCCGAGTACGACGTGTATCTCTTGAAGCGCGACTGCGGGTTCCAGTTCGCCAACCTGTTCGACACCATGATCTCATCGCAGCTGCTCGGCTATCCGGCCATCGGGCTCGCCGCCCTGGCGGAGCGGCACTTCGACATCCGCCTGCCCAAGGACGAGCAGCGCTCGGACTGGTCGCGACGGCCGCTGTCCGACAAGCAGCTCACCTACGCGGCGGCCGACGTACAGTTCCTGATTCAGTTGGCGGAGAAACTCGAGCGCGAGCTCAAGAAGGCCAAGCGACTCGGTTGGGCGCAGTCGGAGTTCGCCACGCTGCAGCGCCGCGAGTGGCCGGCGCGCGAGTTCGACAAGCTCGGCTACCTGAAGATCAAGGGCGCGCGAAAGCTCGATCCGGGCCCGCTCGCGGTCCTGCGCGAGCTCTACCTGCAGCGCGACGCGCGCGCGCGGGAGATCGACCGGCCGCCCTTCAAGGTGCTGGGCAACCGATCGCTGCTCGAGATCGCGGAGAACAAGCCGACCTCGACCGAGCAGCTGGGCCGCATCAAGGGCGTCACCGACCTGATCCTGCGCCGCATGGGGCGCGACATCCTCGGCGCGGTGAAGCGCGGCCGCAAGAAGACCCACGGACCGATTCCCAAGCTGGAGAGCTCCGGCCGGCGACGCATGGACCGCGCCACCGAGCGACGCTTGGCCGCGCTGAAGAAGTGGCGAACCCGCCGGGCCGAAGAGTTGTCGCTGGATCCGGGTGTGCTCTGCGCCAACAGCGCCCTCGAAGCCATCGCTTGGCGCAACCCGGCGGCGGGTTCCGAATTGGGCGACGTGGAGGGCGTGAAGGATTGGTTCCCCGAGGCCTTCGGCGACGAAGTCGCCGCCGCACTCCGGGACGACGCCGCGTCCGCGCCCGCAGAGCCCGAGCCCCCGTCGCGCCGACGCCGGCCGCGGCGCCGCACGGGCAGCGCCAGCAAGAGCTAGGCGGGGCTCCCGCTGCGGCGGTCCCAATCAGAAAGCAGAAAGACCGAAAAGAAAAACCCCCCGGCTGGATGCGCTACAGCCGGAGGGTCTTCTTTTTGGATCTGGCCCCCTTGGCTTCGGATATCAGGCGGGGTGCCGTTCTGGGGGAAAGCGCCTTGCTGTTGATTCCGAAGCCCGGGGTTCTGGGATCCTCAAACGAGCGCGCCCTTTGCCGTTTGATTTTCCCAGACCAGATCAACCTTGACCCGGTGCTAGAGCACGATGCGTGCCAAGCCGCCCGAAGTGCTGCACAGTGGGCTAAGTCGTTGAAAAGGCGCTTCTTTGGCAAACCCCCGCCAGCGGTACCAAGCGCCGCCGAAGGCGGCACCTAGCGAAAGAGCCTGTCGTGACCGATTGGCCAGTTTGTAAAAAACCCTTTTCGGATCAGGCATTTGCCAAGGATGCAACCCTGGGCTTCGGTGCCACACGAGGTGGCACTCTCTGCTTGCTGCTGCTCTTGGCGACTGCGTTCGCAAACTCGGGGTGCCGCCGAGGCGGGCCGGAGCCCGAGGCCCGCACGTGGATCGAGGTCTACACCCAGCCGTTGCCCAAGGGCGAAGAGCCGGCCTGCGCCTGGTTCGGCGACCGGCGCGACGACGTAGTCTACTTCGGCCAGGCGGCCTTCTGGCGCGCCATGCGCGAGGCCGGCGGCGACCCCACGGCCGAGCTGGCTCGCAGCAGCCCGCAGCGGATCGGCCGCTTCGACCTGGCCGGCGAACGGTTCCTGCCGAGCCTCGACGTGACCGAGCCGCCGTCCCTCTCCGGTGTCTGGGACGTGCTCGCCCACCCGAACGGGCGCGTCTACTTCACGACCTACTACGAACGCGCGGGCTGGATCGATCCGGAGAGCGGCGCGCGCCGCCGCTTGGGACCGGAGACGATCGGTCTGAACGAGCTGGCGCTCGGGCCCGACGACACGGTGCTCGCCACCCGCTACGGCAGCGCCGACGGCTCGCGCCCCGGTGGCGTCGTCCAGCTGGACGCGGAGGGCGACACCATCGCCGAGTGGCCGCTCCCGGTGGCGCCGGGCTTGACGCTGGCCCCCAAGAGCCTCGCCTTCGACGCGCGCCGGCGCGAGATCTGGATCACCACCGACCTCCTGGGCGAATCCGTGCCGTCCGGCGCCGCCGGCCACCCGAGCTTCATCCTGGGCCTCGACGGCGTGGTCCGGCTGCGTTGGGACCGCGACGAGATCCAGTTCGTGCAGATGGACGGCGACGGCCGGGGCCGCTTTGCCGTCGTGGACGCCCGGGGGCTGTGGCTGGGGCTGGTCGACTCCGAGGCGGTCCACCCCACGCCGGCCCGTGCCGAGCGCGTGCTGCTGGACGCCGACTTCCAGCGCGCCTTCGACTTCGTCCAGGACATGCAGCGCGGGATCGACGGCCGCGTGGTGCTCACGCGGTGGAGCGGCTGGGTGCACGTGTGGCGCCCCGACGGGCCCGTCTGGAGCGACCGCCTGCCGGCGCCCGAAGCCGGCGGCCTCTACTACACGGGCGTGGCCCGCGGCTCGCGGCTCTGCGTCACGCTGTGCGACGACGTGCGCGTCGTCTGCCGGCCGCTTCCCGCGCCGCTGGGTCCCGAGTAGGGAGAGCCCCGCCAACCCCGGGCCAGCGCTCGGCAGGCCGCGGTGGAACGGATAGACTGCTTCGCGTGTTCGCTGCCCGCCGAAAGCAATTTCTGGACGCGATGGGGCCGGGCGCCGTGGCCTTCTTCGTCGGCGCCCGCGAGGTGCGTCGCTCCAACGACACGCACTACCCGTTTCGCCAGGACAGCGACTTCTGGTACCTGACCGGCTTCGACCACCCGGACGCGCTGGCGGTGCTGCGGACCGACGGCGGGCCGGCCTTCACGCTGCTGGTCCAGCCGCGGGAGCCCGAGGCCGAGACCTGGACGGGGTATCGGCCCGGTCCCGAGGGCGCCCGGGCCGACTACGGCGCCGACGACGCCCACTCGATCCGCGATCTCGAGCGCGAGCTGCCGAAGCTCTTGGAGCGGGCCGAGCGCGTCTTCCACGTCTTCGGCACCGATGCGGAACTGGATCGGATGCTGCTCGGCCGGCTCGAGGAGCGGCGGCAGCGGTCGCGGCTCGGCTTGGACGCCGTCTCCCAGTTCGTCGACCCGCGCTCGATCCTGCACGAGATGAGGCTGCGCAAGAGCGAGGCCGAGCTCGAGCTGATGCGCCGGGCGGCCGACATCAGTGACGAGGCGCACCGCGAAGCCGCGCGGCTGGCCCAACCGGGCCGCAACGAGTACGAGCTCGAGGCGATGCTCGACTACGTGTTTCGGCGCCGCGGCGGCAGCGGCCCCGCCTACGCCTCCATCGTCGGCGGCGGGGCGAACGCCACCGTGCTCCACTACATCCGCAACGACCAGCCCCTGCCGAGCGGTGCCGTGGTCCTGATCGACGCCGGCGTCGAGCTGGAGGGCTACGCCTCCGACGTCACCCGCACGTACCCCATCGGCGGCCGGTTCGAAGCGCCGCAGCGGGACGTCTACGACGTGGTGCTCGAAGCCCAGGACGCGGCGCTCGAGGCGTGCGCGCCCGGCATCACGCTGGAGGAGATCCACGACCGTGCCCTGCGCGTGCTCGTCGAGGGCATGATCCGGCTGGGTCTCGTCTCGGGCAGCGTCGACGAAGTCGTGGCGGACGAGTCCTACCGCCCCTTCTACATGCACCGCACCAGCCACTGGCTGGGACTCGACGTGCACGACGTGGGGGCCTACTCGCAGGCGGGCAAGCCGCGCGTGCTCGAGCCCGGCATGGTCTTCACCGTCGAGCCCGGCCTCTACGTCCCCGCCCACCACGAGACGGCGCCCGAGTCCTTGCGCGGGATCGGCGTGCGGATCGAGGACGACGTCGTGGTCACCGCTGGGGGCTGCGAGAACTTGACGGCGGCCATCCCGAAGCAGCCGGCCGAGCTGGAAGCGCTCGTCCAGGGCTGAAGGACCCTTCCCCAATCCCCCGAGCCGAACGAGGAACCCCGCAATGCCGGACATCGAATCCCTGCTGAAGGAGAAGCGCGTCTTCAAGCCGAGCCCCGAGTTCCGGCGCCAGGCCAACTGGAACCGCAAGGCGGTGCGCGAAGCCCGCAAGCTGGGGGCTCGCAGCCCGGAGCGGTTCTGGGCGCAGATGGCCAAGGAACACGTGAGCTGGTTCAAGCCGTGGAAGAAGGT
>JAKSBN010000271.1 GCA_022361175.1 Pseudomonadota bacterium | reverse complement strand
TACGAGTTCTAGCGGCTTGATCCAGACGTCTGGAGAACGGCCCCGTCTGCACGCAGGCGGGGCCGTTCCGCTTTCGGGGCGCGGACGCGCTTCACTCGTACCGGGGCGCCGGGTCCCCCGACAGCACCGCCGCCGCGAAGCGCGCCGCCGCAGCCTGGTTGTCCGCCGTCGGGCCGCTGGCGTCCGGCGCCGGGATGTAGTGCCCGTGGTCGGCGCCCCGCTCGCGGTCGATGGCCTGCCACAGCAGCCGATCCGGGGCGTCCTTCGGGCGCGGCCCGCGCAGGCCCAGGGCCCAGCCCGGATCGTCGCGCCAGAAGAAGAGCAGCGACTGCAGGAAGTCGCCCAGGGGATAGGCCAGCTGCAGCACGCGGTCGCGGCGCGACGACAGCACCGCCACGCGGTCGGCCACGTGGGCGGCGGCCTCGCGGTAGGCGTCCGCATCCACCAGGCAGTCGTTGTCGATGGCGGCGGCCATCAGACAGACCTGGCCCACGCGCTCGGCGGGCAGTCGCTTGAGCGTCTCCATGACGACGCGCGAGCCCAGGCTGTGGGCCGCGAAGGAGCAGCGCTGCTCGGCACCCAGCAGATCCTCGATGAACTGCGCCAGCTCGCGCGCCGAGTCGTCGGCGTCGTCGCCCTCGAAGGGATAGCTGGCGGCGCGGCTCCAGTGGTCGCCGGGCCAGAGGACGGTCACCAGCGCGTGGCCCGGAAGCGCCGGCGCCAGCCGTTCGGCCAGCAGTCCCAGGCCGGCGCGTCCCCGGGCTTCGTTCACGTTGAAGCCGTGGACCAGGAAGGCGATCTCGGCGTGGGTCCGCAGCTCGGTCAGGGCCCGGGAGCGCGACAGCCCGGGCGCCGTCAACTGGGCGGGGATCACCGGGCCGCCCACCGCGTCGCGGCGCAGGCGCAGTTCGAAGATCACTTGCGGGCCCGCAGCGCGGTGGCGGCCTGGCTCAGGCCCTTGGCCAGATCCTTGCTGATGGGGGCCACCGGCACCGCGGCGATGCCGATCAGCAGGCTGGGCACCACCCAGTCCGTGCTCGCCTCGGTTCCCGTTCCCGCCAGCGCCCAGCCGGCTCCCAGCGCCAACAGCACGGCGACGGCGCCGGCCGTCGAGCGCGCCTTGGTCAGGTAGTGCGAGTCGGCCAGGGCCAGGGCCGCGTCGACGCGGGCGTCGGCCGCCAGCTCGAAGCGCCCCACCACGCGATAGGCCGGGTCGTCGGGTTCGGCGCCGGCGTTCACCGTCTCCACGGCCGCCGCGAGCGCCTCGTCGGTCAAGTCCGGCAGCCCCAGTCCGGCCCGGATCGCCGCGACGTTGCGCGTGTTGAGCCCGACGCGGATCCCCTGGCGCAGGGTCTTGCGCAGCGGACCGGTGCCGCGTCCGTCGCGGTACTGGGCCTTCAAGAGGCCCTCCCAGCTCTGGCCGTAGGCGTCCGCCAGCGTCTGCGTGAGGGGACCGAGCTCGCGCACCAACGCGCGAAAGCCGTAGAGCCCCACCGGCCACGTCTTCAGCCCCTCGACGATGCCGAAGGCCGCGGCACCCAACGCGCCCGTCGCCACGATCAGCTCGCCCCACGAATCGAGATTCTCCAGCACGCGCTCTCCTCCGATGCTCCGCCGCCGGCGGTTCGCCATTCTCGCACGTGGACGTCGGGGAAACGCCCGGCAAAACGCAGCGGCGCGAATCGCGCAAGCGCGCTTGCCTCGCACACCCGCGGCGCCCGTGAGTCGGGGGACGCCGGCCCGCGGTTCCGCGTCGGGTCGGAGCTGACGTCCAGCTGCGAGAACGACGCGGTCGAACGCCGTTCTTGAATGCGATCGGTACACACAAAATCAACCTGCAAGCAAAGTTCACCGCGCACTTTCCCGGAACCCCGGTTATGCTGCCGCCGACTCACCGCCTGACCCGCGCGCTCGGGTGCACGCGTTCACACGCCGGAGGAAGTCCGATGCCGCAACCGTCGCGGATTCAGAAGCACCACTACCTGATCGTGAAGTTCTTCGGTGTCGCCGACAACCCGACCAACGACGTGAACCCGTACGATTCGGTGGGCGTGTTTCGCCGCAGCACCATCTCGAGCCTGCGCTGGGGGGCCACGCCCGAAGTCGTGGCGGCCAACAAGGACCGCGTGGCGCGCAACCTCCACGAAGCCGTGAAGCTGGACGACATGACCCTGGCCCGCGACGACATCCGCTCCGGCCTCGACCGCAACGAAACCCTCATCGACACCGTCGTCTTCACGTGGGCGGGGAAGGCGCGCGTCAATGACTAGTCACGCCGCCGCCGCACCGAACCGGGCCCGCGCCCGAGGAGACCTCATGACCCGCCCCGGAATCTGGCTGCTCGCGCTCGCGTGTCTGGCGTGGGCTGCCCCGGTCCGGGCCCAGGAATCGCCCGTGGCCGAGGCGGGGCGCTTCCAGCTCTTCGAGACCCAGGACTTCACCGTCGACCTCGTCGGCGTCGACCAGGGGGACGGCAGCGGCGACTTCGCGGCCGAGTGGAAGTTCGACCTGCGGCGCGAGCTGGATCTGCCCATGGACCTCGGCCACACCCACGTGGACGCCCACCTGACGGGCAACGGCTTCCTGGTGCTGACCGGGGGCGACAACGAGAAAGACCAGATCAAGACCAAGCTCGAGCTGGACTTCCTGCCGCTGTTCGCCGTGGATCCCCCCGGCGGTGTGGTGGGGATCGGC
>JAKSBN010000418.1 GCA_022361175.1 Pseudomonadota bacterium | reverse complement strand
GCACCAACCAGCTCCAGGTCCGCGCGCCGTCCGGCAGCTTCGGCGAGGCGGACGTCACGGTGGAGAGCCTGCTCTTCTCCGGCGAGAGCAGCGTGGGCCCGCAGCCCTACTTCTACGCCGCCAAGGAGACCGGCTCGGTGGCGCTGGACGACAGTGCGCCGGCGCCGGTGTCGGCCATCCTGCGTCGCGGCCAGCTGGTCTACGCCGTCTCGGGCGGGGGCTTCGAGGCCATCGACACCCGCGGTCGGGTGCGGCAGCTGACCACCGACAAGGCGCGGCTCTCGATCATCGACATCTCCGACCCGGTGCGGCCGGTGCTGGTGGAGAACGAGCTGGCCGAGGGCGTGACCGAGCCCTTCCACTTCGACACCACGCTGCCGCCGCAGGGCTTCTCCGATCTGGCCGGCGCCGGGGACGACCTCTACGCCGCGGGCGGGAGCGACCTGTTCCACTTCGACCTGACCCTGGCGACCGACCCGCTGTTGCTCTCGCAGCAGCGCTTCGAGGGCGAGGTGCTGGACGACCTCGAGGTGGTGGGAGACGTGGTCTTCCTGTCGAGCGACGCCGGCGTGTCCATCTTCAAGCGGCTGCCGGACCGCACCCTCAGCCGTCTGACGACGCTGCCCGCCGACGCGCTGGGCGGCCGCCCGAGCGCCCTGCGGGCCGTGGGCGACACGCTGTGGGTGCTGCTGCCCGAGGAAAGCGAGCTGTTGGCGCTCGACCTGATGGCCGGCGACTACGCGGTCACCAACCGCGTGACGCTGGTGGATCTGGCCGGAAACCCGCTCGATCCGGAGGACGTGCTCTTCGTCGACGACCTGGCGTTCGTTTCGGGCGGGCGCACGGCCACAGTCACGCTCTTCGCCTTGCGGCCGGACGGGGCCAGCCAGGCGGTGGCCGAGCTGGCGCTGGCGTTCCTGATCCGCGACGGCGATCTCTTCGCCGGCGAGCTCAATCTGGTGGGCCAGGATCTCTACGTCGCGGCCGGGCAGGGCGACCTGCAGGTCTTCGACGTGTCGCCGTGGCTGGACGGCAGCTTCCGGCGCCAGCTGGAGCTCGAGGACTACTTCTCGGTGGTGGGCGCGGTGAACACGGTGGAGGTGGCGGCGGACGCCGTCTACGCCGGTACCTCCTTCGTCTACGTGGACGGCGAGCCGGCGGAGAACCCGGTGCCCGAGGGTGTCTCTCTGGGTTCCCTGGGCGGCGGCGTCAACACCCTGGCCAACGACAACTTCGCCGTGCTGGCCCAGGTGCCGACGCCGCGTGGCGTGCTGCCCGCCAACGACGCGGTCGAGATCCAGCTGAACCGCCTGGTCGACAACGCCCAGTTCGCCGCGCTGGCGGACCTGCTGCTCCAGGTGACGCGCGGCGGCGAGCCGGTGCCGGGCTTCGTCTCGCGCCAGACGGGGAACGAAGGCACGCTTTTGAGCTTCCGGCCGGCCCAGGCCTTCGAGCCGGGCGTCGAGTACCGGGTGGCCCTCTCGGGCGCCCTGCGCGATCTCTCCGGCCAGGAGCTCGGCCGCGACTACGGCTTCCGGTTCGTGGCCGAGGCCGGGGTGCGGCCCGAGATCGCGCGCCTCTCTGAGCTCTTCGGCAGCGCGCGCGGTGGCAGCCTGGTGACGATCTTCGGCGCGGGCTTCGGGCCGGGTACCACCGTCGAGGTGGGCGGCGTTCTGGTGGACCCGGCCGACTTGGTGCGGCGCAGCGACGACGAGCTCGCGTTCGTGGTGCCGCCGCTGCCCGAGCTGCCGGCCGAAAACCGGCTGGTGGGCCTGCGGGTGGCCAACGGCCTTCTGTCCCAGTTCCGGCCCGCGGCCTTCACCTACGTGACCGACCCGGCCATCGAGCGCATCGGCCGCTTCGACGCCGCCAGCGGCACCTTCACGCCGGCCGACCGCCGCTTCGCCTTCAACAGCGGAGCCACCTTGGCCATCGAGGGTCCCGGTCTGGCGTCGATCTCGCGCCTGGAGGTGAACGGGCGGCCGGCGACCGGCGTGCGGATCGTGGACGAACGTCGCATCGCGTTCGACCTCCCGGACGACACCCTCGGCACGCTGACGGTGGCCGTCTCCAACCAGCCCGACGAGAGCGACCTGGTGGCCAACCGCAACGCTCGGATCGGAATCGACACCCGCGCGCTCACGGTGAGCGGCAGCGTCGGCGAGATCCAGCGCGCAGGGCCGCTGCTGCTGCTGACGGCGTCCAACACGGCGCAGCTCTTCAGCACGCAGGGCGGTCCGACCCCCGTTCTTCTGTCGCGCATCGACACCGGCAGCTCGATCCGCGCCGCCGGACTCTCCGGACGGCGGGTGGTGCTGGCGACCGGCGAGCACGAGCTCGAGGTCTACGACATCACGAACCCCACGGTGCCGCGGTTGGTGAACCGCATCGTGGCCCCGGACGATCGCCTGGACCGGCCGCTCTACGTGCGCGGTGAGGCGATCCTGGTGTTCGGCGAGAGCGAGCTCTTGCTGGGCCGCAGCGAGGGCATCGCCTTCGAGCGCTTCGCGGTCGACTACGAGGCGGCCGCTGCCGACGGCGACCTGGTCTACTTGTTGCGCCGCGTCGGTGCCGACGTGAGCGTCGAGGCGCGGGCCCTCTTCGAGCTGAACGTTCCCATCGCCGGCGCTTCCGCCTTCGTGACCCTGGTGGGGGCCGACGAGATCGCCGTGGCCGGGCAGCGGCTCTTGGTGGCCAGCGACTCGGGCGTGCAGGTCTTCTCGATCCTGTACGAGGCCGGCAGCGTGGCACTGGCGTCGCTGGGCAGCCGCCAGCTGGCCGTCGACTTCGGCGACGTCGCGCTGAACGGCGAGCTCCTGGCCGCGTCGGATCCGGTGGGATTGGGAGACGAGATCCACCTCTTCGACGTGGGCAGCGCCGGGGCGGGCGAAGTGACGCTGACGCCCCTGGCGAACGTGATCGGGACCGGTGGCCGCGCGGCGTCGCTGGGCTTCGAGACGGGAGTGCTCGAGTGGAACGGCCAGGGCCAGTACCGCAACGCGGTCGTGCCGCTGCCCAACATTTCGGATCTGCGGCCCGGGCGCTTCATCACCAGCGACGCGGAGCTCCTGGCCCTCGAGGTGCAGGGCCTGCCGCTCGCGTGGCAGGACGTCGTGG
>JAKSBN010000458.1 GCA_022361175.1 Pseudomonadota bacterium | reverse complement strand
GCGCACGCCGAAGCGATGGCTGCCCGGCACGTAGCCCATGGCACCGTACTCCAGCTCGACGTCGTCGAAAGGGATCCACGCGGTGACGGTCAGCGGCTCCGCCAGCGGCCAGTACGGCTGATCCTGGAGAGCGTCGGTCTCGCGCCCGCTCGCCTCCTTGTAGAGGGCCTGGTCGTGCCACAAGCGCACGGCGGCGACGCCCAGGAGTGCGCAGGCGGCTTCGGCCACGGCCGGGTGAAAGACCAGCGGCCGCACCGCCGGCGAATCTTCCCACAGGTTGATGCACTGCTGGAAGGACTGCTCGTAGCGGCTCTTCTCCGCCAGGGTGCGCGTGTCGCCGCGGCGCCGCACGGCGACGGCGGCATCGACGGCCCGGCCGAAGGCTTCGAGCTCGGCCAGGGGAATCAGATCGGGGATGACGACGTATCCGCGCTCGTCGAACTGCGCGCGCACGTCTGCGGGCAGGCGTCCGCAGGACGCCGGATCGGGTCCGGGCTGCGAGCGGGGCGAGTTGTCCACGGCCGCTCCTTCGGCGACCCACCGGAGTAAAAACTAACAGACTTGTCAGGTTTTGAGTAGGCCCTAGACTGCCGGCATGCCGGGCACCAGGCCCCAGCACGGGCGGCGATCGCAGCGACGCGGCCAGGCGCGCCGCCAGGCGATTCTGGACGCCGCCCTCGAGCTCTTCGCGGCGGACGGCTACCGGGGGACGGGTCTGTCGGCGATCGGCGCCCAGGCCGGCGTCTCGCACTCGGCCGTGCTCTACCACTTCGGCACCGCCGAGAACCTGCTGCTGGCGGTGCTGGCCGAGCGAGACCGGCGCGTGGGCGCGCGGTTGGGCGACGTGTTGGCGGGCGGCGGTCTCAGCGCGCTGGCGCGACTGCCCGAGGTCGCGCGCATCAACGAGTCGGAACCCGGCCTGGCCAAGCTCTACGCCGTGTTGGAGGCGGAGAACCTGGATCCGGGAACCCGCGCACACCGCTACTTCCTGCAGCGCGTGCGGGGAGTCCACGCCGCGCTCGCGGGGCTCGTCGAGGCCGGCCAGCGCGCGGGCGAGATCCGGCCGGACGTCGACCCGGGGGCCAAGGCGCACGAGATCATCGCGTTCATGGAGGGCGCGCAGATCCAGCGCTTCCTCGACCCCGCGAACCTGCGTCTGGTGGCGCTTTACGAGAGCTACACTGCCGCCCTCGTGCGAGACTTGGCGGCGAGCCCCGCCGCGGCCGACCGCGCGCTGGGTCGAGTCCAGTGACGCGGGCCGCGAGCGCGCAGCACGACACAAGCATCGACGACACAAGCACGGAAGAGGGGCGCGCGCATGAGCTGGCAGGTGGGCAACGTTCGAATTCACAAGGTGGTCGAGATCGAGATGAAGAGCGGGGTCACGTGGATCCTGCCCGACGCCACCCGCGAGGCCCTGGCGCGGGAGCCCTGGCTCGTCCCGCACTTCGCCGACCGGGACGGACGCGCCCTCATGAGCGTGCACACCTTCGTGATCGAAGCGGACGGGCGCCGCATCCTCGTGGACACCTGCGTGGGGAACGACAAGAAGCGGCCGATCCCGGGTTGGGACCGCCGCAGCGGCCCCTTTCTCGACGATCTGGCGGCAGCGGGGTTCCCCGCCGAGTCCATCGACGGGGTCCTGTGTACCCACCTGCACGTCGACCACGTCGGCTGGAACACGCGTCTCGAGGGCGGCCGCTGGGTCCCCACCTTTCCGCGCGCCCGCTACCTCTTCCACCGGCGGGAGTTCGACTACTGGCGGGCCGAAGAGGATCCGATGTTCGCCGACGTCTTCGGGGATTCGGTCCAACCCGTCTTCGACGCCGGCCTGGTGGACCTGGTGGAAGCCGATCATCGCATCGGCGACTGCGTCGCCCTGGAGCCCACACCCGGACACACCCCCGGCCACGTGAGCGTGCGAATCCGGTCCGGAGGCCAAGAGGCCGTGATCACCGGGGACCTGATGCACCACCCCGTGCAGTGCGCCCACCCGGACTGGGCCAGCTCGGCGGATGTGGACGCCGACCAGGCGCGCAAGACCCGGCACGAGTTCATCCGAAGCTGCGCGGATGCCCCCGTGCTCGTGCTCGGCACCCACTTCGCCGGCCCCAGCGCCGGGCACATCGTGCGGCGCGGCCAGTCGCACCAATTCCAGGCCGCCACCGACGCGGCCTGAGCCCGAACTCGGCGTCGGTTCTTTTTCCCCACACCGAAGGTGGCGGTGAATCCGATTCGAACATAAGTTTCGAACACCTGTTCGAGTGGTCATATGAGCGCATCCCCCGACCCGGACTTCGACGTTCTCCAGGCGACCGATTCCGATCGCGGTCAGGCGACGCGCGAGCGGCTGCTGGATGCGGCCGAGCGCTTGTTCGCGGAGCGCGGTTACGAAGGCACTTCGCTGCGCGCCGTCACCCGGGCCGCCGGGGCCAGCGTGTCGGCGGCCAACTACCACTTTGGCTCCAAGCGCAGCCTGCTGCGCGCCGCCGTCCGGCGGCACCTGGAGGCGCTGAACCAGCGTCGCCTGGCGTTGCTGGCGGCGGCCGAGGAGCGGGCCGGCGCTCGGGCCCCTCGGCTCGAGGACGTGGCGGACGCGTTTCTGCGGCCGGTCTTCGAGCGGCGCGAGGAATCGGCCAAGGCCCTGGCCTCGTTCGAGTTGATGGCCCGGGTCTACTCCGAGTCGATCGAAGACCTGGCCGCGCTCAAGCACGAGCTCTTCGCCGAGTTGAGCGAGCGCTTTCTCGACGCCATCGATCGCGCCCTGCCGGGCCGCGACCCCCGGGAGCTGGCGACGGCCTTCCAGCTGGGCGTCGGCGCGCTGCTGCACGTGATCGGCGGCCACCTGGAGGATGCACCGGCGCTGATTCAGCGCGGCGCCGGGTGGCGGGACGAGGAGCTGCTCCCGCGTGTCGCGTCCTATTGGATGGCGGGCCTCCGCGCCGTCCCCCCGCTCACTCCCTCGCGCCCCACGAGGAACACGGGATGAAACTCCCCCCCGACGCGAAACGCTGGCTGCCCTTCGCCCTGCTCGGCGCGGCGGGGCTCGGCGCCGCACTGCTGATGCTGACGCGTCCCCGCGTCGAGCCCGTGGTGCCCGAGCCGGTGCGGCCGCTGGTGCGGGTCCAGTCCGCAATCCGGTCGGAGCTCCAGTTCCGCGTTCGCGCCCAGGGCACCGTGGCTCCGCGCACCGAGAGTGAGCTGATCGCACAGGTGGCCGGCGAAGTCATCTGGGTGTCGCCCGCCTTCGTTTCGGGTGGCTTCTTCGCCGTCGACGAGCCGCTCGTGCGGCTGGACCCGGCGGATGCGGAAGCCGAGCTGGAGAGTGCTCGCGCCGGACTGGCCCGGGCGGAGAGCGAGTTCGACCGCGCGTCGAAGGAGCGCGCTCGGCAGCGGCGGCTGGCCGATCGCTCGGTGGCGAGTCAGTCGCGCATCGACGACGCCGAGAACGCCTACCGCATCGCCGAAGCGGCCCGGAGCGAGGCGCGGGCCCGGGCCGCCCGGGCCGAGCGCGATCTGGCCCGGACCGAGTTGCGGGCGCCCTATGCGGGCCGGGTGCGCCAACAGGGCGTCGACGTGGGCCAGTTCGTGAACCGCGGAACGACGCTCGGAACGCTCTACGCCGTGGACTACGCCGAGGTGCGGCTGCCGATCCCCGACCGCGAGCTGCGCTACCTGGACCTGCCGCTCACGCCGCCGCCGGCCGAAGCCGAGGCGCCGCCGCAACAGCCCGTCGTCGAGCTCTCGGCGGAGTTCGCCGGCGAGTCCGCCACTTGGACGGGCCGCATCGTGCGGACCGAAGGCGAGATCGATCCCAAGAGCCGCATGGTCCACGTGGTGGCGCGGGTGGAGGATCCGTACGGGCTGACGTCGGGCCGCGAGGGGCCGCCGCTGGCCGTCGGGCTCTTCGTGGCGGCCGAGATCCTGGGGCGCACGCAGTCGGACGTGTTCGTGCTGCCGACGATGGCGCTCCGGGAGGACGGCGCCGGCGACCCGACCCTCGTCTACGTGATCGATGCCGAGGACCGTCTCCACTTCCGCCGCGTCGAGGTGCTGCGCCGCGAGCGCGGGAGGGTGGTCGTCGGGTCCGGATTGGCCGACGGCGAGCGCGTCTGCATCTCGCCGCTGGCCGGCGTGCTGGACGGGATGAGCGTGCGAGTGGACGCGGCCGCCGCGGACGACCTCGCCAGGAGCGGGTCGTGAAGGGGGCCATCGCCTGGTTCGCGCGCAACCACGTCGCGGCCAATCTGCTGATGCTGTTGATGGTGGCGGGGGGCCTGGCCGCCCTGCCCGCGATCCAGCAGAAGTCGTTCCCCGACGTCAACGTCGAGGTGATCCAGGTGGGTGTGACCTACCTGGGGGCGGCGCCCGAGGAGGTGGAGGAGGGGGTCTGCGTTCGCATCGAGGAGGAAGTCCAGGGCATCGCGGGCATCGAGAAGCTCACCTCGACGGCCAGCGAAGGCGCCTGCGGCGTCACCGCGGAGCTGTTGTCGGGGTATCCGGTGGACCGCGCGCTGTCCGAGATCAAGAACGCCGTCGACGGGATCACGACCTTTCCCGAGGAGACCGAGAAGCCCGTCGTCAGCCACTTCCAGATCCGCCGCAACGCGCTCCAGATCGCGCTTTCGGGGGACGTCCCGGAGCGGACGCTCAAGGTCTGGGGAGAACGGATTCGCGATCAGATCACGGCCCTTCCCGGCATCACGCAGGTCGAGCTGACCAACGCCCGCCCGGACGAGATCTCGATCGAGGTGCCCGAGGAATCGCTGCGCCGCTACGGGATCACCTTCGACGACGTGGTGGCCGCGGTGCGGCGCGGCTCGTTGGACCGGCCGGGCGGCTCCCTCAAGACCGAGAGCGGCGAGATCCTGCTGCGGACCAAGGGCCAGGCCTACCGGGGGAACGAATTCGGCCAGGTCGTGGTTCGCACGCGCGAGGACGGCACGCGGCTCCTGGTCGCCGACGTGGCCCGGGTGCGCGATGGCTTCGAGGAAGAGGATCGCTACGCCCGCTTCAACAACGAGCCCGCCGTGCTGGTGAAGGTGTACCGGGTCGGCGACCAGAAGGTGCTCGACCTGGTGGCCAGCGTGAAGACGTTTCTGGCCGAAGTCGGCGGGCAGCTGCCGGCCGGTCTCGACCTGACCGTGTGGCGGGACGGGTCGCAGGCGCTGCGCGATCGGCTCGACATCCTGATCCGGAACGGCCGCGGCGGCTTCATCCTGGTGTTCTGCGTGCTGGCCCTCTTCCTGCGGCTGCGGCTGGCGTTCTGGGTGAGCATCGGGGTCCCGATCGCGTTCCTGGGAGCGATCTGGATGTTCCCGGTGCTCGGGGTCTCGATCGACGTCATCTCGCTGTTCGCCTTCATCCTGGTGCTGGGGCTCCTGGTCGACGACGCCATCGTGGTGGGCGAGAACGTGCACCGGCACCAGGAGAACGCCGAGGAACCGCTGGCCGCCGCGGTGCGTGGCGCGCAGGAAGTCTCGGTGCCGGTCATCTTCGGCATCCTGACGACCGTCGCCGCCTTCCTGCCGCTGGTGCTGTCGCCCGGGCCCATGGGGCAGATCTTCGGCGCCATCGGCATCGTGGTGATGGCCTGCCTCTTCTTCTCCCTGGTCGAGTCCCAACTGGTGCTGCCGGCGCACTTGGGCCACATGAAGGTGCAGGCCCAGGAGGAGGCGGCGCGGGCTCGCACCGGCATCGCCGAGCGCTGGCGCCGAGTACAGCGCTTTGCGGCGGCGAGCCTGGCGCGCTTCTCGCAGCAGGTGTATCGGCCGGCGCTCGAGACGGTGCTCGATTGGCGCTACAGCACGCTGGCGGCGGGCGTCGCCTGTCTGGTGCTGTCCATGGCCCTCGTGGCTTCCGGCCGGCTGCGCTTCAGCTTCTTCCCGCCCGTCGAGAGCGACTACGCCACGGCGACGCTCGCCATGCCCCAGGGCACGCCCGTCGAGGAGACGGCGGCGGCGGTGGCGACGCTGGAGGCCGCGGCGCTGCGGGTGCGGGCGGAGTTGGATCGCGACTACCCGCTGGCCGAGGGTTCGCTGGTGAAGCACGTCCTGGCGTCCGTGGGCCAGCAGCCGTCGCGTGGCGAGGGGCACGCGACGGGGCCGCGGCGGACGGCTTCTGCCAGCCATCTGGGAGAGGTGAGCCTCGAGCTGGCCGGCGGCGACGCGCGTCCGATCCCGGCGCGCGACGTGGTGGCCCGGTGGCGCGCGGCGACGCCGCCGATTCCGGGAGTGGAAGAGCTGGTGTTCACTTCGGCGCTCTTCTCCGCCGGCGATCCCATCGCGATCCAGCTGCGCTCGGCAGACGTCGAGCAGCTGCGAGCCGCGTCAGAGACGCTGCAGGAGCGCTTGGCGACGTACCCCGGCGTGCGCGACGTGTCCGACTCCTTCCGGGAGGGCAAGCGCGAGATCCTGCTGCGGATCCTGCCCGCCGCGGAAACCCTGGGGATTACCCAGGACGACCTGGCGCGGCAGGTGCGCCAGGCCTTCTACGGCGCCGAAGCGCAGCGGATCCAGCGCGGACGCGACGACGTGCGCGTCATGGTGCGCTACCCGCCCGAAGAGCGGCGCTCGCTGGCCGACCTGGAAGAACTGCGCATTCGCGCGCCCAGCGGCGGCGAGGTGCCCTTCTACGCCGTGGCGGCCGTCGAGCGGGGCCGGGGCTACGCGTCGATTCAGCGCGCCGACCGGCAGCGGGTCATCAGCGTGACGGCGGATGTGGATACCGAGCAGGCCACGGCCGGGGAGATCCTGGCCGACCTGAAGGCCGGCCTGCTGCCGGAGTTGCGGGCTGCGCACCCGGGACTCTCGTACGACTTCGAGGGCGAACAGCGCGAGCAGGCCAAAACCCTGGCGGCTCTGATTCGCAACTACGGGTTCGCCATGCTGCTCATCTACGCGCTGCTGGCCGTGCCCCTGCGCTCCTACGCGCAGCCGCTTCTGATCATGGGCGTGATTCCGTTCGGGATGGTGGGGGCCATCATCGGCCACGTGCTCATGGGCAAGAACATCTCGATGATGTCGGTTTTCGGCGTGGTGGCGCTCTCGGGGGTGGTGGTGAACGCCAGCCTGGTCCTCGTGCACACCGTCAATCAGCGCCGCGAAGAGGGCTGGCCGCTCGAGCAGGCCGTGCGCGAAGCCGGCGTGGCTCGGTTTCGGCCCATCGTGCTGACGTCACTCACCACGTTCGCGGGCCTGACGCCGCTCTTGCTGGAGCGCAGCGTGTCGGCCCAGTTCCTGATCCCCATGGCGACTTCCCTGGCGTTCGGCGTCGAGTTCGCCACGCTGATCTCGCTCTTCCTGCTGCCCAGCTCCTATCTGGTGCTGGAGGACCTGCAGAGCTGGCTGCGCCGGAAAGAGTCCGTTCCGACCGAGGTCGACCCGGGCGTCGAGGTTCCGGTGCGGCTGCGGCCGGTGGCCGACGAAGCCGAAGGCCGCGCCCGTGCCACCGGGGGCGCCGCCGTCGTGGCGACGCGCCCCGGCGGCGACTCGGGCTAACAGACGAGTCGGAGCCACAGAGCAAAGAGCGTCCTGCGCATGGCGAACCTCCTTGGTTCGAGTTGGAGAGCAGACGTCGTGCCATTCCCATTTTTCTTTGAATATCAACACCCTGGAGAACCAGCTGCGGGCTCTGGCGAGGCCGGGCCCGGGCGATCCGTGTCCGGGCGCGGGCATTTACGGTATAGTGGGCAACTACCACTAGGAGTCTGTCGTGGCCTATGTCCACCGTCGCTCGGACGGCCGTTTCGAGATCCGGGAGTCGCTCCACACGCCGCGGGGCCCCCGGGCCCGCACGCTGGCCACGTTTCGCGACGTGCTGACGGCCGACGTGCTGGATCACGCCGCGGCGCGGGCGACCCGGGCCTTCGACCGCGCCGCCGTGCTGGCGCGGGCGGTCGAACGGGGCATTCGCGTCTCGGCGCGGCGCTCGAGTGCGCCGGCCCGGGCGCTGCTGGCCCAATTGCGTCGCGAGCGCTCGCTCGACCCCGTCTGGGTGACCCTGCTTCGCGAGGCCCTGGCCTCGTGCGCCGCCACGCCGGTGCCCGAAGAGCGAGCGGAGGTGGCCGAGTGGGTGGGCGTCGGGGAACGCCGGCGCGGGGAGGCGCTGCGCGGGCTGCTGCGGACGCACGACCGCATCGTGCGAGATCGCCCCGCGCGCCGGATGCGCGAGGCCGAACCGTTTCCGCGTTTCTCGTCGCTGGATCCGACCCTCGCAGACGCATGACGGCCGCCTTCCTCGACGACAAGGTGCTGGCGCTCGAGGCGGCATTCGCGAAAGCCCGGCTGCCCCATGCCTTCGGTGGGGCGCTGGCCCTGGCGTACTACGCGACACCGCGCGGCACGGTGGACATCGACGTCAACGTCTTCGTTCCTCCGTCGGATGTGGCCCGGGTGTTCGCCCTGGTGGCCGCGCTGGGCGTCGATCCGGGGGGCGAGGCCGAGCGCGCGCAGGTGGCGGCCAACGGCCAAGTCCGCCTCTACTGGGAACACACGCCGATCGATCTCTTCTTCGCCTACGACCCTCTCCACGATCGCTGTCTGACGCGGCGCCGCCGCGTCGGGTTCGGTGGCGACGACTCCATCCACATCCTGAGCGCGGAGGACCTGGTGGTCTTCAAGGTGATCTTCGATCGTCCGAAGGACGCGCGCGACATCGCGGATGTGATCTTCGCGCTGGGAGACGACTTCGATCGGGGCTACGCGCGAGAGTGGCTGGTCCGCATCCTCGACGCCGAGGACGCGCGCCTCGCGCAGTTTGAAGCCCTGTGGGAGGGCGAGGGGCCGGCGGCCTCCTAGTCGAGGTCGGCGAAGACGGGCGCGTGGTCCGAAGCCGTGAGCCCCTCCTGCTTCTTGCGCCAATCGCGATCGATCTGCACGTGGCGCGCCCGTCGCCGCACGGGCTCGGTGCCCAACAGGAAGTCGATGCGGAGGCCCTGGCGCCGGTGGAAGGCGCCGCCGCGGTAGTCCCACCAGGAGAAGTCCGTGCCTTCCGGGTGGAGGTCGCGGTAGAGATCGCCGTAGCCCCGCTCGAGCAAGCGCGCGAAGCGATCCCGCTCGGCGTCGGTGTGGAAGATCCGGCCGCGGTGCCCGGCTTCGTCCCACGTGTCGAGCGCGGTCGGGCAGATGTTGAAGTCGCCGCACACGACTGCTTGGACGCCGGGGTCACCCGCCGCCAGGTGGGCCTCCAGAGAGTCGAACCACGCCAGCTTGCGCGGGAAGTCGGCGTGCTCGACGGACTTGCCGTTGGGGCAGTAGACCGTCGTGAAGGCCAAGTCCTCCACCTGGGCGGTGATCAGTCGCGCCCCGAACTCGGCCTCTCCGGGCAGACCCGCCTGAGAGACTTGTGCGGGCTTGCGCGACAGGATGGCCACACCGTTCCAGCTCTTCTGGCCGTGGCAGACCGCCTGGTAGCCCTCGGCGTCGAAGACGTCGTGCGGGAACAGGTCGTCGGGGAGCTTGAGCTCCTGGAGTCCCACCACGTCGGGCTGCCGGGCGCGAAGCCACAGCAGCACGAAATCCAGGCGGGCCCGGAGGCCGTTCACGTTCCAGGTGGCGATGCGCATGCGGGGCAGTCTAGCTCCAATCCGATCCCGAAGATCGACCGAGCTCGCGGCTCGCTATCCTCTGGCGTTGAAGGAGACGGTCATGGGACTGTTTGGCAAGTCGCGAGAACTCCCCACCGCCGATCAGGCGCTTCCGGGACGCCCGGAGAAGATGTGGGTGGCGGCCTCCCATCGAGTGCTCGGCCATCCTCTCGAGCCTCCGTTCCCCGCTGGCCTCGCGTCGGCGGTTTTCGGAATGGGGTGCTTCTGGGGGGCTGAGCGGAAGTTCTGGGAGACCGCGGGCGTCTACACCACGGCCGTCGGCTATGCGGGCGGCGTCACTCCGAACCCCTCCTACTACGAGGTGTGCTCGGGCCGGACGGGCCACACCGAGGTGGTGCGGGTCGTCTTCGATCCGGGAGTCGTCGCGTACGGCGCACTGCTGCAGACGTTCTGGGAGAACCACGACCCGACCCAGGGCATGCGCCAGGGCAACGACGTGGGCACGCAGTACCGCTCCGCGATCTACACCGACGGGCCCGAGCAGCAGGCCGCCGCGCTGGCGTCGCGGGAGGCCTACGGGAAGCAGCTGGAG
Source organism: Pseudomonadota bacterium (assembly GCA_022361175.1). GTDB lineage: Bacteria > Myxococcota_A > UBA9160 > UBA9160 > UBA4427 > JAKSBN01. The sequence goes on along the minus strand of JAKSBN010000458.1, from coordinate 2,665 downwards.
AGCGCCGGCTACGGGACCATCACGACGGAGATCGCGGCCGCCGGTCCCTTCTACTACGCCGAGGACGAGCACCAGCAGTATCTCGCCAAGAACCCCCACGGCTACTGCGGGATGGGCGGTACCGGCGTGGCGTGTCCGGTCGGCGTGGGCTGACGCGCCGGACCTCTACTCCGAGGGCGCCAGCGACTGCAGGCGCTCGACGGCCTCGAGGTAGTCCTCCACGAGGGAGAAGACGACCTCCCGCACGGGACGCACCTCGTTCATCTGGCCCACGATCTGGCCCACCGGGCAGAAGAGCACGTCCACGGCCTGCTTCGCGTAGCGGTGTCCGCGCGTCATGGCCTCGGCGGTCACCATCCCCTGCAGCGGCATGCCCAGCGGATCCGGCGTGTCCTCGCGTTCCCAGGCTTCGGTCCACTCGTTGCGAAGCATACGACAGGGTTTTCCCGTCCAGGACCGCGAGCGCACCGTGTCGGAGCTGCTGGCCGCCATGTAGGCGTCCATCTGCGGCGGCGGCGCCTCGGCCTCCTCGACGGTGAGCCACAGCGAGCCGGTCCACGCGCCCTGCGCACCCAGGGCCAGTGCGGCCGCGATCTGGCGGCCCGTGCCGATGCCACCGGCGGCCAGCACCGGGGTCGGCGCGACCGCCTCGATCACCTCGGGCCACAGCACCAGGCTTCCGATCTCGCCCGTATGGCCGCCGCCCTCGGTGCCCTGGGCGATGATCACGTCGACGCCCGCGGCCTTGTGGGCGGCCGCCTGGGCGGCCCGTCCGCAGAGCGCCGCCACCAGGCGTCCCGAGTCGTGGATCTTCTGGATCACGTCCTCGGGCGGGGTGCCGAGCGCATTCGCGATCAGTCGCACGCCGGGGTGCTTGAGCGCGATCTCCACCTGCGGATTCGCCGTGGCGGCGGTCCAGCCCAGAAGCTCGTGGCGGCGCTCGCCCTCCGGCAGTTCCGGGACGCCGTGGTCGCTCAGCACGGAGCGGGCGAAGGCGCGGTGCTGCTCCGGGATCAACTCCTTGAGCTTCTGCTCGAGCTTCTCCGGGTCCATCTCGCCCATGCCCTCGTACTTGCCGGGGATGACGATGTCGACGCCGTACGGCTTGTCGCCCACGTGCTCGTCGATCCACTTGAGCTCGATCTCGAGCTGCTCGGGCGTGAAGCCGACCGCGCCCAGGACGCCGAAACCGCCCGCCTGCGACACCGCCGCCACCACGTCGCGGCAGTGAGTGAACGCGAAGATCGGGAATTCGATACCGAGCTGGTCGCACAGGGGAGTTCGCATGGATCACCTCGCGAGTGGAGAATGAAACATGTTCTAGCGCGCACGGTGCAAGTGGCCAAGGCGTGATCGGTAGTTGACAAGATATATCTTACGATATATCAATTCGACTCATGAACCGACACTCCGCGACGACTCACTCCGCATTCTTCGGCCGCTGTGGCGCCGACGCCGGGCATCCGCACGCCTGCGGCGCAGGTCCGAGAACGGGCGTTTTCTGGAGGGCCTCCATGCACCACCGCCGCGCGCGCCGCCGCCGCCATCCGTGGCGCGGCCGCTTCTTCGGGCCCGGAGAGGTTCGACTGGCCTTGCTCGGACTGTTGGCCGACGGGCCGCGCCACGGCTACGAGCTGATGGGCCAGCTCGAAGAGCGATCCGGAGGCGTCTACCGGGCCAGCGCCGGCACGGTCTATCCCACCCTGCAGCAGCTCGAGGACGAGGGCCTCGCGACCTCGGAAACGGTGGAGGGGCGCCGCGTCTACCGCCTCACGGAAGCCGGCGAGCGAGAGGTCGAGTCGGAGCGCGCCCACGTCGATCGCATCTGGCAGCGAGCCGAGCAGTGGAGCGAGTTCGCGTTCGTGCGCGACCCCGACGCGGCCGAGATCGTTCGGCCGGCCCTGCGCCTGGCCCGAGCGGCGTACCGCGCCGTGGCGCGGTCCCACGGTGACCCCGACGTGGTCGACCGGGTGCGCCAGATCCTCGATCGGACCCGCGAAGAGCTGCGCGCAATCGCCCGAGAGCCGCGCCGCGACTGATCCGGGTCTTCCAACGGTTCTCTGACGACGGGCGCGCCGTCACATTTCTGCGCAGTCGGGCACGTGAAGCTCGCGCCCCCGGGAGTGACGTGGCTCGCAGAACCGACGGGACTTCTCGATCATCTCATCCACGAGGTGCGCGCTTCGCGGCTGTGCACCCGCTTGTGGCTACTCCTTGGGGGGGAGAGTGGGGGAGGTTGCATCGTGACGACCCGTCTCTCGTTCCGTGTGTCCATCGGTGTTCACATCGCTCTGGCTGCGCTCGTGTGGGGTGGGCTCTTGGGTGCCACCGTCGCCGGCGCGCAGTCTCCGGCCGAGACGTCTCCTTTGAGCGCAGAGGAGCAAGCGCGTCAGGCGGAGGAAGCGGCTCGCGAGGCCGCGGCTGCGGCCGAGGCTGCCGCGGCGAAGGCGGCCTCGGCGCGGGCGCGTGCCGACGAAGAGCGCCTCGCTGCGGAGGCCTCCGCCGCCGCAGAAGCGGCCGCAGAGAAGGAGGTGGAGGACGCGGCCGCCGACGCCCGGCGGGCGGCCGAGGACGCGCGCTCGGCGGCCGAAGCCGCGCGCAACGCCGCCGACTACGCGCGGCGCCAGAACGAGCGCAAGGGTCTGGCGCGGCGCGGCCCGTACCT
>JAKSBN010000250.1 GCA_022361175.1 Pseudomonadota bacterium | reverse complement strand
TCTCCTTGCGGATCGTGTCCATGATCCCCACGGCCATGCCCTCGAAGAGGGTCTGCATGCCGAGCACCTTCTTCTGCATGCCCTGGGCCTGGAGCAGCTTGTCGAGCAGCACCTTCAAGGTGCCGCCGATCGGGTAGATGGTGCCGAGTTTTTCCTTCACGAACTTGGACATCACCTCGATGTGGCGCGCCTCGTCGATCACCTGGCTGGCGGCGTACCACTTCTGGTCCATGTCGTCGCAGACGTTCGTGAGCTGACCGCACAGCTGCAGGGCCGCCTGCTCGCCGTGGAGCAGCTGCGAGAGCGTGTAGGCGAGCTCGTCGAAGGCGGCGGCCTTCTGGGTGGCCTCGTCCTTGCCCATCATCTTGCAGAGCTGCGCCATCATCGAGGCCTCGGGCCGCAGCACCCAGTCGTCCTTGGTCACCGGGATCGACCAATCGAGGTCGGTCTGGGCGTTCCACTGGTTGACCTTGCCCTTCTCGTAGAGGCGGCGCAGCTCGGCCACCTGGCCGTCGTAGTCCCAGGTCCAGTGAACGTTCACGGGGGCATCCACGTCGATCTGGCTGCGCAGGTTCTCCAGGTCTTTCTCGTCCACGAAGTCGACGACTTCGAAGTCCCCGAAGCGATGGCGGTGGTCGGCGAGAATCTTTTCCACGACTTGGCTCTCTCCCTAGCTGGTGGGCGCGTTCGTTTCGGCCTCGGGCGCCGAGAAACCGTGACGCAGGAAGGCGAGTACCTCCTGCTTGCGGCGACGGACCGCCGCGGCGGAGAACAGGGGGCCGCCCATGAGGCCCTCGCCGAACTCGCCGGAGGCGAAGTGGTAGACCGTCGCCCCGATCAACGTCTGGGTGGCATCCGGCACCGACACGGAGCGAAAGGCGCCGCTGGCGATGCCCTCTTTCAGGATCCGTTCGAAACCCAGCACGAGCCGCGCGATCTGCTGTTCGACCGCGGCCACGTCCGGATCTTCCGGATCCAGGAAGTCGTCGTCCTCGACCAGTCCGCGCAGCAGCAGACGGGCCGTGGGGGGGTGCTCGGCAAGCTCGTCGATGAGGGATTCAACCCACATCTCTAGCTTCTCGGACGCGGATCGCTCCGAATTGAGGGCGGGCCCGAGGCGCTCCTCGAGGCGTCCGAAGACGTTGGACACGACCTCGGTGTAGAGGTGCACCTTGCCGCGGAAGTGGTGAAACAGCGAAGACTTTCCGAGACCGGCGCCGTCGGCCACTTCGCGCAGGCCGACCCCGTTGAAGCCGCGCCTGGCGAACAACGCCTCGGCGACCTCGAGGATCTTGACCCGGGAGTGGACCGGGACGGGCGCTGAGGAATCGGGTGCGATCGCTCTCCCCCCTTGCTGCCTTCGCTGCCGGCTTCGGTGGAAGCACCCGACAGGGCGTCACTGGACAGGCGTCCTGGGGTGAACCGGTGGGGCCGCAGACGCGCCCGACCGACCGGTCGGCCGATAGGCTACCGACCGAGTGGTCGGGCGTCAACGCCCGAACTCTCTGCAGACCGGCGGAGTCTCACTCCCGATGCGCCCAATCGCGTTTGAAATCCAGCGCTTGCCGTTCGAGCTGCGCGCGGAAGCTGCCCCTGGTTCGGCGTGCGAGGCTTCCCTAGGCTCTGGCGCCGGCGCGCTCCCGAGCGGGTCGGGACCCCTGGATCTGCGGAGAACGCCCCCCATGAGAGCGAGGCCGGCACTGCACGGCAGCCCCCGAACCGTGCGAGCACGGCGCCAAGGACACCGACCCCGTTGGAGCGGGGTCTTTCTGTGCGTGGGTCTGCTCAGCGCCGCCGCTTCCGTTCTCCACGCAGACGACACCGAGCCGGTCTTCGGCGTCAGTGCGTTCGCGCTCCAGTACGCGGTGGACCACCCCGAGCATCCCCCTCTCGCCGAGATCGCGAACCTGTCGGTCGAGTTGGGCCTGGCGCCGACGGGCTTCACGCTGCCGACGCCCGACGCCCCGACGGAGACGATCGTGCTGAGAGACCTGGCGCGCTCGGCCGACCGCCGCTTCCACGCCAGTGCCCTCGGCCACGTGGCCGCCAAGATCGTGGCCGAGTTCAATCGCCGCGGCTTGATCGGCGTCTACGTGTCTCCGCACCCCGACGACATCGACCTGGAGAGCGAGCGCGACCTGCGGCCCGTCGACGACACCGTACTGCGACTCGTGATCTGGACGGGCCAGGTGCGCGAGCTCCGGAGCGTCGCCTTCGGCGAACGGGTGGATTCGGAGTGGAAGATCAACAACGCCATCCACGCCCGCATCCGCAAGAACTCGCCCATCAAGCCCGACGCGCTGAAGGACCCGGAGGCCACCAGCCTGCTCCGCAAGGACGTGCTGGAGGACTACCTCTTTCGACTGAACCGCCACCCGGCGCGCCGGGTGGACGCCGCGCTGGCGGCGTCGGAAGACGGTCAGGGAGCCGCCCTCGACTACCTGGTCACCGAGAACAAGCCCTGGTTCGGCTACGCCATGGTGAGCGACACCGGGACCCCCTCCACCAACGTGTGGCAGCAGCGCTACGGCTACTCGCACAACCAGCTGACGGGCCGGGACGACATTCTGCAGCTGGAGTACGTGAACGTCGGCTTCGACAACGTGCACGCGCTCTCGGGCTCCTACGAAGCCCCCTGGTTCTCGAAGCGCCGGCCGGACTGGTTCACCACCAAGCGCGACTCGCCGGACTGGTGGAATCCGGACGCCGTGCCCTGGTGGGGCAGCGACCGCATGCGCTGGCGGGTCGACGCCTCGTGGAGCCGCTTCACGGCCGGCGACGTCGGTTTCGCCGAGCTCAAGTTCCGCGGTGAACAGTGGTCCGGAGGCTTCGAGCTCGAGTACACGCCGTACCAACACAAGGCGTTCTTCGTGGACGTCTTCGGCGGAATCCGGCTGCGGAGCATCGAAACCGTGGGCAGCGATCCGCCCCGCCTCATCAAGGAGTTCTTCGCCCTGCCGCGCGCGGGTGTGCGCGCCGAACGCACGACCGACGTCTCCAACCTACGGGCCGAGTTCCTGGTCGAGGGCGAGATTCACGAGAACAACAAGTCCGACGTGAACGCGCTCGGCCGGCCCGGCTTCACCGATTCGGAGTGGGCCACGCTGCAGTGGAACGTGTCGGCGTCGCAGTACCTGGAGCCGCTCTTCGACCGCAAGAGCTGGGAAGACCCGGCGACGCCATATACGTCCACCCTGGCCCACGAGTTGGCCGTGTCGTTCCGCGGCCAGCACGCCTTCGACTACCGCCTGCCACCCCAGTTCCAACAAGTGGCCGGAGGCCTCTACAGCGTGCGGGGCTATCCGCAGTCGGTGGCCGTCGGCGATTCGGCGCTGCTGGCGACGGCGGAGTATCGGTTCCATCTGCCGCGCGCCCTTCCGGTGGCGCGCCGTCCGCTTCAGCTTCCGGGGCTGGGACCGTTCCGGTTTGCCCCGCAGCAGGTGTACGGACGCCCCGACTGGGACCTGGTGTTCCGGGCCTTCTTCGACGCCGGTCAGACGGGCGTCGACGAGCGACGCAACGCGCTCGACCGCAGCCAGACCTTGCTCGGGGCCGGCGCCGGCGTCGAGCTCCAGATCAAATCGAACCTTCGCGCGCGCCTGGACTGGGCGCGGGCGCTTCGCGACGTAAAGGGAGGCGATCGAGAGGTGAGCTCGGGCAACGACGAGTTCCACGTCTTCTTCACCATCCTCTACTAGCCGCAACCCACAGGGTGGAACGCCAAATGGACCTGCAGTACAAGCCGACCCGCTCTTCCCACTCCCGACCCGGACTGGCGCGCCTCGCCCTCGTCTCGTTCCTGGTGAGTCAGCTCCTGGTGCCCGGCTTCGCCCTCGCCGGCGTCGAAGGCGCGAACGTGGTGCACGGCCAAGCCGAGTTCTCGGTCTCGGACACCGACCCGAACCACACGATCGTGAACGTGGGCACCCAGAACGCGATCATCGACTACCAGAAGTTCGGCGTTGCCGCGGGCGAGACCCTGCAGTTCATCCAACCCAACGAGGCCGCCCGGGTCTTGAACCGCGTCGCGGACCACAACGCGACCCGAATCGACGGCACGCTGCTCGCCAACGGCCAGGTCTACATCCTGAACCCGGCCGGCGTCTTCTTCGGCGGAGAGGCCGTGGTCGACGTCAACCGCCTGGTGGCCGCGGCCGGGGCGCTCAGCAACCAGGACTTCCTGGCCGGGGTGGACCGCTTCACCGATCTGGTGGGCACGGTCGAGAACGCCGGCCTGATCCAGGGCCACGACATCGCCCTGCTCGGCAACCACGTCGTCAACACCGAGACGGGCCGCATTCTCTCGGACGGCGGCGCCATCGTGATGACCTCGGGCGACGAGGTCCTGATCGGCCAGCACGGGAGCCCGCTGCTGATCAAGTTCCACGCCCCCGAGACCCTGCCGATCGAGCACGCCGCCGTGGAGAACCGGGGCCTGCTCGACGCGGGCCGCGGCAGCGTCCGGCTCGCGGCCGGCGATCTGGCCGCCTACGCCATCCGCCAGTCGGGCTCCATCCGCGGCCGCGAGATCCTGGTGGACGGCGGGCAGGACGGCGGCGTCCTGGTGGCCGGCACCCTGGACGCCACCAGCGACGACCCGAACGAATCCGGCGGCAGCATCCACGTGCTGGGCGGCGACGTGGTGGTGGCGAGCGCCACGCTCGACGCCTCGGGCGCGGGCGGCGGCGGTGAGGTCAAGGTGGGCGGCGATCGCCAGGGCCAGGGCGAACTGCGCCGGGCCCGCAACGTGACCATCACGCAGGACAGCGTGCTGCGCGCCGACGCCACCGAGGACGGCGACGGCGGCGAGGTGATCGTCTTCTCGGAAGGCAACACCAACGTCTTCGGCCAGCTCTCGGCCATCGGCGGCGTCCACGGCGGCAACGGCGGCTTCATCGAGACCTCGGGCCTGGAGTACGTCTACATCGACCGCGCACCCGACGTGTGGTCCCACGTCGGCGAAGGCGGCACCTGGCTGATCGACCCCGCAGACATCACGATC
>JAKSBN010000419.1 GCA_022361175.1 Pseudomonadota bacterium | reverse complement strand
GCAAGGAGCCCCGATGTCCCTCGCCATGAGCGTTGCCGAGCGCCAGGCCTTCCTGGCAGACGTCCACGTCGGCGTGATCGCCATCGACCGGGCCGGCCAGGCGCCGCTGGCGGTGCCGATCTGGTACGCCTACGACCCCGAGATCGGCGTCTGGGTGATCACCGGCGAGAAGTCGCAGAAGGGGATCGCGCTGGCCGCGGCCGGGCGCTTCACGCTGTGCGCGCAGACCGAGCAGCCGCCGGTGTACCGCTACGTCAGCGTCGAGGGGCCCGTCGCCAGCGTCCGGCCCGCCGACCGCGAGAAGGACACGCGGCCGATGGCCCACCGCTACTTCGGTCCCGAGCTCGGCGACCGCTACGTGGAGAGCACACCCGACGGCGGTGGCCAAGTCTTCACCATGCGCCCGGAGCGCTGGCGCACCGTCGACTACTCCAAGCTCGGCGGCTGACCCGACGCGAGGCGGGCGAGCTCGCGGTCGTGCCGGCGCGCGAGCAGGAGCTGGGCCGAGATCGCCCCCAGCAGGGCCAGGAACATGTCCCACTGCGTGTCCCACACGTCGCCCTGCGTGCCCAGGAACTCGTGCGACGCCTCGCCGCCGACCACGGCGGCCCACCACTCGAGCATCTCGTAGAAGGCACTGAAGGCCAGGCACACGCTGGTCACGTACAGGAACAGCCAGCCGCCGCGCCCGAGCGGCGAGCTGCGCAGCAGGATCTCGCGCGCCAGGATCGCGGGCACGAAGCCCTGGGCCAGGTGGCCGAGCCGGTCGTAGTGGTTGCGCGCCAGGTCGAAGACGTCCTGCACCCAGAAGCCCGGGGGCACACGCGCGTAGGTGTAGTGGCCGCCGAGCACGAGGATCAGCGCGTGCACGAACAGCAGCCGGTACAGCAGCGGCGTGAGCGGGTAGCGCCGGTAGCTGGCCACGAGGAGCACGGCGCCGATCATCACGGGCACCGTCTCCAGGAACCAGGTGGGCCGGTCGTAGGGATCGATGCCTGAAACCACCAGGGCGACCAGCGCCAGCGCGAGCAGGACCAGCGGCTCGTTGCGCACGCGCACAAGCTAGGAGAAAGGGCCGGCGAGCGTCAGGGCGTTCGGGAGGGATCCCCGCCCGGCGGGCCCCGGCGCCCGCGCCGCTCCTCGCGCCGCTCGCGGTGCAGCTCGACCAGGGCCTGCCGCTGCTCTCGTGTGAGTAGCGCGCGCACGCGCAGCATGGTGGCGAGCCGCTCCTTGTGGGCCTCGGTCCGGGCGGCGCCGATGCGCTCGGCCTGGCGCATCACTGCGGGCTCGTCGGGCGCGTCCCGGTCGATCAGGTCGCGCATCTCGTCGTGCAGGTCGCGGATCTCGTCACGCAGCCGGTCCGCGCGCTCGCGCGAGGCCTCGCCGATGGCGCGGATCTCGGCGAGCGTGGACGCGTCGAGGCCCAGGCGGTCGGCGTTGCGCTCGAGCACGTGGTGCAGGGGCGGCGGGCCGCGCCGGTGGTGGCGCGGGCCGAAGCCGCGCCCTTCACCGGGCTCGGCGGCGACCGGAAGGGCCGTGGCCAGCAGGGCGAGGATCGCGATCCAGCGGGTCATGCGGGCTCCTATCCGCCCCACACGAGGCTGGCGATCGCCTCGTAGTCCTCGGGCAGGTCTTCGGCGGGGGAGAGCTCGGTCTCGGCCAGCGCCAGCAGCGCGTCGACCTCGCGCGTGTCGCGCTCGGCCAGCGGGGCCGACGGACCGGGTGCCACCGGCGCATCCGGAGCGACCGGATCCGGTGTGCCCCGCCCGAGCAGCAGCAGGGCCGCGACGGCGACGGTCGCCGCCGCCGCGCCGGCGAGCTTCCAGCCCGCGCCGCGTCGACGCTCGATCCGGCGGTCGAGCGCCTCGTTGACGGCGACCCGGCGCTCGGCGTCGAGCTCGTGGCGTGGCAGGAGCTCGCGCACGCGCCGGACCAGGGTCTCGTCCCCCGGGCTCAGCTCGGGGCGGTCGGAGTCGCGCTCGCTCATGACGTCTCGACCTCCGGCGCCGGCGCGAGGTCCGCGAGCTCGGCTCGCAGCGCGCGCAGCGCCCGGTGCAGGTGGGACTTCACGGTCCCCACGGCGCGGCCCGTGATCTCGGCGGCCTCCCGCACGGTGAAGCCCTCGAGGTGGACCAGGATGAAGACCTCGCGCTGGCCGCGCGACAGGCCGTTCACGGCCTTGGTCACGCGTCGCTTCAGGGCGGGATCGGGACGAACCCGGGCGGCCGGGTCTTCGGGCTCGGCGGCGAGCTCGCCGGCGAAGCGCTGCCGCAGGGTACGCCAGCGCGTGTAGCGCCGCGCCTCGTTCACGAGGATGCGGTAGAACCAGGTCGACAGCCGGGCCTCTCCGCGGAAGCGACCGAGCGTGCGGTAGGCGCGGACGAAGGCCTCCTGGGCGATGTCCTCGGCCGCGGCCGTGTCGCCGCCACACAGGCGACCGGCGAGGCCGACCGCGCGATCGCGGTGCTCGGCGACGAACGCCGCGAAGTGGTGCTCCCGGTCCGCGTCCACCGCCGTCGCCGTGCCCTCGAGTCCTCGTGCCAATGCCTGCATGGTCGGCCACGCCGTGCCGGGCGGCCAGGCCGCCTAGAGCCGTGGCTCCCGGCCGGCTCCGCGCGGCCCGAAGCCGCGCCCGCGGCCGTCGCGGAAGCTGCGCAGCTCCCGCCACTGCTCCGGGGACAGGAGCTGCCGGAGCTCGATCATCGTGCGCAGCTTCTGCTTCTGCGCCTCGGTGCGCAGGGCGCCGATCGCGTCGGCCTGCGCGAAGATGGCCTCGGTGTCGGGCTGCTCGGCGTCCATGAGGCTGCGCATCTGCTCGCGGGCCTCGCGCATCTCGCGCCGGAGCTCACGGTCCTCGTCGCGCGAGGCGTCGAGGACGGAGTAGACGGAGCTGCGGGTCTCCTCGTCCAGGTCGAGGCGCTCGACGGAGCGCTCGATGCGGTCGAGCTTGCCGCCGCCGCGCGGGCCGCAGCCCTCTCCGCCGCCGCCTCCGGGCCGGGCGGCGGCGCCCCCGGCGAGAGCGACGGCCGTGACGACGGCCAGGGCGGGAGCGATCAGGCGAGTCGGGGACGCGAAGAACGACATGGGGATCTCCTCGGGTGGGGTCTGGGCCATCTTCTTCAGACCCTCTGGCAGGTTGTCCCACACCTCCTTGGGCATCTGCGGGATCTCCACTTGCCAGTCGATCAGTCCGTCGTGCTGGGCGATCCAATAGTCGGCCCGGTGGCTGAACGGACGGATCACCTCCCACAGCGCTTTGACATCGTACTGGAT
>JAKSBN010000029.1 GCA_022361175.1 Pseudomonadota bacterium | reverse complement strand
TGGGGATCTTGTCGCCGACCTGGATGGCCATGAGAATTCTCCTCGTTCTAGTTGGAAGGGGTTCGTCTCGGTGGATCGATGTTTCGGTGGACCGATTTCTGTAGCTCGATGGATTTCTGTAGCTCGATGATTGGGGACAAGCGGGCGACTGGCACGCCCGCTTTCGGGAACACTAGCAGCTTGCCCGATCCCGCCAGCGGCCCGACCGCGGCCGCGCGCGGCTCGTGATAGCCTTTCCCGGGTGACGGCCTCCCGAAACCCCGGACAGCTCCTCTTCGTCGGCTTCGAAGGCACGGAGGTCCCCGCCGAGCTCGACGCGTGGGTCGCGAGCGGCCGGGTCGGCGGCATCGTCCTCTTCCGCCGGAACGTGAGCGATCCTGCGGCTCTGCGCGACCTCATCGCGCGGCTGCACGCCCGCGCACCCGAGGACGCGCCCCTGTGCGTCGGCATCGACGAGGAAGGGGGCCGCGTCCAGCGGTTGGGCGAGCCCTGGACTCGCTGGCCGGCCGCGCGGGGGGTGGGTCGCCGCGGCGATCCAGCGCTCACGCGCCGCATCGCGCAGGCGCTCGGCCGAGAGCTGGCCGATCTGGGGATCGACGTGGACTTCGCGCCCGTCGCGGACGTCGACACCAATCCCGACAATCCCGTCATCGGAGATCGCGCTTTCGCGCCCGATCCGGCCGAAGCGGCGCGGCACGTCCGGGCCGTCGTCGAGGGGCTCCAGTCCGTCGGCGTGGCGGCCTGCGCGAAACACTTTCCCGGGCACGGCGACACGCGGGTCGACAGCCACGAAGATCTGCCTCGGGTGGAGCACGAGCTCGAGCGCCTGCGGCGTGTGGAGTGGACGCCCTTCCGGGCCGCCGCGGAGGCCGGGGTCGCCAGCATGATGATGGGGCACTTGTTGGTGCCGGCGATCGACCGCGCCCGTCCCAGCAGTCTGTCCGCGGCGGCCGGACGCCTGTTGCGCGACGAGATCGGCTTCGCGGGTTTGGTGTTCAGCGACGATCTCGAGATGGGTGCCGTTGCGCCCCGCTTCACGCCGGCGGAAATCGTGGCGGGGACCGCGGCCGCCCAGATCGACGTGCTGCTGGTCTGCAGTCGGATCGACCTCCAGCGCGAGTATCTGGCTGCGTTGGAGTCCACGCCTGCGCGGCGGCTGTCTCCCTCACTCGAGCGTCTGGCGGCCTTCAAGCGGCGCCATGCCGGGGGGCGCCGAGCCAGCGCGGCGGGCCCCCCCCTACGCCGATCATCGACAGCTGGTCGCGGGACTCTCCTGAGTCTGCGGTGGCATTTCGGGAACTGCCGATCCGGCCTCGAAGTGCGCCCGCAGCTCTGCTCGTTCGCGGACGCGGCTGCGTCGCGCGCGCTCGGCGAAGCCGTCGCGCAGGGCTTCGAGACCGGGGGACAGCACGACGACGTCGCGCTGGATCTGCTGCGCGCGAGGCGGCCCCGAGAGCTCTGCGCGCGAGGCGACGGCCGCCGCCACGGCGTTGTAGGCGGCGGCGAACTGGGCGGCGTCGGCTTCGGAGTCCCAGCTCGAAAGCCACGCCAGTTCGCGCCGTTCACCGCAGAGCAAGGCCGCGTAGCGGTCGCCGTCCCAGCCTTCCCACGCCTCTGCGTCGACCTCGCCGTCGGCGGACAGGTCGCGCAGCAGCACCGAGATCTGGAGTTCGCCCATGGTATTGGCGAAGACCGTCCGACACGCGGCCGGTCGGGCCGCCAGGGCCGGAGCGAGGTCGATGGCCGCGAAGGCGGCGTGGCGCTGCCCGGGGTGGAGCACTTGCTCCGTGCTGGCGGGCGGCGCGTCGAGTAGCTCGGCTCCTTCGCGAAAAGACAGGCGATAGCCGTAGGCGTAGGGGTAGGTGAGGGTGAGCTGAATCAGAGCCGGCACTTCGGACAGGGGTCCGTTGCGGGCCAGTCGCCCCTCGAGTTCGGCGTTCTGCCAGAACTCGTCCGGCTCGGGCAACGAGTCGATGAAGCTCACGGCCTCGAGGCCGAAACGGGACGCATCGCCTTCGAGCGCGGCGTCGAGCGCCGCCTGGGCGTCGTCCTGGGAGAGCCAGAACGGATCGGGATCCATCAGCTCCGGATAGTGCTGGTGCTGCAGCGCGTGGACGATCTCGTGGGCGAGAGTGACCTCCTGCTCCGGCGCGTCGGGTCGGATGCCCGGCCCGTCGGAATCCTGGACCAAGAAGAGGCGCCGCTGCGACGGCGAGTACAGTCCCACGATCTCGCCCGCGTAGGCCGTCGAGTAGGTCTGCAGCAAGTCGCGGTCGGGGGGCCACAGCCCCACGGTCTCGAGCGACTGCTGGTACGCCGCCAGGGTGGCGCCGGTCAGCTGGGCTTCGATCACGTCGCGGATCAGTTGGCGGAGGCAGTCGGTGGAGACGGCTTCGGCCGCCACGGGCTCGAGGACCGGCAGGCCCCTCGCCGCCGACGCCCGTTCGACGACGGTCGCCAGGCCGGCCCGCTGCCAGGGCCCGACTCCGGAGCCCGCCTGCGCACAACCGAGCGCCACCAGGCAGAGAACCCAGAACAACCGACGCGCATCCCGCATGGGGGGAGTCTACCCAGCGCCCGATCCGGTGTCGTCGCGCCGAATGGCGAAACCCGCTCGGCTCGAACTCGGCTCCTGCTCTTGCACGTCCACCGATGTCACGCGGGCCGCGGGCGGACCCTCGCGAACGAAGGCCAGCATCTCCTCCACGGCCGCGGCCTGGCCCTCGAAGAGCGCCTCGACGCTTCCGTCGAATCGGTTTCGCACCCAACCGTCGATGCCGAGGGCCGTCGCGCGCTGGCGCGTGGACTCGCGGAACCACACCCCCTGGACCCGACCCACCACCACCACGCGCCGCGCCACGCGCTTCACGCCGTCGTTGCCAGGGGAGGGGTTCGCACGCTTCACGTGCCCAAGATGCACCAGAGACCGCGCGGGCCCAACCGGTCGAAGCGGTTCGCCTCGCGCGAGAAGGGGAGGCGGCGGAACAGCGAGCGGAACGACGCGTGAGGCGGGCGGGCGGGGCGCCAGAGGCCGTCGAGATGACGGAACAACCCGAGTGGGGTCGCGGCGATGCAAGTTTCACTCTCGGGCGGGTCGGTCTCGTTTGGATCACGAAACCCGCACCGCAGCGGCATCACCCGAGTTGCCCCGTCATCTCGACGGCCTCGTGTACCGAATGCTCTGCCTCAGTCCTCCCTCACGATCCGAAGGCGGGAACGCTGGCGCATCGCGCCCTGGGCCCACAGCTCGACGGCCGTCTGCACCGCGTCCTGGCGCGTGATGTTCAAGCGCTGGCACAGATCCGGATCCGCGGCCTCCACCACCAGCCGCTCCAAGAGCGCCCAGGCCAGGTCGGCGGGGAGATCGGGTCGCAAGTCCCGGGCTCCGACGTCGCGGCTCCAGCGTCGCAGGTCGCGGGTGCTCTCCACGAAAACGGCGTGCAAGTCCGGGTAGTCGCGCTCGAGCTCGTGCCAGAAGACGGGGGAGAAGCGGCCGTTGGCCGTCAGCCAGTAGTCGGCCACCTGGGCGAGCCGTTCCTGAGTGTCTTCCACCTGGCTCAGGTGCTTGCGAGCGGAGGAGCGAATGCTCTCGGACCAGCGCTCGACCAGGGCCCGGATCAGGTCGGCCTTGGTCGAGAAGTGTTGGTAGAGGGTCTTGGTGCTCATGCCCAGGTCGCGGGCCAGCTCGGCCATGACCACCGCCCGCAGCCCACCGATCCGGGCGCGCTCCTCGAAGGCGCGCAAGATGCGCCGTCGAGTGGCATCACGATCGTCTTCACGCGGCGGGGGGTTCGGCTGCGGCAACGGGGGTTTCCGTCTCTCTGGGCAAGCTCTTCCCGGGGGCGACTCCCGGGCGGAAGCGAAACACTTGTGCGGAAACGCTCGAGCGCATCCGCGTTTCCAGCGTTTCCTACCAGTCGGTAAGGGGCCGGGTCAAGCGGTTTCCGAGGCGAAGGGGCTACAGCGTGCCGGAGCCGGCACGGATCGCTCTTGTGGGGGGATCTGGACCCGATCTGGGGGCTAGGGCTTCCCGATGCTGTCGAGGATCGCGTGGGCGGCCTCAATGGCTCGCGACCGGAACCGCCCCGGATCGTCCTCGCCCGAGCAGAGCCACAGGTCCACGTAGCCGTGGACGGCCATCACGACCGCGTGCCCGATGTCCTGGGCTCTGGGCTCCGGGCTGGGAATCAGCCGAGCCACCAGCTTCGCCAACTCTTCGAACCCGTCCTGCACTTCCCGGCCCACGACCGTGTCTCGCATGCCGAGCCCGCTCATTTCTCTCGACGCCATCAGCACCGGCCGGTGTTCCCGTGCGAAGAGCGCTTCGACGCCGACCCGAATCGCGTCGCGGCCGCGGGGCAGCGAGGCGGTGGTCTTGGCGATCCGTTCGTACAGGCGGTCGAGCGTCTGGGAGGCGACGGCTCGCAGCAGGCGTTCGCGGGTTCCGAAGTGGTAGAGCACCGAGGCCTTGCTGGCGCCCGCTTCCGCAGCGACGACGGCCAGCGAAGCTTCGGACAGGCCCCGCTCGCCCACGACGCGGATGGCGGCTTCGAGGATCGCGTGGCGCGCGACCTCTCCGCGCGTGGAAAGTCCCGGCCGGCGCGGACGCTCGAGCCGCGGGAACGACACCGGACTGGAGGAGTGGGGTGTGGAGACGAGGGCCGATTCAGTCATGGGGGTGTTCCGTCAGAAAAGGAGGTGTGAATTAGAACACGTTCTACATCGGCCGAGCATAGCGAAATCCGTGTTTTCACACCTCCCGACCGTCTTTGCCCCTCGGGGGCGCCGGCTTCTCAAGCCTGTGCGGAACCCGTCCGATGCCACGAGAAACCCGCAGCCTCCGTCCGAGGGAAGCGACATGCCCGAACGCGCCGCACTGCTCGAAGCTCTGGGCGACGACGTCCAGTTTCTGGCCGAGATCATCGACCTGTTTCTGGAGGATCAGGCCAAGCGCTGTGCGGAGCTCGCCACGGCGCTCGAAGCGCAGGACTGGAAGGGTGTCGTGACGGCGGCGCACACGTTGAAGGGCGCGCTCAGCAACTTCGGAGAGTCGGCCGCCTGTGACCGCGCTCGCGAGCTCGAGTACGCGGCCCGCGAGGCCCAGATCGAGGCGCTCCCCGATCACGCGGACGCGCTGGACCACGAGCTCGGCCCGTTCTGCCAGCAGCTGCGCGAGATCCGGGCCACGCTCTCGCCCTGAGGCCTGCGAAGCATCTCGCGCTAGGCGAGGGCCCGCGCCACGTGGGCCCACACCTCGGGGTCGGGCGCGTAGGGCGCGATCAGACTCACCCGATCGGCGACCTCTCCGAAGCGCTGTCGCAGGGCCGGCGCGATCTCGTCCGGCTCTCCGCACACGGCCACCGTTTCGAGCACGGCGTCGGGCACCCGCGCGGTCATCTCGGCCCAATCGCCGCGCTTCGACAACCGGTGAAGCTCCGGCTGGAGGCCCTCCCAGCCCTCGCACTCGAGGACGACCCGGTACGCGGGCGTGGAGGCGTAGAACGCGATCTGGGCGCGGACGGCCGCGCGGGCGGCGGCGCGGCTCTCGGCATCCGGACCGCTGGCCACGAGGACCTGACACCCCATCTGAAAGGGCGCGCTGGGAGAGCGCGCCGCCAGCTGGCGGCCGCGGGCCAGAGCGGGGCGCGTGACCTCGTCTACGAAGCGCGGCGTGTTCAAGGGGTGCAACAGGAAGCCGTCGGCGACTTCGCCGGCCACTGCGGTCATGCGGGGCCCGACACCCGCCAGCAGGATCGGCGGCGCGCCGTCCGGCTGGGGGCCCTTGTTGAAGAAGGGCGTCATCAGGGTGTGGCGATAGAACTCGCCGCGAAACGCGAGCTTGTCGCCCGTTTCCCAGGCATCCCAGATGGCGCGCACGGCCAGCACGAACTCGCGCATGCGCTCCACCGGCCGCGACCACGGCATGCTGAAGCGCCGCTCCACGTGCGGGCGGATCTGCGAGCCCAGCCCCAGGAGGAAGCGGCCGCGCGACAGACGCTGGAGATCGTGGGCCGTCTGGGCCACCAGCATCGGATTGCGTGCGAACGCGATGGCCACCGCCGTCAGGAGTTCGATGCGCTCCGTGTGGGTGGCGGCCAGCAACAGCGGGGAGAAGGGGTCGCCGGGGCCGTCGAAACTGAAAGCCCCCGCGTAGCCCAGCCGCTCGAGCTGCTGCGCCGCTTCGCCGACCTGGGCCAGGTCGGTCGTCAGAATGGCCCCGTCGACCTTCACGATTCTGCCTCCGCTTCGGGCGCGGCGTCTGTGTCGTGACGGAACACCTTCGCCAGGCCCAGAAAGTCGTGCCGCTCGATCCAACCGGGCAGCAGGAAGAAGAGCACCACCAACGCCAGGCCGAGTCCCCAGACGAGGGGGCCCTCGGCCAAGAGAGCGCCGCCGAAAGCGACGTACACGAAGGTGAGTGGCAGCGTGCCCAGCGCCGTCGCCGTGGCAAAGCCCAGCAGAGAGAGGTTCGTCAGGCCCGCGCCGTAGCTCACCACGTCGAACGAGATGACGGGCACGAGCCGCGAGACGAGCACCACCCGCAGCAGCAGGTGATCGGAGCACTCGCGGCAGAAGTGGATGTGGCCGCCCAGGAATCGCTCGACCAAGCTGCGGCCCAGGGCGCGGGCCAGTCCGAACGAGAGGACGGCCCCCAGGACGGCGCCGAGCCAGGCGTAGAGCGTGCCCCAGTACGGGCCGAAGACCGACCCGGCCGCGATGTCGAGAGGGAGGCTCGGGATGGGGCTCACCACCACCGCCGTCGCCATGGCCAAGACGAAGACGGCCGGTGCCGCCGGGCCCGCCGCCGCCAGACGCGCCTCGATCGCGGCGGGGGCCAGCAGCGCTTCGAACGGCTCGGCCCGGGCCAGCGCCAGCAGGGCCGCCAGCGCGACGACCAGCAGGGCCGCCTTCGCGATGGCGCCGGCGCGCTCGGATGCTGCGTCAGAATCGGCGGGTGCCACGCCCGGACTCTATCGAAGCGCGAAGCCTCCGCTCGCGTGTCTGGTACCCTTTCCCGGTCCGCACTCGCACCGCCCGACCGTTCCCGAGCGCGCCAGCGCCGGCGAAGGAGGACGCGACCATGGCCAAGCACGTGGGCCGCGAGCTGAAGCAGACGCTCGCGCGGCGGGACTTTCTCTGGCGCGGCGCCGCCCTGGGCGCCCTCGCCTCCGGCTGGGGCTGGAGTTCCGCCGCCGGAGAGTCGCGGCTCTCGCCGGCCGAGCCCGCAGTGCGCGCGCGCAGGCGCCTGGGGCGGACTGGGCTTCAGATCTCCGACATCTCGTTCGGCAGCAGTCGACTTCGGGGCGAAGAGAGCGTGGTGCGACACGCCCTCGAGCGAGGCATCAACTACTTCGACACGGCCGAGTCCTACACCGGCGGCGCCTCGGAGGAGACGTTGGGCCGCGCGCTCGCGGGGCGTCGCGAAGAGGTCATCCTGGCGTCGAAGGTGCAGTGCGGCGCGCGCACTCGCCGCGACTCCCTGATGCGCTCGCTCGAGGAGAGCCTGCGCCGGCTGCAGACCGACCGCGTCGAGATCTACTTCAACCATGCGGTGAACGACGTCGAGCGGCTGCGCAACGACGAGTGGGGCGAGTTCGTCGTGCGCGCCAAGGAGCAGGGCAAGATCCGCTTCACGGGCATGTCCGGCCACGGCGGGAATCTCGTGGCGGCGTCGACTACGCCGTGGCGCACGATCTCGCCGACGTCCTCCTGGTCGGATACAACTTCGGCCAGGATCCCACCTTCTACCAGAAGTTCACTCGCAGCTTCGATTTCGTCGCGCGCCAGCCCGGGTTGCCCGCCGCATTGGCGAAAGCCCACAAGCGCGGCGTCGCCGTCGTCGCCATGAAGACGCTGCGCGGCGGGCGACTCAACGATCTCCGGCCTCACGAACGGCCTGGGGGCACGTTCGCGCAGGCGGCCTTCCGCTGGACGCTCTCGAACCCCGATGTGGACGCGCTGGTCGTCACCATGCGAAGTGTCGAACAGGTGGACGAGTACCTCGGGGCGTCGGGATCGCAGGCGCTCCGCCCCGGAGACCTCACGCTGCTGGCGCGCTACGAAGCGCGCAACGGGTCCACCCAATGTCGCTACGGATGCGACGCCTGCGCCGAGTCGTGTCCGGCGCAGGTGTCGATCCCGGAAGTCCTGCGCACGCGCATGTACGCAGCCGACTACGGCGACCGCGAGCTGGCCCGCGCCGACTACGACCGCATCGCGGGGGGTGCGGAGGCGTGCCTCTCTTGTAGCGGGGCTCCCTGCGCCGGCGCGTGTCCCTTCGGCCTGGAGATCTCCGCGCTGACGCGGGATGCCGTACGCCGGGTGACCTGAAGCCGTCTTCCGAGGCTAGAGGCCATCTCAGTACCTCTCGGTCGCCAGAGTCGCATCTTCGAGCCGATCTCTGCGTTGCGAAATCTCGACGTAGCGACCGCTGTGCCTGCGCCGATCTCGGCCCGAATCCACGCCTCTGGCTCGGTCGAGGTTTATGAGATGGCCTCTAGGCCGGCTGCAAGCGCTCGCGGAAGAAGCCGAGCACGCGGTCGAGGGCCTGGCGCGTGGGGTGTCCCGCTTCGTCCACCAGATCGGTGGTCACCACCGAGTGTGCCGTGCGCGGGATGCCGTGCGGGTTGCCCCGGCTCGAATCGATCTCGATGGACTCGAACCCGTCGCCCAGCTCACGGCGCAGCGTTTCAAACCGCTCGCCGGGGACGGCGGGATCGCTCGTGAAGCGCATGCCGAGGACGCTGCAGCCCTTGGCCGCCCGCTCGCGCACGACCTTCAGGTCGGCGTCGGAGAGGTGCAGGGCCGCGCGCCGACGGGCGCCGATCGGGAAGGGCAGCGAGGGTTGACTCAGCACGGGGGCGGCGATGGCGTCGTCGACCATGAGGCTGAGGGCGAAGTTGCCCGTCAGGCACATGCCGATGGCGCCGACCCCCGGCCCCCCGCACTCCGCGTGGGCTTTCCGGGCGAGCGAGCGCAGCCAATCCGTGACGGGGCTCGACTGGCCGCTGGCCAGCACCCAGAACTCGCGGCTGATGCAGGCCCGCAGGATCTGCCCCGCCGCGTACCCCGCCGAGAGCGGCTTTTCCGGCGTGCCGAAGAGATGAGGCAGGTAGACGCGGAAGCCCGCGTCGGACACGATGCGCGCGAAACGCGCGACCTCCGGGGTGATGCCCGGGATCTCGTGCATGACGACGACGCCGGGGCCCTCCCCGCGCAGGTAGACGTCGCGGGTGACACCGTCGTCGGAAAAGGGCTCTCGGTCGAAGTCGGGGAGCGGCATGGAGATCCTCTCGCTTCCGGGCCAGGCCAACGCGGTAGAGGGTGTGTCGACGGGGTGCCGGTTGCAACCCCGATCCGCTCGGTCGTGGTTGACGGTCCTTCGGTCCTCGCCTACAACACGAGGCGTCATGCAACCGAACGCTCGCACCGAGACGCCCATTCGTCCGTTCCGCCTCGCCGGAGCGGGCTTTTCGGCTTCGCGTCCGATTCGGCCGTGCACTCGACGTGCTGGAAGCCGAGTCGGAGGGTGGGGGCGCTTCGAAGTTGAAGCCGTGACGCGCCGCCGCTCTCCGCACCTCGGGTGACCGGAGGGCAGGCTGCCGCATCAGCTCCGGTCGGATCTTCAGCGACTGGAGCCACCATGACCTCGCCTCGCCTCTTCACATCCCGGTTTCTGGTTCTGATGGGAGCCCAGCTCTCCTTCGGCTACGCGTTCTCGGGCTTCTTTCTGCTGCCCAAGTTCCTGGCGGGCGAGCTGGACGTGGGACCCGCCGTCATCGGCCGGGTGATGGGCGCCTACGGCTTCACGAACGTGCTCTCGACGCTGTTGATGGGCGTGCTGGTGGACCGCTATGGGCGCCGGATCTTCATGCGCACGGGGGCGGTGCTCCTGTTGGCGGCGTCGCTCCCGTTCGCTTGGGTCGACTCGGTGGGGCCTCTCATCTACGCGCTGCGCGCGCTGCAGGGCGTCGCGGTCTCCATGGTCTTCGTGGCCGGCACCACGCTCGCCGTCGACCACGCGCCGCCCGCGCGGCTGGGCGAGGCGCTCGGGTTCTTCGGACTCACCATGCTCACCATGAACGCGGCCTCGCCGGCCCTGGTCGAGTGGCTCTCCCTGCGCGTCGGCTGGAGCCTCGCATTCGTGGCCGTCTCCGCGGGGGCCGCGGTGTGCCTCGCGCTCAGCGTCTGGGTGCGAGAGGGTCGGGCCCCGGCTTCCCCCGACGGGCGCGCCCCGGGTCTGCGGGAGGTGGCCCTGCGTCCGCGCCAGCTCCGGATCCAGGCCATCATTGCGCTGGCGGGCACCGCGTTCGGCGCGCTCTTCACGTTTCACCAGCCGTTCGCCATGGAGCTCGGCGTCTCGCGTGTGACCACCTTCTTCGCGGCCTACGTGGCGGCCGCCGTAACGGTCCGTCTGGGGGTCGGTCGCTTCATCGACCGCGTCGGACGGCTCGCGGTGGCCACTGGCGCCCTCTGCCTCTACGCAGGCGCCAGCGCGGCCATGGTGTTCCTGCAGGAGTTGGGTCTGGTCGCCGTCGGCGCGCTCTTTGGCTTGGCACACGGACTCTTCTATCCGGCCTTCAACGCGGTGGCGGTGGAAGGCACGCGTCAGGACGAGCGCGGGAAGGTGATGGCGCTCTTCAACGGCTTTTTCAATCTGGGCTTCGCGGCCGGTGCCTTCGCGCTGGGGTTCGTGGCGGAGGCGTACGGCTATCCCCAGGTCTTCGCGGTCACCTGCGTCGCCACCCTGGGCGCGCTCGTTCTGCTCGTGACCGCGCCGAACGACCCGGAGCGGGGCTTCTCGCGCCACCCATTCGTTGCATGACCATGCCTGTGTGGCAGGCTTCCCGGATGCCTGACGAGACCCCGCCCGCGGTCGGGAGCTACCAGCGGCGCCTCCCCGTGTCGCTCGCGCGCGTGTGGGAGAACGTGCTGGATTGGGAGCACTTGCCCTGGCTGCACAGCCAGGCGTTCCTGGATATCGCGCTCATCGAAGCGTCGGCGGCCGGGTGGCGTGCGCGCGTCGGGCTGCCGCCCGCCGAGCGGCGCAGCGAGATCGAGTTGGAGCTGGTGGTGGAACGCGAGGCGGGCCGCTACGTGGCTCGCACCCTGTCGGGGCCGGGTGCGGGCACCGAGATCTGGACTTCCCTCGATCCGACCGAGGAGCACGAGACCGGCGTCCACGTGAGCTTCCACGTGCCCGGCGTCCCGGCGGCGCAGGCCGAGCGCGTAGGGGCGGGCTTCGCGACGCTCTACCGCGGTCTCTGGGACCAGGACGAAGCCATGATGTGCCGCCGCAGCGAGTGGCTTGCCCGCCCGAGGCCGGGACCCGAATCCGCGAAGCCGCTGTCACTCGGCACGGAAGCGAGCCTGCGCGCGCGCTTGCCGGTGGTCGTCGAGTGGGGCGGCCGGCCGTTTCGCATCGTGGACGACGGCGGCGTGCTGCGCGTCCACGCCGCGTGGTGCCCGCACGCGCTGGGTCCGCTCGAAGCCGCACCTCTCGTGGACGGTGCCGTCCGCTGCCCGTGGCACGGCTACGCCTTCGACATCGACACAAGAAAGTGTCGAGAGCACCCGGCGCTCCGGCTCGCTTCGGCCCCGCAGCTCGACGTCGACGCGCAGACGGGGAATGCCACGTTGCGCGCCCCCGAAGCCGAGCGCGCCTAGGGCGCGAGGGCGGCCGCTACCGCGCGACGGCGGCGCCGTCCACGGCGATCGAGGCGCCCGAGACGAAGGACGCCCGATCCGAGGCCAGCCAGACGGCGGTCTCGGCGATCTCTTCGGGCGTCCCGAGTCGGCCGCCGGGTTGACTCGAGAGGATCAGCTTTTCCACCTCGGGACCGGTCGCCATGGCTCCGCGCAGCATCGGCGTGTCCGTGCTGCCGGGGCAGATGGCGTTGATGCGGACGCCGGTGCGCGCGTTCTCCAAGGCCGCGGTCTTGGTGATGCCGAGAATGCCGTGCTTGGAGGCGCAGTAGGCGGAGAGGCCGGGGGCGCCGATGACTCCGGCGCCGGAGGACGTGTTGATGATCGAGCCACGGCCCTGGCGCTGCATGATCGGCAGCTCGTGCTTCATGCACAGGAAGACGCCGGTCAGGTTGACGTCGAGGCAGCGGCGCCACGAGTCGAGGTCGAGCTGGTGCAGCGCTCCGGCCGGGCCCATGACGCCGGCGTTGTTGAACGCCACGTCGAGCTGGCCGTGGCGATCGAGCGCGAACGCGACGAGCGCGCGCACCTGTTCTTCGTCGCTCGTGTCGGCGGCGAACGCCGCGATCGCGTCGGGCGCGGCGCTCGCGGTTTCCTTGACGCCGGCTTCGTCGACGTCCGACGCCACCACGCGTGCCCCTTCGCGCGCGAAGGCGAGCGCGGCCGCGCGACCGATCCCGGAGGCGCCGCCGGTGACCAGGGCCACCCGGTCTTCGAGCAACAAGGTCATAGGCCTTCCCCTTGGTGATTCCGCCCCAGCATAGAACACGTTTCAGAATTGCTGGGCAGTCCCGAGGGTTCCGTGCAGCGGAACCCCGAGCTCGCCCACGGGGATTGCACCTCTTCGCCGGTGTTTCGGCGCTTCGCGGTGCCGGGCGGGCGACGCCGCGTGTACACTTGTGGGTCGAACCCTGGTCGCCCCGATGTGCGTCCACCTAGTCCGCTCCGGCGAAGTCGCGCGCCCGCGTTCACGATCGGTCGCGATCGAAGGGCGCTGCCGAATCTGCGCAGTCGGCCCGCCGCGAGTGCACCCCGGCGACCGCGGTTCGCGTTCGCACCCCTTCGTGCGGACCGCAAGACAGGAAGGGAGGGTTTCGCAATGGCCATCGACTCCGATATCCCCGTGGCCGAGCGGGGCGACGAAGCGTACTTCGAGGTGAGCAACCGCCAGCGACCGCAGGGTTTCGATGCGCGCCTCCTGCAAGAGCCGCTCACCGTGCTGCCCACGCGCCGTCCCATCGTCTTTGGCGAGTCGGACACCGTCAGCGAAGCCATGCGCGCCATGCAGAGCGAACACCGGGGTGTGGTGCTGGTGACGGAGGACGGCTCGGCGCTGTCGCGGCTCACCGGGGTCTTCACCGAGCGGGACGTGCTGAACCGAGTGATCGACCGGGGTCGCAACCCGACCAAGCTGGCGCTGTGCGAGGTCATGACCCTCGAGCCCGAGGCGCTGCCGGTGGAAGCGAGCGTCGCCTGGGTGCTGAACAAGATGTGCGTCGGGGGCTTCCGGCACGTGCCCGTCGTCGACGGTTCGGGCCGCCCGACCGCCGTCGTCTCCGTCCGAGACGTCGTGCAGTTCCTGGTGGAGGCGTTTCCGAGCGAAGTGCTGAACCTGCCGCCCGAGTACGGCGACGTCGTCTATCCGACCCGCGAGGGCGCCTAGGGGCACTCCGCCGGCCTCCCGGGGGCTCGGCCCCCGGCTTGCTACCATGGCGAGATCGGTATCGCGTTCGCCGCGGCCACCCGATCCCGGGGGCCGACGGCCGTCAGGAGATCCCCATGTCCGGCCCGCTCAACAAGTACAGCGCCCGCATCACCCAGCGGAAGTCCCAAGGCGCCTCCCAGGCCCAGCTCTACGCCACCGGCCTCACCGAGGCCGATCTGGAGAAGCCCCAGGTGGGCATCGCCAGCGTCTGGTTCGAGGGCAACCCCTGCAACATGCACTTGAACGACCTGGCGACCGCGGTGCGCGAAGGCGTGCAGGCGGCGGGCCTGGTGGGGATGCGCTTCAACACCGTCGGCGTCTCCGACGGCATCTCGATGGGCACCGAGGGCATGAGCTACTCGCTCCAGTCTCGCGACCTGATCGCGGACTCGATCGAGACGGTGATGAGCGCCCAGTGGTACGACGCCAACGTCTCCCTGCCCGGCTGCGACAAGAACATGCCGGGCTGCCTGATGGCGATCGCTCGCGTGGACCGTCCGGCCATCGTGATCTACGGCGGCACGATCCGTTCAGGCGAGTGGCGAGGCGGCAAGATCGACATCATCTCGGCCTTCCAGAGCTACGGCGAGGCGATCAGCGGCGCCCTGACCGACGACGAGCGGGAGACGATCGTCCGCCGCGCCTGCCCCGGCGCCGGCGCCTGCGGCGGCATGTACACGGCGAACACGATGGCGGCGGCGATCGAGGCCCTCGGCATGTCCCTGCCCTACAGCTCGTCGACTCCCGCCACGGCGCCCGAGAAGCTGGAGGAATGCCGCCGCGCGGGCGCCGCCGTCAAGTCGTTACTCGAACAGGACCTCCGGCCGAGCGCGATCATGACCCGGGCCGCCTTCGAGAACGCGATGGTGCTGATCACGGTGCTCGGCGGCTCGACCAACGCGGTCCTCCATTTGCTCGCGATCGCCCGGTCGGCCGGCGTCGACCTGTCGATCGACGACTTCCAGAAGGTCAGCGACCGGGTCCCCTTCC
>JAKSBN010000248.1 GCA_022361175.1 Pseudomonadota bacterium | reverse complement strand
CCCGAACGCCCACCCCCCAAGCCACGGCCCCCGGAGCCGACGAGAGGCGCCCCCGGCCCTGAGCACCCCGTTCGCTCCGCGCCCCGCCCCAAGGCGAGCGCCCGCTATTCCGCGCCCAACGCCTCCTCGATCACATCCAGCCCCGCGTCCGCCTCCTCCGGGTTGAGCACCACCGGCGGCGCCAGCCGCAGCACGTTGGCCCCGGCCGGGATCACCAGCACGCCGCGCTCGCGGCAGCGGTCGATGACGGGGCGCGCGGGCTCGGACAGCTCGATGCCCCACAGAAAGCCCACGCCGCGCACCGCCTGCACGCGGCCTTCCGGCACTCGTTCCGGCAGCGTCTCGAGCCGCTCGGCCAGGCGCGCCGCGGTGGCGCGCGCACGCTCGAGCACGCCGCCCTCGGTGAGCTCCTCGAGGACCGCCGCGGCGACCGCCGTCGCCAGGGGGTTGCCGCCCAGCGTGGTGCCGTGGCTCCCGGGCGTCAGCGCGCTCGCGATCTCGGCCGTCGTCGCGACGGCGCCGATCGGCAGCCCATTCCCCAGCGCCTTGGCCAGGGTCAGGATGTCGGGCGTCACGCCGAAGTGCTGGTAGCCGAAGAGCGAACCCGTCCGGCCGAGCCCGGTCTGCACTTCGTCGAAGAGCAGCAGACAGCCGTTCTCGTCGGCCAAGCGTCGGAGTCCCTCGAGAAAGCCCGGCGGCGGCAGGTGCACGCCCCCTTCGCCCTGGATCGGCTCGACCAGGATGCCGGCCGTTCGCTCCGAGAGCTGCGCCTTGACGCCGTCCAGGTCGCCGAAGGAAACGTGGCGGAAGCCGGGAACCAGGGGTTCGAAGCCCTCCCAGTAGGCCGGGGTTCCGGTGGCGCTCAGCGCGAAGAGCGTCCGCCCGTGAAAGCCGCGGTCGAACGCCACGAACTCGAAGCGGTCCTCGCCCCGCAAGCGGTGGTAGCGGCGCGCCAGCTTGAGGGCGGCCTCGTTCGCTTCGGTGCCGGAGTTGCCGAAGAAGACCTTCTCCGCGAAGGAGTGGGCGCAGATGAGCTCCGCCGCCCGCACCACGGGCTCGGTGAAGAAGTGGTTCGAGACGTGCCACAGCTTGCGGGCCTGGGCCTCCAGCGCGGCCGCGAGTTTGGGATGGCAGTGGCCGAGCGCGCAGGTGGACACCCCGGCCATGAGGTCCAGATAGCGGCGGCCCGCGGCGTCCACGACGTGGCAGCCTTCGCCGCTCACGAGCGCCACGGGCTGGGGCGCGTAGTTGCCCACGAGGGCGTCCTGGAAGCGGGCGGCGATGCGCTGGTTCGGATCGGTCACGGGGGGCCTCACTTGCAGAGAGTCGAATCCGGGGAATCGCTGGATTCGGGGAATCGGGGGGAGGAGCATAGGGCGCCGTCGCACCCGGCGCGCCCGCATCTCGACCAGTTACCGCGTTTCGGCGTGGGAGTAAAATCGGCGGATCGAACCAACGGGAGGCCTCCTGTGACCACTTCGCTCCAGGCGTTGACTCCGGACCTCTGTACCCTCGCGCTGCCCCTGCGCGTGGGGTCCCTGCAGCTGGGGACGCGCACCAGCGTGGTGCGACTGGCCGACGGGGGCCTGTGGGTCCACTCGCCGGGGCCGCTGCGACCCGACCAGTGCGACGCCATTCGCGCCCTCGGGCCGGTGCGGGCCCTGGTGGCCTCCAACTGCCTCCACCATCTCCACCTGGCGGAGGCCCAGCGGGCGTTTCCCGACGCGCAGAGCTACGGCGCGCCGGGGCTGCCGGCCAAGCGGGCCGACCTCGAGTTCGCCGCCGAGCTGCAGGAGTCGCCGCCGGAGGCCTGGCGCGGCGTGTTGGAGCAGCACGTCGTGGGCGGCATGCCGAGCGTCAACGAGGTGGCGTTCTTCCACGCCGCCAGCCGGACGCTGTTGCTGACGGACATCTGCTTCCACCTGCTCCACGTGGGCTCGCGCCTGCAGCGCGTGCTGTTGCGCCTCAACGACGCCTACGGCCGCTTCGGAATGACCCGGTACGGGCGCTCGCTGGTTCGCGACAGGCCGGCGCTGCGCCGCTCCATCGATCGCCTGCTGGAGTGGGACTTCGACCGGGTCCTCGTGACCCACGGCGAGGTGCTGGAGAGCGGGGGACGAGAGGCCCTGCGCGAGAGCTTCGACTGGCTGTAGGCGCGTCAGCGCAGGCGGCGCGTCTCGATGGCCTTCGAGTCGGCGGGCAGCTCGATCAGCAGGCCGTCGTCGCCCAGAAGCCAGTCTCCGTCTCGCGCCTCGCGGACACCCCGGGTGAATAGGTTGACCAGCAAGCCGTTCGCGGGAGGCGGCGTCAGGTGGGTGAGGACGAGCAGGCCCACCTGCGCCTCGTTGGCCAGGGCGGCCGCCTCGACCGGCGTGGTGTGGTAGTCCGGGATGTCCTCCATCACGTGGGCCACACGCTCGCGTCCGGCGGCCCGGGCGACGTCGCGGATCGTCGCCACCATGTGGTTGGCCTGGGCCTCGTGCACCAGCACGTCGGCGCCGCGTGCCGCGGCGGCGACGCCGGCCGAGCGGGCGGTGTCGCCGCTCACGACCACCGAGCGTCCGCGGTAGTCGAAGCGGTAGCCGACCGCCGGAGAGACCGGCGCGTGGTCGACGCGGAAGAACGTCACGACGAGGCCCTCCCGCTCGAGCACCGGTGCGAGACCCTCGGCCGGGATCGGATCCAGGGGCCGGGCCCGCATCCGGCCTCGTTCGGCGGGCAGGAAGTCGGCACCGTGGTGCGCGATGCGGTAGTCGGTGTCCAGCGCATAGGCTTCTTCGAAGCCGGCCACGACGCGCTCGACGCCGCGGGGTCCGAAGACGCTGAGCGGTTCGGGACGACCCGCGACCCACGTCTGCAGGTCGAACTCCCCCAGCTCGCCGATGTGGTCGGAGTGAAAATGGGTGAGCAGGACGCCGCCGATCCGCTCCGCGGGGATGCCCCACAGCGCCAGGTTGTTCCAGGAGCCCGTCCCCGTGTCCACTACGTAGAATCTCCCGGCCGCGAAGACAGCGGTGCACGGCCGTGCCCGGGTGGGGTGAGGGAAGGGCGACGCGGTCCCGCACAGGAGGACCCGCAGCGCGTCCGGCTCCAGCAACCCGGTGCCGGCGGGCTCCATCCGCGCCGCCAGCCCGCGCGCGAACACGGCGTCCTGGACCGCGGGCGTGCGTGAGAGAACTCCCATCAACAGGGCGGCGCCGGCCACGCCGCCCCCGAGCAGCCAGATCCAACGGCGCATAAGTCCCCTCTTCTCGACGTCTCTATATATTGACACATAATATGCCACTACTAGAAAGGCGACGCACGTGGTCAGGAAACCGTGAAGTTGGCAGGCGATCTCTACAGCGCGAACCGCTTGCCCTAGAGTGTGGGTCCGCAGGAACGACAGCGAGGAGGAAGGGTGATGCAGAAGGCCATGAAGATCGCAGGCGGGGTCGTTCTGGCCTACGTCGGAATCGTCGTCGTGTTCGAGTCGCTGATCGGGTACCTCCAGCCCGCCGGCGAATCCACCCTGGTCATCACCACCTTCGAGGCGGACGGGACACCGCACGACCGCGTCCTGTCGCGACTGGAGAGCGACGGTCAGCTTTACGTGGCGGCCAACCACTGGCCCCGCGCGTGGTACAACCGCGCCCTCGAGAACGCGGAAGTGCAGGTGACGCTGGACGGCAGCCAGGGGGACTACCGGGCCGTCCCGGTCACGGGCGCCGAGCACGATCGCGTGGCTGCCGAGCGCAGTCTGGGTCTCTTCTTCCGGGTGCTGACGGGCTTCCCGCCCCGCTACTTCATCCGGCTCGATCCGCGCTAGGCGTCGGCTTTGGCCCGGAGCGCGCGGTAGGGGCGGACCAGCTGGCTCTTGCCCTTCAGCTGGACTTCTTCGAGGGGCTCGCAGTCGAAGTCGTCCTTCACCTGCTCGAAGGTGGTGGGGCCGATGGCCACCTCGCCGGGCTTGGCCACGGAAGACTCCAACCGGCTGGCGGTGTTCACGACGTCGCCGATCACGGTGTAGTCCTTGCGCTGGGGCGAGCCGATGTCGCCCACGATGACGGGGCCGGAGTTGATCCCGATGCGCATGGTGAGGACCCGGCCCTCGCCGTCGCACACCTCCTGGCTCTGCAGCACTTCCTGCATGCGCAGGGCGCACGCCACCGCGCGCCGAGCGTGGTCGCTCTGGGCCAGCGGGGCGCCGAAGAACGCCATCATGCCGTCGCCGCGGAACTTGTCGAGCGTGCCCTCGTGTTCGAAGACGACTTCGGTGAGCGACTCGAAGACCTGGTTCAACATGCGGACGACTTCGGCGGGACGCATCGTCTCGGCCGTGGAGGTGAAGCCCGTGATGTCGGCGAAGAGGACCGTCACGTCGCCTTCGTCCGCCACCATGCCCATGTGCGTCCCCGCCGGCGCCCGCACGATTCGGTCGACCACGGCCGGTGAGCTGTAGCGCGCCAGCTTGGACCGCATCTCCTGTTCTTGGCGCAGGCCGTCGCGCAGCGCCGCCTGCTCCACGGCCACGGCCGAGAGCACGGCCAGCGTCGAGAGCATCTGCAGATCGTGGGTCTTGAGCGGGTGCTTGCCGCTCTGCTGATCCACGTAGATGAAGCCGCCCACGTGCCCGTCGCGGTAGAGGGGGGCGCACATGGCGGAGGTGATGCGCATGGAGATGATGCTGTCGGCATTTCCGTAGCGCTCGTCCGACGCCGTGTCCTGCACCAGCAGCGCCTGCCGGTTCTGGATCACGTCGTTGGCGATGTTGCTGCTGATGCGGATCGGCTCCTCCGGGACCCCGTCCCGGGTGCGCATGACCTTGGGCTCCGTCTCGCTGGTCGCCTCGTCGTAGAGACAGATGACTCCGCGCTCGGCCGGCAGGTTGCTGAACACCAGCGCCAAGATGCGTTTCAGCGTCTCATCCAGCGAGTCGCACGAGATGAGCGCTTCGGCCGCCTGGCTGAACAGCGCGCCCAGGTGGGCCGGTTCGGAGAGCGGTCCGCTCTCGCCCTGCTCCGGCTGGGGCCCGGACTCGGTCAGGTCGCGGCCCACGGGCGGCTCGGCGGACGGCCCCAGCATGCTCTGGAGGCGATCCATGTCGATCACCTCGGTGCGGAGCCCGCGGTCCTGCTGCTCGTCCCAGACCACCCGCGCCTCGGCGCTCTTGCCGGCGGGACTGATGTCGACGTAGATCCGGATGGCGCCCAGGTCGATGCGGTCGCCGTTCTTCAGCGCCTGCTGCTCGACCTTGAACGTATTGACCCGGAGGCCGTTCTTGCTGCCGAGGTCGGCCACCTGCCAGCCGCCGTCTCCCCCGGTGACGCGAACGTGTGTGCGCGACACGCTCTCGTGGGGGATCACCAGGTCGCACGACGGCGAGCGGCCGATGACCACAGGGTCATCGCCGAGTACCAGGGATTGCTCCTGGCCGTCGAGCTCGAAGCTCAGTCTGCAGCGAAGCTGGCTTCGCATG
>JAKSBN010000091.1 GCA_022361175.1 Pseudomonadota bacterium | reverse complement strand
GTGGTGCGGCAGGAGGACACCGACGCCGTTGGCGATCGCGTTCGCATTCTCATTGCACCGTCGATCGGGGAGCACGTGCGCGAGGCGGGGGAAGACGTGCGCGCTGGGCAAGAGATTCTGGCACCCGGCCGGCGGCTGGGGCCCGCCGAGCTGGGCATGCTGGCCTCCCTGGGCCGTTCGGTGGTGGCCGTTCACCAGCGTCCGAGCGTGGCCATCCTGTCGGGAGGCGACGAGCTGGTGGAGCCGGACCGCGATCCGGCGGGGGGCCGCATCGTCTCGTCCAACTCCTACACCCTGTCCGCCCAGTGTCGCGAGGTGGGCGCCGACCCCGTCTACCTGGGGATCGCCCGCGACACGCCCGAGGACCTGGAGCGCCACCTGCGCGCCGGCCTCTCGGCCGACGTCCTGGTGAGCTCGGCCGGGGTTTCGGTGGGCGATCGCGACTACGTGCGCCCCGTCCTCGAGAAGCTCGGCTGTCGCCTCGTGTTCTGGGGGGTGCTCATGAAGCCGGGCTATCCGCTCGCCTTCGGGCGCTTCGAGGACGGTCGCGGGCCGCTGGTCTTCGGGCTGCCCGGCAATCCCGTCTCCGCCTCGGTCACCTTCGAGCAGTTCGTGCGCCCCGCGCTGCGCAAGCTCCAGGGACACACCTCGCTCTACCGTGCGCGCGTGACGGCGACGTTGACCCATCCGCTCGAGAAGAAGGCCGGGCGTCTGCACTTCGTGCGCGTGCAGCTCAGTCGCGAAGGTGACGAGCTGCGCGCCACCAGCACCGGCAATCAGAGCTCCGGCGTGCTTCGTTCCATGACGCTGGCGCACGGGCTCTTGGTGTTCCCCGCGGAGGCCACCCGGCTGGCCGCTGGCGACCGCGTTTCGATTCAGGTGCTCGACGAGGAGTTCTTCGCCGGCACCGGTCCGGGGCCGCTGTAGTCCATGGACGAAGCCGCCTACGGCCGGACCGGGCGCTTCGAGAACATCGCGGCCGCGCTGCTGGTGGGTGGCGCTTCCACCCGCATGGGCCGCGACAAGGCTTCTCTGGTCCTGGGCGAGGTGCCGTTCGCCGTTCGGTTGGCCCGGTTGCTGGCGAGCTGTTGCGACGAGGTGTTGCTGGTCGGGGGCGAAGAGGCGCCTCCCGACGCCCCGGGGCGCTTCGTCGCCGACGGCGCTGGACCGCCGTCGTCCCTGCGCGGGCTCGTGTCGGCGCTGGAGGCGGCCTCCGCCGAGCGCGTGTTGGTGGTGGCCACCGATCTGCCCCTGCTGTCCCCGGAGCTCTTGTTGGGATTGTGCGCCTGGCCGGCGCGCCAGGCCGTGGTGCCGCGCGACGCGAAGGGCGTCCACCCGCTGTGCGCCCTGTACGAGCGCGAACCCGTGCTGGAGGTGGCGCGGAAGTCCCTCGCAGCGGGTCGGCTGGCCCTGCACGAACTGCTCGAACGACTGGACGTCGGCTTCGTCGAAGGCCAGGCCCTGGCCGAGCTGGACCCCGACGGTACGGCGCTCTCGAACGTCAACACGCCGCGCGATCTCTCTCGCGTCCGGAAGCTCAGTCGCCGCGCAGCAGCTGAGTGATGGTGCGTCGGGTCGCCGCGGCGTCCACGGGCTCCTGCGAGTGACCGAAGCGGTGGCGCTCCAGTTCGCGCAGGGCCCGTGCCGCCTCCGCGAGTTCGGGAGACCGGCTCGACCACTCGTCCGCCGAAGCTTCGGCCAGGGCGGGATTCCGGCGTGCGACCGCCGCCCGCAGCGCTCGCTCGAGATGTCGCGCCCGTTCGCGATTCGAGTGCTCCGGGTCCGCCGCCTCCCGCAGCGCCGCTTCCACCGGCTCGCGTCGTCGGCGCCTCCGCCGTAGCAGCTCGGAGACGCCGACCCCGCCCGCCGCGGCGAGAACGCCGCCCGCGGCCCACCAGAGTCCCGATCCGGGTCGGGCGGCGGTGGTCGGCGGGCGCGCGACCGCGCTGGCTGGATTCGCCGCGGGAGGCGCGGCCAGCGCCTCCACCTGCACTTCGACCGCGGCGGTCCGCACCTGGGCGAACTCGCCGCGGTGGGGGTCGAAGAAGGCGACCGTCACCGGCGGAACCACCAGGGAGCCCGGTTCGCGCGGAACCACGTCGAAGCGAAAGAAGCGCTGCAGGTAGACGCCCTCGCCCGTGTCGATCCGGAGCGCCGGCGGTTGGCGAAAGACCTCCGACGCCCCGAACTCGGCGTCGTCGGAGAAGGGCGGCGCGGCATCCCAGAGATTGCCGGCTCCCCGAAGCTGCAGTGAGATGCGGAAGCTCTGGCCGAGCGCGATGCGGCGCGGCTCGACGGTGGCCTTCACCTGAACCGGTCCCACCAGCCCGCCCCACTCCGGCGGCCGTCCCTCGGTCGGGATCGGCCGCACGTCGACCTGGAGTGCTTCCAGGGCCACCTCCTCGCTCTCCCCCGTCGCGGCCGAGGTGCAGCGCAGTCGCGCCGGCGGGATCTCCAGGACTCCGGCCCGCAGCGGAAACACCGAACGGTGTTCTTCTCGGGTGTAGAAGTCCGCTTCGGAGTGCCGCTCGCGGCGGTGCTCCGGGCGTCCTGGCAGCCACTCGCTGCGAAAGTCGGGGAACACGGGCGCGCGGAGCCACTCGACCTTCTCGGCGTCGGCTCTCCGGGTGAGACGCGCCACGTAGCGGAGCTGTTGACCCACGTAGGGCCGCGCGGGTTCGATGGCGGCCTCGGCGTGACAGAGGGAGGCGTCCGCAACGGCGGGGCCGCCGAACGCCGCCAGGCTGAGCAGGGCCAACACCAGGCCGCGCGGGATCACCACGCGGGTCCCGTACGGCGGCGGGGGCGGTCTTCGCCGGCGGCCACGGCGTTTCGCACGCTGGCCCTCGGGTCTTCCGACACTCGCGCGAGCCAGCGCCGGCCCTCGCCCGGCGTGAGTTCGGGGGGAGGCGGCTGCCGCCGCGTGGATTCTCGGCGCGGGGGTTCGGCCCGGGCGGGAGGCGGGCGCGGAGGCGGTGCCTCGGCCGCGGCGGGCGATTGGGCCAGCGCTCGGCGCCGCGTCCACTCGTAGTTGAAGCGGGTGTGTGGGCTGTCGTCGTTCTCCGAGAGCGCCCGCCAGAAGTGATCGCGCGCGGTCTTCCAATCTTCGCGCCCCACCGCGAGAACTCCCAGGTCGTACCACGCCAGCGCGCGCAAAGCGGGCGTCTCGCCGCGCAGACCCGCCTCCTCGAGGGCCCGCTCTGCTGCCTCCGTGTCTCCCAGCTCGGCGCGGGCGAGCCCCAGCCGCACCAAGTCGGTGCCTCCCAGCGGCGCCACACGGGCGCGGTCCTCGAGCATCGCCACCAGGTCGGTCGCAGTGCGCTGGGCGTCGGGCCCGGCGCCCAGGAGCAGCCCGCCGAACAGCGCGAGCGCGGCCACCGGGCGCAGCCGCAGGCGCCGCCGGACGAAGACCGCCTCGAGGCTCCAGAGCAGGAACGCCGCCGCGGCCAACGGGCCGGCCGCCGGAGCCGGCAGCTCCCGGACCAGAGGCTCCGACGCCGCCGTCCCACGACCCCGGACGGAGGCCAGCAAGGCGCCGACGTCGACGCGGCCCCAGGCATCGCCCGTCCACACGCGTCCGCCGCCGGCGTCCGCCAGGTCGGCGAGCTGCGAGAGCCGTCGGCGCGTGGTGACGACGTTTCCGGTGTCGTCGCGCAGGCTGGTGCCGTGGTCGGGAATCGTCGTGCCGGCTTCCGTGCCGAGCGCCGCCGCGACCACGTGCACGTCGTGCCCCGCCACGACCGCCGCCGCGGCACCGGGGCGTTCCCCGTGCGTTTCCCCGTCGCTCACCACCACCAGGACGCGCGGGCGCGGCTCCGGGGAGAACGCCTCCAGCGCCGCGGAGACGCCGGCCACCAGGCGCGAGCCTTGGGGTTGAACCAGACGCGTGTCCAGTCCCGGGATCAGCTCCGCCAGCGCTCGCCGGTCGGGGGTGAGCGGGGTCAGCAGGACGCCGCGCCCGGCAAAGACCGCCAGGGCTGCGCGGTCGCCGGGCAGGAGGGCGTCGAGCACGGACGACGCGATCTGCTGGCCCCGCGCGAAGCGGCTGGGCGCGACGTCGCGCGCGTCCATGCTGCGCGAGACGTCCAGCAGCAGCACCAGATCGAGGTTGGAACGGGGCACCGAGACGGACCGCGTGCTCCACCGAGGTCCGGCCCACGCGATGACGATCAGCACCAGCGTTGCCCACAGGAGAAAGTCGGTGAGGCCTCCCTGCGTCGCCGGGCCCGCCGCTCGGCCGAGCAGGCGTCGCCGTCGTGTGTGGGCCCTCCAGCCCGCGACGGCGAGGGCGGCGGCGCAGGCAACCGCCAGCGCGATGGCGATCGGCAGCGCGTCGCCGTGAACCCAGCCCGCGGCCATCACGGCAGCCGCCGCCGCATCACGCGGAGGGTTCCGAGCTCGGCCAGCAGGGCGATGCCGGCCAGGGACAACAGCGGCTCGGGGTGCGGACTCTCTTGCGGGCCTTGGGGACCGGGCCGCGGCACCCGTTCGGTGGCGTCGATGGTCGCGTAGACGTTCGCCAGGTCGCCCGGGTTGGTCGCGGCGAAGAAGCGCCCGCGCGTCTGTCCCGCGATGCGCTCGAGCGCGGTCAGATCGACTTCGTGCCGTTCGAAGCGGAGTCCGCGGCCGGCATCTCCGGCTGCGGGCTCCACGGGCACGCGGGCCTCGCGGCCTCCGATGCCGACGGTGTGGACGCGCACGCCGTTCTGCCGCGCCAACGCAATCGCGATCTCGACCGGAACCCCGCCGGCATTGCTGCGCCCGTCGGTCAGCAGCACGACCACGTGCCCTGCCTCAACGCCCTCGGCGGTCGCCGCCGCCGTCGCGCGCTTGACTCCGAGGGCCAGAGCGTCGCCCAGTGCGGTCGCGCGACCGGCCATGCCGGCCTCGACCCGCCCCAAGGCCGCCGCCAACAAGCTCCCGTCGCTCGTGAGCGGACACTGGGTGAAGGCGTGGTCGCCGAACACGACCAAGCCGACGCGGTCGCCGTCGGCGACGCGCTTGCGGGCGAACCGCGTCACGGCTTCGACGGCCAGATCGAGACGCGACTGCAGGCGCCCGGCGCTCTGGGTATCCAAGGCGCGCATGCTGGCGGACGTGTCCAGGACCAGCACGATGTCGAGCCCGAGGCCCGGCTCGGGGGCGGCCGGCGAGTGACGGACCGGTCCGGCCACGACCCCGGCCAGGGCCGCGAGCCCGACGGCGCGCGTGAGCCACTGAAGGGCGCGGCCGGGGTCCAGACGCCGGGCGCCGGCGACGCGGGCCTCCACCAGCGCGGGCCACGCCACGGCGGGAGGTCGCCGGAAGGCGAGCACGGTCAGTGCCACGGCGAGGGCGGCGGCCAGTGCCAACAGGCGTTCGGGATGCTCGAACGCGTCGATCTCCGCGAAGCGCAGGAACGGCGCCAGCCAGGCTTCTGCGCCGGCGTTCACGCGGACTCCAGTGGCGCCGCGTCGGCGGCCCACCGGACGGCGGCGCGCACCAGTTGGGCGGTGCTGTCGCGGAGCTGGCTGCCGTGGCGCGGCGGTGGGAAGCGCACGGAGTCGAGGCCCGCCAGGATGCGCACCAGCTCCGGCCAGCGCGAGCGGGCGGCCAGGGGCGGCGTCGCGGCGGACAGCTCTTCGGTCGTGCAGTGGACCGCATCGGCGCCGAAGCGCTGCTCGAGAACCCAACGCAGGGTCCGCGCCGCGCGCGTCGCGGCCGCGCTCGGATCCGCGTCGCACTCGGCCAGCGCGGCCTCCAGTTCCCGTCGGGCCCAGGCCCCGAGGCCCTCTTCCGCCGGTGCCGGCGCAGGTTCCCAGACCGGCGTAGGGCGCGCGCGTCGGGCCGCCCGGATCGCCCATCCCAGGGCCGCGCCGAGGGCGAGGCCGATCCCCAGCCCGAGCGCCGCGACCCAGGCCGAGGGCAGGGGGAGCGAACCCAGTTCGGGCCACCGCAGCCCGAACGGCTGCTCGCGTCCCGGGTAGCGGGCGAGGGCGGACACCACCTCGAAGGAGCGCGCGGGGATCTCCACGCTCGTGCGGGCACCGGCACCGTCCTCGATGGCGATGGAGAAGGCGGGCCACTCGAGGACGCCCGCCTTTCGCGGACGCAGGCGGATCTGGGTGCGGTGGAGCCAGTGGTCGACACGGCGCTCGGGCTCGGCGCGTTCGAGGGAGAGGACCCAGAACGCCTCCTGTTCCGGAGGCACCCACGGGACCACGCGGTGGTGGGGCGGCGTCGACACCAGGACCCGCGCTTCCAAGACCTGTCCCACCTCGACGGTGCCGGGCTCGAAGGCCAGCAGGGCGCGCGTCTCATGGGTCTGGTCGCTGGCGTGCCCGGGGAGTGCGGCCGCGACCAACGCCAGCGCCACGAGGATCCCCCGGCCCACTAGGCCGCTCCCCGGTGGAGTCGGGCGGCGCGGCGCTGAAAGAAGCCCTGCAGGGCCTGCAGGGGGTCGCGATCGGTTCGCAACCACAGCGGTTCGGCTCCGGCTCCCCGCAGCCGCGCCTCCAGCGTGTGCCGGCGCGCCTCCGCCGCTTGGCGGTAGCGCCGCCGGACCCGATCGGAACCGGTGTCGAGCCAGACGGAGCGGCCGGGTCGCTCGGGATCTGCGAGCCGCAGCAGGCCGACCCGGGGCAATTCGCGTTCGCGCGGGTCTTGCAGCACGGCGGCGACCAGATCGCGGTGGCGGGCCATGCGGGCCAGCGCGGAAGACGCGCTCGACTCCTCGGTCAGGAGCGCGTCGTCGCGAAAGTCGGACAACAGCACCACGACCGAGGCTCGACGCGTCGCGCTGTCGAGGCTGTCCGCGGCGGTTGCGAGCCGCGTGCCGCCGCCGGGCGCTTGACTGGCGGCGAACAGGAGCTCGATCACACGTCCGACATGGGCCCGCCCCCGCGCGGCGGGGACCGCCGTCAGCGCTCGGTCCGCGAAGCAAAGCAGTCCGACGCGGTCGCCGGCCTGGCCGGCCGCGGCGGCCAGCAGTGCGGCGGCTTCGGCGGCGGTACTGGCCTTCGTGCGCCCGGTGGTCCCGAACGCCATGGACGCGGAGACGTCGAGCGCCAGTGACAAAGTGGCATCGCGCTCTTCGCGGTAGTGCTTGACGAACGGCTCGCCGGTGCGGGCGAGCGCGTTCCAGTCGAAGTGGCGAATGTCGTCGCCGGGCGAGTAGGGCCGGGACTCTTCGAACTCCATGCCCGCGCCGCGAAACGCGCTGGCGTAGTTGCCCCCGAACACGCCGGAGGCCCGGCGCCGGCTCCGGATGAGGAGCTGTCGAGCCGCCCGCGAAACCTCGGCTGCGGAGCGCTCGGCCGGGGTCGGGGTGGATCGCCCGATCAAGGGGCGGGCACGGACGCCAGGATCGCGTCCAACACGGTCCGAGCCGTGATGCCGTCCGCCTCCGCCTCCACCGTGACGGCCATCCGGTGTGCGAGCACCTGGGGCGCCATGTGCTTGACGTCGTGCGGGGTCGCGAATTCGCGACCTTCCAGCAGCGCGCGCGCCCGGGCCGCCTGAATCAGGGCCTTGGCGGCGCGGGGCGACGCGCCGAGCTCCACGACGGCTTGCATCTCCGTCCCGGCGAAGGGAGCCGGCCGCGCTTCGCGCGTGGCACGCGCGATCCGGACGGCGTAGTGGCCGAGCTCGGGGGCGACGAAGATCTTCTCGGCGGCGTCGCGGAGATCGCGAATGGCCGCCGCGTCCGCGGCGACCGCCACTTCCTCCACGGCGGGTTGGTCGCGGGTCACGATCTCCAGCTCCTCCTCTTCACTGGGATAGTCGACGACCAGCTTCAAGAGGAAGCGGTCGAGCTGTGCCTCGGGCAGCGCGTACGTGCCCTCCAATTCGACCGGGTTCTGTGTCGCCATCACCAGGAACGGATCGGGCAGCCGCAAAGTCTCGCCGCCGATCGTGATCTGGCGCTCCTCCATGGCCTCGAGCAGCGCGGATTGGACCTTGGCCGGCGCGCGATTGATCTCGTCGGCCAGCAGGACCGACGTGAACAGCGGGCCCTTGCGGACCTCGAACTCGCCCCGGTCGGGCACGAAGACGGGGTTGCCCGTCAGATCTCCAGGCAGCAGGTCGGGGGTGAACTGCACGCGTCGGAAGTCGAGCCCCAGCGCCGCCGCCAACGTGCGAACGGCCGTGGTCTTGGCCAGCCCCGGCACGCCCTCCACCAACACGTGGCCGTTCGAGAGCAGTCCCACCAGGAGGCCGTCCACCAAGCCGCGTTGGCCCACCAAGACGCGACCGACTTCGTGTCGCAGTCGCTGCAGGGTTTCTTCAGGGCTCACGCGTCCCTCCCCGGGGTTCCGCGACGTCGGGTCGGCGACGACGGCTCGCTCTCCCTCACGAGCCGACGACCGGGTCACGGTACCCCGGTTGGACGCCCGAGGGGGCCAGTTCGAGTCAGCGCCGGCGGATTCGCCGGAGCAGCTCCGTGGTCCGGACGCCCCGGACCTCGCGCAGGCGCACGACCCGACCACCGCGCGCCTCCACCTCTTCGCGGCCGACGATCTCCTCCAGAGACCAGTCCCCACCCTTGGCCAGTACGTCCGGGCCCACGGCTCGGATGGCACCCAGCGGTGTGTCCTCGCCGAAGAGCAGCACCCAGTCGACGCACTCGAGGGCCGCGACCACCTCCGCGCGCTGGCGCTCCGGGACGATCGGACGGCCCCGCCCCTTGAGCCGCCTCACGCTCGCATCGCTGTTGACCGCGACCACCAGTCGGTCGCCCAGGCTCTTGGCCTGCTCGAGGCTGCGGATGTGTCCCGCGTGAATCAGATCGAAGCACCCGTTGGTGAAGACGACGCGCTCGCCCCGGCGCCGGGCCGCGGCGGCTTCGCGGGCGGCCGCCCGACGCGAGCGGAGCTTGGAGCGGGCGGTGCGGTTCACGGTGCGGGCTCCGCCGGGGGCGCGCGGCGGTTGCGCCGGCGTGTGCCGGGACCGCGGGGCTGGGCTTTCCCGTTGCCGAGAAGCTGGTCGCGCAGCACCTGCAGGCCCTTGGTGACGAACGTGGGCATGATCGACCCAGCGAGAGACCGAAGCGCGAGAGGTCGGGACTCGGGCTTCGCCCAGGGGCCGTCCACTTCGAAGTACGCCACCAGAAGCCCTTCGTCGAAGTTCGGGAGCAGGTTCAGGGGTTGCAGCGTACGGAACACCTTCAACGCGACGACCGCCTGAATCTCGTGGGGGGGCCTGGCCAGATCGACCTTGCCCGACGCCAGCACGCGGACGTCGGGGCCCTCGATCGCGAACGACTCCGTGACCATGAGCCCGTCCTCGAGGTCGAGCACACTGTCGACCTGGTCGTAGCGAATGGCGTCCCGGTCCCAGAGCGGATTGAAGACCTCGCTGGCCAGCGCCACCGCGGCGATCACCGGGAGCTTCTGGCGAATCTCGCCTTCGCGGGCCTCCAACGAGATCACGCCATCGATGCCCGCCGCCAGCGGATCGCCGGGCCGCATGTGCCCGGACAGTGATGCGACCAGCTTGGCCCGCCCGGTGGCGAATCCAGCGGGCAACCCCAGGCCGTGGCCCAGCGCGTCCACGTCGGCCTCACTCAGGGCGAAGTCGGCGCGCAGGCCCACTTCCGCGGATTCGGAGAGATCGACCGTCGCGTGGCCGCGCACGGACCCCGAGACGGGCAGCGGCGCTTCGAGCTCGCTGAAGGCCAGCTTCGTTCCCTGGAGGTCGATCCGTCCCGTGACGGGTTCGAGCGCGAGCTCGGCCAGTCGGAACGAGTTGATCCTCAAGCGACCGCGCGCCCACACGTTGGGGTCGCGTGGCGGCCGCGGCTCGGGCGCGGGCTCGGCCTCGGGGGCTTCACCCGCTGGAGGAGGCGAAGCGATCAAGCTCAAGTGGAACCGCCGTTCTTCGTCGAAGGTCCAGACGGCCTCGCCGCGCACGGGGACGCCGCCGAAGCGGCCGGACTCGGCGGTGATCTGCAGGCTGCCGGGCGGGGCGTGGAGGCTGGCCCGAAGGTCGCGCAGGGGCCAAGCCAGCGCGGGGTGATCGAGTTCGTCGATCTCCAGGTGAACCGTGGTCGGTTCGCGCTCCGCGTCGTTCGGACGGTCGAAGAGGCGCACGAGCGCGCCCAGTCCGGGC
This sequence comes from Pseudomonadota bacterium, assembly GCA_022361175.1. Lineage (GTDB taxonomy): Bacteria > Myxococcota_A > UBA9160 > UBA9160 > UBA4427 > JAKSBN01. The sequence goes on along the minus strand of JAKSBN010000091.1, from coordinate 8,113 downwards.
AGGGCGCTGGCCCTGGCTTCCAGCTGGCGCGCTTCGGGCGGCGACGCCAGTACGTGGGAGACGCCCGAGACGGTCGCCTCGATGGTGGGGAGCTGCGTGTCGTTCAGCTGCGCCCGCGCCTCGTGGATTTCGAGGCGATCCCCGCTCCATTCGACGCGGCCCGAGAGATCGGTCAAGCGGTTGCCCTCGGTCGTCTGGAGCTCGACGCCGTCCAGAGTGCCGTGCACCACGAAACCGCGCGGGAGCCGCCGGGTGTGGCCGGCCAGCAGCTTGCGCCAGTTCTCGACGTGGGCGGAACCGCGGGTGCCTGCGCTCAGCAGCCGACCGGCCTGGAAGCGTTCGAGCCAGGGCGCCAGGCGGTCGCGGGATTCTTCCGGCAGCCAGCCGACCAGGCTCTGGATCTCGACCAGGGACAGGGCTTGGAGTTCCAGATCGACCCGAACCGCCGAGCGCGGGCCCAGCGGGCGCTCGGCGGCGGCGGTGGCGGCCAGATCGATCACGCCTCCGCGCAGACGCGCCTCCCGCACCCGCAGCCGGTTCTCGGTGACCTCCACGAAAGTGCGAAGCGAGAGATGCGGGGTGCGGATGGGAACGGAGGGGCTCGAGCCGGGACGCGGCACCGCCGTCGCGAGGTCGCGGACCACCCAGTCGAGCTCCACCGTGCTCTGGTCGCGGCCGTACGTCAGGACGTCGACGACGCCGGTCAGGCGTCCCGAGAGCGTTCCGTCCGGATGCTGCACCCGCGCGTAGGGATCCAGCAGGTCGAGCGGGAACTCGCGCAGCGCCACGGTCAGTCGCAGCCCGCCGTCCGACTCGCGCCGCCCGCGGATCTCGATGGGCGTGCGCTGGCCCGCTCCACCCACCAGCACGCCCTCCAGCACCAGTTCGGCCCGATCCGAAAACCAGCTGTGCTCGAGGACGCCGTCGACCTGCTCCAGCGCGATGAAGACGGGGGGCTGCTCCAACGCGGTGGGGAACCGGTCGGCCAACGAGACCGTGGCGTTGCGGAGCTGGACGCGGTTGGCCGCGAGCGGGCGTTCGAACAGCGCCCGCGCCGTCGCCTCCGCCGCCCGCACCACGCCCAAGAGCTTCTCGCCCTCGGCGCCCGCGGGCGGCGGAGGGCGTTTGCGCGTCACGAAGGCGACCGGATAGGGGGCCCAAGCTCCCTCGGCAGAGCGAGTGATGTGGAAGTGGCCGTCCTCCACCAGTAGCCAGCGCAGGCGGAAGCGACCGATCAGGAGCGACAGCACGTCGACGCCGGCCGCCACGCGCTCGGCCGTCAGCTGATGGCCGGGCCCGCTGGTGCCCGGGGCACTGGGGTAGGCCCGCACGCCCTCGCCCTCGAGCCGGAGGCCCAGCCGCAGCAGCAGCCGGGTGCGGTCGATCTCGGCCGGCCCCTTCAGGACGCGCGCCAACTGGTGTTCGGCCTCGGCCCGCAGGGTGGCTTGGCCTACGCGCGAGGACACCCAGGCGCCTGCCGCCACCGAGGCGCCCACCAGAACCAAGCCGACGAGAATGAGGATATGGGCGCGGCGCAAGGGCCTCTCCGGGGGGGTCTGAAATTCTAGCATCGGATGCCGAACCGGACGTCCGAACGGTCTCGTTCGGGACCTGTCGAGTTGCCGGCTCCTGATGCCCTAATGGGGGTTCGGGAAGCTTCGTGAAGCGGCGGCGGAACCTTCCAATCGCAAGCGGGGCAAAGGCTTCCTGCGATCGTGCTTCACCCCCCTGAAGACACCCCCGAGCCCGCCCAACGCTTGATTTTTCCTAAAGAAACGCCCGTGGCTTCCGAAACGCGGGGGCGAGTCCAGACGGTACTCCGGGAGCGACTCCCGGAGCGTGCGGCAAGGAGTGCGACTCGATGTCAGGTGAGATCCGAAAGAACCGCGTCCGCGAGCTTCGCGAGAACAAGCTCATGACCCAGGCACAGCTGGCTCGCAAGGCCAAGGTGGCGCTCCGGACCATCCACAGCGTCGAAAAGGGCATGAACTGCCGCATGGACACCAAGCGGAAGATCCTGCTCGCTCTGGGTCTTCGCTTCGAAGACAAGGACATGGTGTTCCCGCCCCTGCGGCCCATGGACCCCTTCCCGACCCACCACTGATCCGTCTCGGGCCTGCCGCATCGCGGCGGCCCAAAGCCTGCCCCGGTTCCGGTACCCTAGGAGACCCCGTCGGAGGGCGTGGCCCTTCATGTGGAGGTCCCCCCGATTCCCGATCGCGTCTCACTGCTGGCGGACGTCGCCGAGATCGTCTCGCGGTCCCACGACCTGCAGGAGACCCTCGCCAACGTCATCGACCTGGTGGGCAAGCGCCTGGATGCGGACGTCTGCTCGATCTACCTGACGGAGCCGGATCTGCGGACTCTGACTCTGTCCGCCACGATCGGGCTCGACCCCGAGTGCGTGGGTCAGGTGCAGTTGGCGTTCGGCGAGGGCCTGGTGGGCGCGGCCGCGGAGCGGCGCGAGACGGTGGCCATCGAGACCGCACTCGACGATCCCCGCAGCCGCTATTTCCCCGAAACGGGGGAAGAGCGCTACGCCTCTCTGCTGGCGGCCCCCCTGATCGTCCAGGGGGTGACGATCGGCGTCCTGGTGATCCAGACGCTCGAGTCCCGCCGCTTCGATCCCCAGGACATCGGCCTGCTCCAAACCTGCGCCCAGCTGTTGGCGCCGGTGGTGATCAACGCGCGCCTGATCGCGTTGGCGGCGTCTCCGGCCGGCGAGCGGACGCGACCGGAGGCCGACTCCGGTGGTCGCTCGGGGACGCTCGAGCTGCGCGGGATCCCGACCATGCGCGGGGTGGCCATCGGCCCGGTCTACCGGCTGGAGGATCCTATCGATCTGGCTCGTCTGGACTACGAGCCCAGTTCGGATCCGGCCCGCGAGAAAGAGGACCTGATCAGCGCCCTGGCGGACGCGCGGCGCGAGATCGACGAGCTGCGCGAGCAGGTGGGCGAGCGCTTCGGCCCCGAGTTCGCCGCCGTCTTCTACACCCAGATGCAGATCGTGGAGGACCACGGGTTCGTCACCAAGCTGGAACAGCAGGTGGAGGAGAGCGGCGACGCGCTGGCGGCCGTGCGCGCCGTGGTGGACCACTACCGCAAGACCTTCGAGCGGATCCAGGACCCCTACTTCCGCGAACGCGGCGCCGACATCGAAGATGTGGGACGGCGCGTCATGGAGAAGCTGCTGGGGGTTCGGCACCAGAGCGACCCCATGCAGCCCGGCTCCGTCGTGGTGGCCGACCAGATCCTGCCGACGCTGTTCGCGCGTCTCGAGGTGGAGCGCGTGGCCGCCATCGTGGCGGAGCACGGGGGCCCCACTTCCCACGGCGCCATTTTCGCCCGCACGCTGGAGATCCCCGCCATCACCGGCGTGAGTGCGCTCTTGACGCACGCCCAGCCGGGCGAGCTGGCCGTCGTGGACGGCGGCGAGGGCCGCGTCTACCTGGACCCGGACGCCGGCCTGGTCGCGGAGTACGAGCGCGCCCAGGCCCAATACCACGTGGCCATCGAGCACCTGGACGCGCTGCGCGAGCGCCCGGCCGAGAGCCGCGACGGTCGTCGCATCCGGCTGACGGCGAACGTGGGGCTGCTGGCCGACCTGCGTTTGGTGGAACAGCACGGGGCCGAGGGCGTGGGGCTGTTCCGAACCGAGCTCCTGGCGCTGGCCCACCGCGGCTTCCCCAGCGAGGAGGAGCAGCAGCAGCTCTACACCAAGGTGTGCACCGACATGGCGCCGCGGACGGTCACGATTCGGACCCTCGACCTGGGCGGCGACAAGGGGATCCCCAACGTGGGGTTCCCGGACGAAGACAACCCGCAGCTGGGGCTGCGCTCGATTCGCCTGACGCTGGAGAACCAGCGCGCGTTTCGCACCCAGCTTCGGGCGATCCTGCGGGCCAGCCAGTCGGGAAACGTGCGGCTCCTGCTGCCCATGATCAGCGGGATCGGCGAGCTGCGCGATACCCGGGTCTTGATCGATCGGGTGCGCAACGAGCTGGTGCGCGACGGCGTGCCGTTCCAGGCCGACCTGCCGGTGGGGCTGATGATCGAGGTGCCGTCCGCGGCCCTGGTGGCCGAAGCGCTGGCGGCCGAGTGCGACTTCTTCAGCATCGGAACCAACGACCTGACCCAGTACACGCTGGCGGTCGACCGGGGCAACGAACGCGTCGCACACCTCTACAACCCGCTGCATCCGGCCGTGCTGACGCTGATCGACCACAGCGCCCGCGCGGCCCAGCGTGCCGGGATTCCCATCTCGCTCTGCGGCGAGATGGCCACCAACCCGCTGGCGGTGCCGATTCTCTTGGGTCTCGGCATCGAGGAGCTCTCGGGCGCACCCGCGGCAGTGCCCGTCGTGCGGGAGATCGTCCGCGCCCTCGACTTCGGAAAGGCGGAAAAGGCCGCGCGGCAAGCCCTCACCGTGGCGACGGCCGATGAGGTGCACGCCATCTCGGCCGAGCTTCTGCGCGCCTCCGGGTTGCTGGATCATCCCGACATCGGCGACTGGCTGCGCTCCTCGCTGGACGCGGGCAAGCGCTGATCTCTTCCGTCTCGCCTAAGCCCAGAGTTCCCCGTCCACGGCGTCCGTGAGGGCGTTCAGGCGGCGATCGAGTTCTTCGGCGAGGCTGGCCAGGTCTTCGTCGCTGGCTTCGGGCGGGATCTCGAGCGGCGTCCCGTAGCGACACACGACGCGGGCGAAGGGCGCGGGCAGGAGCGTGCCGTCCCAGCTGCGAAAACGGTGCGCCGGCCGCGCTCCGAGCGCGACCGGAATCACGGGGCGGGCCGCGAGACGTGCCAACGCCAGCACGCCCGGCTTGCTGCGACGCGCCGGTCCGCGGGGCCCGTCGCAGGGCACGGCGATGGTGGCTCCCGCCCGCACCCTCCGGACCAGAGTGCGGAGTACGGCGGTGCCGCCGCGCGAGCTCGAGCCGCGCGGTGGCACCGCCCACCCGAGGGCTTCCACCAAGTGACTCACCCAATCGCCGTCGCGACTGCGGCTGATGGGCACCACGAAGCCGCGATCGCGGTAGACCGCGGCCCCCAGCAGGATGTTGCGATGCCAGACCGCGGCCACGCGCGGCACGTCCGGGCCTTCCGCCAGCGGGTCCGGTCCCTCGAAGCGCACGCGCCAGGTGGACGCCAGCAGCCGCAGAATCCAAGCGACCGCGGTCGCCGCGGCGCGCCGCCAGCCGCCCGCGCGGGCCCCGGTCACGGGGCGATCCCGATCAGGATCACGCCCAGCACCGTGGCGGCGGCCCCCGCGATGCGGGGTCGGGTGGGCCGTTCGCCCAGGAGCAGCGCCCCCAATCCGAGCGCGAAGAGCACGCTCGTCTGGCGCGCGGCCACCACGTAGCTGGCGGGGGCCGTTCTCAGCGCCTGCAGGATCAACCCGTAGCTGCAGGCGCTCACGACCACCGCGAAGCCTGCGCGGGGGGCCGTCCGGCGCAGCGCCGCGCCGAAGCTCTTGCGATCGCCGTGAAGCCACGCCAGGGGCGCAAACAGGAGCCCGGCCCCCAGCTCCAGCAGGACGAAGAAGAAGAGCGCCCGCGGCAGCAGGTGCGGCCAGTCGGTTGCGGCCAGGCGCACCATGACGGCCTTGTCGGTCACCGCGTAGCCCACGGTCGTGAGCAGCGTCAGATAGGCGAAGACCATACCCGGGCCCAGCCACCGCCGTCCCGTCCGGCCTTCGCCCCAGTGGACGATCCAGATCCCCGCCACGACGACGGCGATGCCCAGTCCGCCGACCAGGGAGAGGGATTCCCCCAAGAGCGGCATCGCCACCACGGGCAGGAACGCGGGCGTTGAGCGCGCGATGGGATAGACCAGCGACAAGTCGGCGCGCGCGTAGGCGCGGCTCAGGCAGTAGAAGTAGAGGGCGTGGACGATGCAGGCGGCCGCCAGCCAGGGGAGGACGCCGGGTGTCAACCGCCATTCGCCCGTCGCCAGGATGGCCACACAAACGGGTGCGGCGACCACCACCTGCAGCAGGTTGAACTGCATCGGGTCGGCACTTCCCTTGATGGAGGCGCTCCAGGAGGCGTGGAGCAGCGCCGAGAGCAGAACCATTGCCAACTCGGCGGCGGTCATGGCATGGGCTCCAGGCGCGGGGCGCCGTCGCGGGTTTCAGCCGACGATGTTCACCAGGCGGCCGGGAACCACGATCACCTTCTTGGGGGCGCGCCCCGCCAGGTGCTTCTGCACCTTGGGGAGCGCCAGCGCCGCCGCTTCCACGGCCTCGCGGTCTGCGTCGGTGGCGACCTCCAGCTGATCGCGCCGCTTGCCGTTGACCTGCACCACCAGCGTGACCTGGTCGTCCACCAGCAGCGATTCGTCGGCTTCGGGCCAGGTCTCGTAGGCGATCGTCTCGGCGTGCCCCAGGCGCTGCCACAGCTCCTCGGCCAGGTGCGCGGCCAACGGGGACAGCAGTTTGAGAAAGGCCTCGGCCCCCTCTCGCGGCAGCGGCGCGTCCTTGGTGACCTCGCGCGCGTAGACCATCAGCTTCGAGATCGCGGTGTTGAAGCGAAGCCCCTCCATGTCTCGCGTCACGCCGGCGATGGTCTCGGCCGCCAGGCGCGCTTGGGCCTGGGTTCCCGCTCCGGGCGCCAGCTCACGCACCCGCTCGTCCGCACCGTCGCCCTCGATGAAGAGGCGCCAGGCGCGTTGCAGGAAGCGGGAGACGCCCTGGATGCCCTCGACGGACCACGGGGCTTCCTTTTCGAGCGGCCCGATGAACATCTCGTACAGGCGCATGGCATCGGCGCCGTACTCGGCCACGACTTCGTCGGGGCTCAAGACGTTGCCTCGGCTCTTCGACATCTTCTCGATCACGGGCTCGAGCACCAGACCGGGGTGGTCCGGATGCACGGGCGTGCCGTCGTCCGTGAACTGGACGTCGTGGAGGTGCACCCAGCGCGCCTTCACCTCGTCGCCGCTGCCGCGAGCGCTGGTGCTCTCGCCCTGCACCAGGACGTCGGACGACGAGTAGACCTTGGTCTCGACGTCCGGGGCGTCGCTCACGTTGTCGTCGTAGTAGCGGAAGCTGGAGCCCTGGATCATGCCCTGGTTCAGCAGCCGCTGGAAGGGTTCCTTCGTGTGCACGAGCCCCAGGTCGTAGAAGACCTTGTGCCAGAAGCGCGCGTACAGGAGGTGCAGGACGGCGTGCTCGGCTCCGCCCACGTACAGGTCGACGGGCATCCAGTACTGCTCCGCCTCGCGCGACCACGGCTCGTCCTCGTTGCTCGGGTCGAGGAACCGCAGGAAGTACCAACAGCTGCCCGCCCACTGGGGCATGGTGTTGGTGTCCCGGCGCGCGGGTGCGCCGGTCTCCGGGTCCCGGGTGGCGACCCAGTCCGCGACCCGGGCCAGGGGAGCCTGGAAGTCGCCCGAGGGCTTGAAGTCGTCGAGCTCGGGCAGGAGCAGGGGCAGTTCGTCTTCGGGCAGGAGCGCGATGCTGCCGTCCTCACGGTGGAGCACCGGGAGCGGTTCGCCCCAGTAGCGCTGCCGGCTGAAGAGCCAGTCGCGGAGCTTGTAGGTCACGGCGGCCTCGCCCTTGCCGTTGGCCTCGAGCCACTCGTTCATCTTGCGCTTGGCGTCCGGGGTGGCCAGGCCGTCCAGGAATTGGGAGTGGACGGCGACGCCGTCGCCCGTAAAGGCGCTCTCCGAGAGATCGCCGCCCGCCACCACTTCCAGGATCGGCAGCCCGAACTGCTTGGCGAAGGCGTAGTCGCGCTCGTCGTGGCCGGCGACGCCCATGACGGCGCCCGTGCCGTAGCTGGCCAGTACGTAGTCGGCGACCCAAACCGGCAGGCGCTCCCCCGTGACGGGGTGCAGGGCGAACGCCCCCGTGGCGACGCCCGTCTTCTCTTCCAGCTCGGCCTGGCGGGCGCGCTCGCTCTTGCGCGCCGACTGGGCCACGTAGGCTTCGACCGCCTCGCGTTCTGCCTCGGTGGTGATGCGGGCGACCAGCGGATGCTCGGGGGCCAGCACCATGTAGCCGCAGCCGAAGAGCGTGTCCTGGCGGGTGGTGAAGACTTCGACCTCGGCGTCGTGGTCGGCCAGGGCGAACCGGATGCGCGCCCCCTCCGAGCGTCCGATCCAGTCGCGCTGC
>JAKSBN010000445.1 GCA_022361175.1 Pseudomonadota bacterium | reverse complement strand
GGCGGCGCTGGCTCACGTGTCCCTGGGTGAGGCGCTACGAAACCGGCGGCTGTTCGACCGACGAGTTCGCGGCCGGCATGATCGACGCGTGGGAGCTCGACCAGAGCCCCGGCGAGTTTCTGGAGGCGTTCCGCGCTTGGCCGCGAGGGCTCTTTCCGGGCGCGGCCGAGTTGGTGGAGTCGCTGCGCCCCCACGCGCAGTTGGCACTGCTCAGCAACACGAATGCGCTCCACTGGGACGGGCAGCGCGACGCCGATCGCGTTCAGGCGCTCTTCGAGACCGCCTTCCTGTCGCACGAGCTGGGGTTGGTGAAGCCGGACCGCGAGATCTTCGAGCACGTGGTGGCGGCGCTCGACCGGCCGGCGGAACGCGTTCTGTTCCTGGACGACAACCAGCCCAACGTCGACGGCGCCCGCGCCGTCGGGCTGCGGGCCGCGCGCGTGAAGGGCGTGGCACAGGCGCGCGCGGCGCTGGTGGCGGAGGGCGTGCTCGCCTAGCGCAGCGCGAAACGCTCGATCGCCTCGATCACACCCGCGTCGGCGTTGCTGGCCACCTGGGCATCGGCCGCCCGCTTCACGGCTTCGATGGCGTTGCCCATGGCGACGCCCACCCCCGCCGCCTCGATCATCCCGAGGTCGTTCTCGTCGTCTCCGACCGCCACGATGTCGTGCGCGTCGACGCCCGCCGCCGCCGCCACCTGGGCCAGGGCGGGCCACTTGCCCGTGCCCGGGGCGACCACCTCCAGGATGTAGCCGTCGTAGTTCTTGTTGATGAGGAAGTTGGTCTGGGCGCGCGACCCCAGCTGCGCCTGGACGCGCTCGCGCTGCGCCCTCAGCGTCGGGCCGTCGGCCATGAGGCTCATGAGGATGACCCGCGTGTCGGCGTGGGCTTCGGGCCCGGACACGAAGCGCGTCTCCTCTCGCATGTCCTCCAGGTAGGCGCGCTGAAACGGGTGCGCCGCGTGCATCTCGGTGAGGATGTCGACGTCGGGATCGTCGTGATCCACGTAGACCAGTGGGGGGCCGACCTGGCCGAGCAGCTCGCGGATTTCCAGATGCAGCTCGCTTGGGAGGTAGTGCGGGTGCAGGGTTTCGCCGGTCGCGCCGTCGACCACCAGGACGCCGTTGTGGACCACGACGGGTCCCGACAGGGCCAGCGCTTCGAGAACGGGACGGACCGTGCGATAGCGGCGGCCCGTGCAGAGGACGACGCGGACTCGCGCGGCCGCCTCGCGGACCGCCGCAACGACGGCGTCCTGCAGGCGACCTTCCGGATCGAGCAGGGTCCCGTCCACATCCAGGGCGAGCAGTCGACAGGCCAAGCGAGAGACTCCTCGGCGTCGCCCGCAGGTGCCTCGGCGGGGGACTCCGGGCAGCATCGCACGGCGGGGCGGCGCTGCAACGCGCCCGGGCGCCTAGCGCTGGTGGACGCTGCCGCCGAGCACCAGGAAGCCCTGGTCCTGGAGCTTCTGGACGGTGCGGAACACCTTGCCGACGGGTTCCACGTCGCGCGCGAGCGCCTCCAGCTTCGGCAGCTCGCGGTTGTCCAGGAAGATGCCCTGGCACTGGCCGCAGCTGTCGATCAGGAGCTCGGCGCCCGGCTGGTAGGGCATCTCCAGAAGCTTCTGATCGGGGCACTTGGGGCACGCAAAGTCCGTCTCCCGGGCCTCGGCGTCCGATTCGCGCTTGGAAGGCAGGTCCTCGGAGGTCTCCACGTAGAAGGCCAGCTCGCCCTTGTCGAACCAGAGCCCCTTGCAGCCGGAGTAGAAGTCGACGGTGACGCCCTCCTGGGTGTCCATGGGGCGAAAATCGGCTGACTCGCACTTCTTGGGGCAGTTCATGCTTCCTCCCGGTCCGCGGGCGGTGGGGCCCGGCGCTCGGCCCCCCATCGACCGGCCCCGGCGTCGCCTTGAGAAGAGGGCTTGAATTCCTTGCGGGGGCCGCGACCCTATGCCCCGACTTCAGCAGGAGGGACAGGCATGAACCCCAGGCTCATCGGCGTCTTCGTGGCCGTCATCGCAGTGCTCATGTTCGGAGGTCGGTTCATCCTGACCGTGCCGGCCGGACACGTCGCGGTGGCGACGCTGTTCGGCGAGGTCCGGCCGACCCCCAAGCTGGAGGGCTTTCACGTCGTGAATCCGCTTCTCAGCTGGGTTCAGTACGACGCCCGGCAGAAGACCCACAAGGAAGTCGCGGCCGTCCCCACCCAGGACCAGCTCCAGACCAAGGTCGACGTGAGCGTCCAGTACCGCCTGGTGGGCACCATGGCACCGCAGATCCTGAAGGACACGGGCACCATGGACCAGGCCATCAACGTCCATCTGGTGCCGAAGCTCCGCTCCCTCCTGCGCGAGCAGGGCAAGTCGATCCCGCGTGCCGAGGACTTCTTCCGGGAGGAGACCCAGGAGAATCTGCAGACGTCGCTCGAATCCGAGCTGAAGGTGTATCTGGAGCCCAAGGGCATCGAGGTGCAGGCGGTGCTGATCCGCGACATCAACCTGCCGCCCTTCATCGCGAAGGCCATCGAGGCGAAGAAGGAGCGCGAGCAGGAGGTGGAGAAGCAGAAGGCCGAACTCGAGCGCTTCCGCACCGAGCAGCAGCAGAAGATCGCGGCGGCCGAGGCGGAGCGGCAGGCCGCGGAAGAGGAAGCCAAGAAGCGGCGCATCCTGGCGGACGCGCGGGCCTACGAGATCGAGCAGATCAACAAGGCCGTGGCCCGCAACCCCGCCTACATCCAGCTCCAGAGCCTGGAGGCGCTGAAGTCCATGTCCAAGGACCCGGCCTCCAAGATCTACTTCATGGATTCCTCGAGCTCGAAGCCCCTGCCGCTCATGCACTTGGGCGACGACATCCGGGGGCGCTAGCGCCCGCCGGCGCGTCCCGCCGCGCGGCGGGCCTCCAGTTCTTCCAGCGACCGCGGCCAGTCCTTCTTCAAGAGCCGCGACAGCGCGCGGTCGGCCAGGAGCCGGCCGCCCGTCTGGCAGGGGGCGCAGTAGTTGGTCTCGTTGGAGGCGTACACGATGCGCTGGACCGGAGCGTCACAGACGGGGCAGGGCTTGCCGTAGCGGCCGTGAACGGCCATGTCGTCGCGAAACGCGGTGACCTTCTCGGGGAAGCCACCGGCGCGCTGCCGGCAGAGGCGTTCCACCCACAGATTCAGGGTCTCGCGCGCGGACTCGAACAGGCGCTCGAGCTCCTCTCCGCTGAGCTTCTGGCTGAGCCGCACGGGCGAGAGGCGCGCGTGGTGCAGGATCTCGTCCGAGTAGGCGTTGCCGATGCCGCTCAGGATGTGGGGGTCGGTCAGCGCCCGCTTCAGTGTGTGGTTTCTCGCGGTGAGCGCGGCGCCGAAGGCCGCGAACTCGCATTCCAGGACTTCGAGTCCGCCGGGATCGTGCTCCGCCAGCGCGGCCGCGCCCCGCACTACGTGCAGGCTGGCCCGGCGCTTGGTGCCGGCTTCAGTGAGGGTGAGCGTGCCCTCCGAAAAGCCCAGCGAGAAGAGCTCGCGGCGCCCCTTGGCGACCTTCCCGGGCGGCTTCCAGTGGAAGCGGCCGGCGATCATCAAGTGGAACACGAAGAAGAGGTCGTCCTCGAACTCCAACACCACGCGCTTGCCCAGCCGGCGCGCTCCCGCGACGCGCCGGCCCTCGACCTCGCCCGGCGCCGGGTCGACGGAGCGCAGCAGCGAGAGGCCGGGCACGGCGACGCGCTCGGCCGGTTGGCCGACGATGCGCTCCTCGAGCGCCTCCAGGTAGGCGGTGATGTCCGGCAGCTCCGGCACCCGGCGATCCCTCCCCGGCGACACAGGGGTGTACCGGCTAGCACCATAGCGTGAGGGCTCGCGACGCGGCCCGCCGTTCGCCAGACTGCTCCGGTGCGCAACGGCTTTTTCAAGGGGCACGGGCTCGGCAACGACTACCTGGCGCTGGACCCGGCCGAGCTCGACTTCCGCGTCACGCCGCGGCGGGCGAGGCTTCTCTGCGATCGCCACGAGGGGGTGGGAGGAGACGGGGTCCTGTTGCTGGCGGCCTCGCGGAAGGCGCACTTCGGCCTGCGCATCTTCAACCCCGACGGCAGCGAGGCGGAGAAGTCCGGCAACGGTCTGCGGATCTTCGCCCGCTACCTGTACGCCACCGGGCGAACGCGCCGCCGGCGCTTCCGCGTGGAGACCCGGGGCGGCCTGGTGGACGTGGCGCTGCATCTGGACCGCCACGGCGAGGCGGGCGACGTCACCGTCGGGATCGGACGGGCCCGCTTCGAGGCCGCGGCGTTGCCGTGCACGCTCTCGGGCGAGTTGGTGGATCGGGAGCTCGACGTGGGAGGCCGGCGGCTGCGATTCACGGGCGTCAGCGTGGGGAATCCGCACTGCGTCGTGTTCCGCGAGCCGGGCGAGAGCTGGACCGCGCAGGAGCTCCGCGAGCTCGGGCCCGAGCTCGAGCACCACGCCGTGTTTCCGCGCCGGACCAACGTGCAGCTGGCGGTGGCGACGGGACCCCGGGCTCTTCGCCTGCTCATCTGGGAACGGGGCGCGGGAGAGACGGCGGCTTCGGGCACCTCCGCCTGCGCGGCGGCCGCGGCGGCGGTTCGCGTGGGGCGCGTGAAGAGCCCGGTGACCGTGGCCTCGCCCGGCGGCTCGCTGTGGGTGGAGGTGGCCGACGACGGCCAGGTGACGCTGCGGGGGCCGGTGGCCGAGGTGGCCCGCGGTCGGCTTTCAGCGGCGCTCGTGCGCCGTCTTCGCCGCTAGCGCCAGGCGAAGACGGGCTGTTCGAAGTGGTCCACGCGGGTGTCGCGCCCGTGCACCGCCACCTCGCGCAGTTGGTAGAGGACGGCCGCCGTCGGCGCGTGGATCTGGGTGCCCAGCAGCGGAACCGAGATCACCGGCCGGTCGCTCTGCTCGATCCGACGCAGCCGCGGGACGTCCGGTCGGTCGAGTTCGGCCACCGGCACCCGGTAGACCTCGGCCACCTCCTCGGGGTTGGCGACCAGTCGGGCGCCGGAGCGGCCCCACACCACCACGGGCGTGATGACGAATCCCGAGCGCGTCGGATAGTCGTCGAGCTCTCCCAGCACGTCGTCGTCGCCCAGCTCGAGCCCGACCTCCTCCCGGAGCTCGCGCAGGGCCGCACCGACGGCCGTCTCGCCCGGGTCCAGGCGGCCCCCCGGCAGGGCCCACTGGCCGCTGTGCTTGCGCAGGCCGCGAGCTCTCCGAGTGAGGACGAACGACGCGTGTCCGCGTTCGTCCGCCAGCAGCACCAGGGCCACGGCCGCCGGCCGGAGTTCCGGATCGCGGTGGGCGCGGCGCACGAAGCTCCGGAGATGGCCGGAGACGCGTTCGCGCAGCTCGCTGGAGAAGGCCAACGGGGGGTGTGGCTCGGCAGTCATGGCGCCAAGGTAGGCCAAACCCGGGCTGCGTCCCGGCTTGCGGCCGCCGGGCGGGAGAGGCTAGACCCTCTTCCATGCTGCGCGACGCGACCCGCCGCCGCCTGCGTCGACCCGACACCGGCCACGACATCGCCCTGCTCGACTGGGGAGGCGACGGCCCGCTGGCACTCCTGCACCACGCGAACGGCTTCTGTGCCGCGACGTTGACGCCCGTGGCCGAAGCGCTGCGGGAGGCCTACCGCGTCGTCGGGATGGACGCGCGCGGCCAAGGCGACTCGAGCTGCCCGCCGGGTCCGGACGCCACGGCGTGGCCCGCGCTGGCGGAAGACGTGGCCTTCGTGGCGGAAACCGTCTCCGCCGAATTCGCGGCCTCAGGCGTGGCGCTGGGGATCGGGCACTCGTTCGGGGGCACCCTCATGCTCTCGGCGGCGCTCCGCCGTCCCCGGCTCTTCCGGCAGCTGCTGCTGGTCGACCCCGTGGTGACGCCGCCGGTCGAGGGCGTGGACCCGGAGCGGGCGCAGCGAGGGCGTGATCTGGTCGAGCGGGCCCGCAAGCGCCGGCAGGACTGGCCGGATCGCGCGGAGGCGCGCCGGTGGTTCGCCGAGCGCGAGCTCTTCGCCGCCTGGACCCCGCGCGCGCTCGATCTCTACGTGCAGGAGGGCCTGCGCGAGCGGCCCGACGGCGGCGTCGAGCTCAAGTGCTCCGCCGAGGTCGAGGCTCGCGTCTTCGAGGGCGGCCCGGGCAGTGCGCTGCTCTTGGCGGACATCGCGTCGCTGGCGGTGCCGACGCGGGTTCTGTGGGCCGCGCGGGGGAACTTCCCGCGCGCCGTGTACGAGGGCTTGGCGGCGGCAACCCCGCGTCTCCAGATCGTGGACGTCGACGCCGGACACCTGGTCCCCATGGAGCGGCCCGAGCTGGTCGTGGAGAACGTCTGGAACTTCGCTGGAACTTGAGATCCCCAGCCCGCCGTGAAGCGAGCTGGGGACCCGATTGCGGTGACGCGCGCAGCTAGGGGCGCTGCTTCCGGAGGCGGTAGGCCACCAGAGCCGTGCCCGCGGCGAAAACAAGAGCAGCAGCCGGTTCCGGAATCGGATTGGCCGGCTGATCGGTGATCGTCGACCGGACACCTTGATTGGTGACCGGAGGCCGATTGCCGAATGCCCATGCAGGCGCCGCCAGGATCCCGAGGAATCCCGCGAGCAGCAATACACGTCGCAAGCGGCGTTTGCTCACCTTCATGGCTGCGCTCACCTTCTTTCGATGGGTTCCGCATGGAACCGACCGGTAAGTGCCCTTTGGCTGGCCGCAGGTTACAACCAAACTGTCGTGTTTTGGCCTCGGTTTAGCGCCGGATAGTCACTTTTTTCACAGCACCGTCATCCGGTGGCAGGCGGCCGGCAACAGCCCTTCGGCTACCGGCAACTCGCTACCCTGCGGTCCACCGCGCGCCCCATTCCACGCGCCAACGCAAGGAGAGCTCGGCCCGATGGATCACCCCAGTGCATTTCGACCGGAGGCGTTTGCGGAATTCCGGCCCGACAAGATGGGCAAGGCCACGCTGTTCGAGTCGGACCGGATCCTGGTCGGCCTCAACGGGTTCGAGCCCGGGCAGCAGCACGATCTGCACGCCCACGCGGGCATGGACAAGGTCTATCAGGTGCTGGCGGGCACCGGTCTCTTCCTGCTCGAGGACGCAGAGCTCCCCATGGAGCCGGGCGTGATGTTGGTGGCGCCCGAGGGCGTCCCCCACGGCATTCGCAACACGTCGAGCGAACGGCTGGTCGTGCTCGCCATTCTCGCTCCCGGCCCCCGCTAGCGGGCGCTCGTCACGAATCGGCCCCTGCGGGTGCGGCTCGGCCCGCGGTGGTGGCCCGGGGTGCGGGCCCCGTCCAGGGGCTCCGGCGCTCGAAGAAGCGATACGCCAGACGAGTGCCCTTCGAGATCCCCACGCGCCCGCTGCGGCCGATGTCGGGCCGCGGGGCACCTGTCCGCGGGCCGCGCACCTGGACGGGCCCGCGGAGGACGCTGGCGCCATCCCAGCTGAGGTCGAGGTCGAGGGCCTGGGCCAGCTTGCCGGGTCCGTTGGCCAGGAGCCGGTCCGCGCGGTCACGCGGCAGGCCCCGCAGACGGCGCATCTCGGCGAAGCCCGCCAGCGGCTCGACGGCGCGCAGCAGCACGGCGGCCCCGGAGCCCTCCGGCTCGCACACCAGGTTCACGCAGGTGTGGATGCCGTAGCTCCGGTAGGCGTAGAGGCGGCCGGGGGGGCCGAACATGGAGCGGTTTCGGGGCGTCGGGCCGCGGTGCGAATGGGAAGCGGGATCGCGGCCGTCCCCCAGGTAGGCCTCCACGTCCACGATGCGGCCGAGGAGGCGAAAGCCGCTCGGGAGCGTTCGCACGAGGATCGCGCCGATCAGATCCGGCGCCACCTGCAGGCAGGGGCGCTCGAAAAACGCACGCCGGAGACACGGGCCGAGTTGCACGCGCGGAAGCTAGCAAGCGCCGCTCTCCGGCTGCGCCGGATTCGGCCCCGGCGTGCCACGGCCGTGGCCAGAGTGTGGAAGCCGCGAGGAAAAATCGCGTCCGGCGGCTTGAGAGGGGGCGCGAAGAAACCGATGATCTGTATCGTCTCGGCCGTCGCAGGACGGTTGTACGACCTGGCGCGATCCAGGTCGGGTCCTGGCAGGCTGACAAGGAGCGTTCGAGCCCATGGAGCGCGAGGGGCGTCCAGAGAACGAGGAAGAGCCGGCGGAGTCGGCTCCGTCCGAGCACCTGGTCGACAGCTTCGGTGTGAATGCGGGTCTCGTGCAGGAGATCCAGGATCGCTACCAAGTCGATCCCGCCTCGGTGCACCCGAATTGGGCCGACCTGTTCGGGGGCCAGGCCCCGGCGCGCCCCCTGATCCCGCCCCGCCCGGCCGTGCCCGAGCCGGAGGCGCCGGTGCCCGCTCCCGGGCTGGCGACCCCCGAGCCCGTCAATCCTCACCTGGCCGACAAGCACGCCCGGGTGCTCCGCATCATTCACTCCTATCGCGCCCGCGGACATCGCATCGCCGAAACCGATCCCCTCGGCGTGCGCGACGACTACTTCCCCGAGCTCGATCCCGCGCACTACGGATTCGGCAGCGAAGACATGGACCGGCCCTACATCGCCGGCGATCTTCCGGGCGGACCGGTGCAGCCGCTGCGCCAGATCCTCGACCGCCTGCGAGCCACCTACTGCCGCCGCGTGGGCGTCGAGTTCACCCACGTCCAGGATCCCGGTCGTCGCTCGTGGCTCATGAAGCGCATGGAGGAGTCCGAGAACACGACCGACTTCGATACGGCCGAGCGTCTTCGCGTGCTGGAGAAGCTCTCGGCGGCCGAGCTCTTCGAGCGCTTTCTCCACACCAAGTTCCTGGGCCAGAAGCGGTTCTCGCTCGAAGGCGCCGAGAGCCTGATCCCGCTCCTGGACACCATCGTCGAGGAGTCGCCCACGCACGGGATCCGCGAGATCGTGCTCGGGATGGCGCATCGGGGCCGGCTCAACGTGCTCTCCAACGTCATGGGGAAGTCGGTGGAGTCGATCTTCTCGGAGTTCGAAGACTCGGCGCTGCTCGACTCGCCCTTCGGGTCCGGCGACGTCAAGTACCACAAGGGCTACTCGAACGACCGACGCACCCGGACCGGCGAGCGCATCCACCTGACGCTGACGTCCAACCCCTCGCACTTGGAAGCCGTCGATCCGGTGATGGAGGGGCGGGCCAAGGCCAAGCAGGTGCGCGCCGGCGACGAGAAGGGGCGCACGATCGCACCCGTCTGCGTGCACGGCGATGCGGCCTTCGCCGGGCAGGGCATCGTGGCGGAGACCCTCAACCTGTCCCAGCTCCGCGGCTACTCCACCGGCGGCACCGTGCACGTGATCGTGAACAACCAGATCGGCTTCACCACCACGCCGACCGAGGCGCGTTCGACGCTGTACTGCACCGACGTGGCCAAGATGATCCAGGTTCCCGTTTTCCACGTGAACGGGGACGACCCGGAGGCGGTGCTCCACTGCGTGAAGCTGGCGCTCTCCTACCGCCAGCGCTTCGGCGACGACGTCGTGATCGACATGGTCTGCTACCGGCGGCACGGCCACAATGAAGGCGACGAGCCGAGCTTCACGCAGCCCAAGCTCTACGCGAAGATTCGCAAGCGCCCGTCGGTCCGGAAGCTGTATACGGAGCGGCTGCTCGAGATCGGCATCCTGCGCGACGACGACGTCCAGCGCATCGAGCAGGATCTGAACGATCAGCTCCAGCAAGCGCTCCAGGTCATCAAGTCCCGCCCGCCCGGGCCGGACGAGCCGTACGAGCCGCGCGGCCCGTGGACGGGCTTCGCCCGCACCCGGCCCGATGAGGAGCCGGACACCGGCGTTCCCATCGAGCGGCTGGCCCAGATCTCGGAGCGTCTCGGTCAGGTGCCGTCGGGGTTCGGCGTGCACAAGAAGCTGGCGTCGCTGCTCGAGAAGCGCGGCAAGTCCATCGCGCAGAGCGTTCCGCTCGACTGGGCCATGGGCGAGGCTCTCGCCTTCGGCTCGCTGCTGCTGGAGGGCACGCCGGTGCGGCTCTCGGGGCAGGACAGCTCCCGGGGCACGTTCAGCCACCGGCACGCGGTCTTCGTCGACCAGGAGTCGGGTGAGGAGTACGCGCCGCTCGATCACATCGCCGAGACGCAGGCCCGCTTCGAGGTCTACGACAGCCTGCTCTCCGAGGCCGCCGTGCTCGGGTTCGAGTACGGCTACAGCCTGGCCGACCCCACGACTCTCACGCTGTGGGAGGCCCAGTTCGGCGACTTCGCGAACGGGGCCCAGGTGATCATCGACCAGTTCATCACCTCCGCCCACGTGAAATGGCAGCGCATGAGCGGGCTCGTCATGCTGCTGCCCCACGGCTACGAGGGCCAGGGCCCCGAACACTCGAGCGCCCGGGTCGAACGCTTCCTCCAGCTCTGTGCCGAGGACTCGATGCAGGTCGTGAACTGCACGACGCCCGCCCAGTACTTCCACGTGCTGCGCCGCCAGGTGCGCCGCACCTACCGGGCGCCCTTGGTGATCTTCACGCCCAAGAGCCTGCTGCGGCTGCCCGCTGCGACCTCGCGCCACCCCGAGTTGCTGGAGGGCACGTGCTTCGAGCCCGTGATCGACGACGCCCTCTCGAGTGCCGATCCGGACGCGGTGAAGCGCGTGGTCTTTTGCAGCGGCAAGGTCTATTACGACCTGCTGGCCGAACGGGAGAAGCGCTACGGTGATCGGGCGGCGGCGGTCGCCCTGGTGCGCGTCGAGGAGCTCTATCCCTGGCACGGTGAGCGGATCGCGGAGATCGTGACCCGCTACGCCAACATCGACCGAGTCACTTGGTGCCAGGAGGAGCCGGCCAACATGGGTGCCTGGACGTTCGTGCGAGACCGGATCCAGGACGTGCTGCGACCCCAGGTGAGTCTCGCCTACGCGGGGCGGGTCGCGAGTGCCAGTCCCGCCGTGGGCTCACGGCGCGTCCACAACCGCGAGCAGATGGCCCTCTTGGAAGCGGCCCTGGCGGGAGTCGAGTAGGCTCCTAGCGCAGTGTGGTCGAGAACACCACGCGGTCGTGCACGTCGCGCTGGCTGCACGTGCAGACCTCGCTGCCGCTCACGCGCGACGCCAGCAGCGAGATGAATCCCTCCAGCGCGAAACGCATGGACTCCGGCAGGTCCTCCACGTCGGTCCCTTCCACCTCGAAGTCCGTCATGTTGTCGCCCACGTAGCGCCATTCGCCGAAGTTGAAGGCCAGGTCGGCCAGCTTGACGAGCACCACCCCCGCCCGGTTGCCGAAGACGGAGCCGCGCTCCACGAGGGCGCCGATGGCCCCCTTCTCCAGCATGCGGTCGGATTCGCTCCAACCGAAGCGGCGTCCGTAGGTCGGCATGTCGCCGGCGCCTTCGCAGTCGCAGAGCACGCGCATCATGCGGTCGTGGATTTCCACGGGGTACCAGAGTGTCGGGTGGCAGGACTGCCCCAGGAGGTCGATGTCTTCGGCACTGAGATGCTGCGACAGCGCCTTCTCGTCGAGCTTGCCGGCGCTGATCAGTCGATTGATGCGGCAGAGCGGCAACTCGAGGATGGCGCCCTTGACGGAGGCTTCGGCGGTCACGGGCGATCTCCCTCTTTGATCCAGTTTGGTGTCATCGTCCGATTCGGCTCTCGGCCTGAGCCGCAAGGGAGGTACACCCCACCCCAGCGGGAGCCCGATGAAGCTGGCACACGCAAATTCAAACGACTGTATGATTCTCGCGACCATCGGATGAACGGCGAGAGCCACAGTGAAACGGCGGGCGCTCCGCGACCCACTGCGCGAGAGTTGCGGGTTGGGGCGTGGCCCGTGGCCTTGACGGGTCGGACGAACGAGGGGGTAGGTCGTGATCGTGCTGCTGAACGGAGCGCTGGGGGTCGGCAAGTCGACCGCGGCAGAAGGGCTCGCCGGGCAGCTGGAGGCCTGCGCGAACCTCGAGGCCGATGCCCTCGCCGCCGCAGACCACCTGAAGCCGGGCTCTCCGGAGCGCAGCGAGGTGGTGCGGGCAGGGTTGCTGGAGCTGGTCCCGATCCACCTCCGTCACGGCGCGCGCAACCTGGTGATTTCGTCGGTCTGGGAGACCCCGAGTGAGCTCGCGGCCCTGCGAGCTCCGCTCTGGGAACGTCACTCTCCGGTGCACGTGTTTCGGCTCGAGTGCGCGGCGGAGGAGGCCGAGCGCCGCATTCGCCGGCGCGCGGCGCGGGGCACCGATCCGGCCCGCTTGGCGTTCGAGCTCGGCCGCAACCGCGAGCTGGTGGAGCTCCTCCAGCGCGGCGCGGAAGTCGGGGACCTCGGACGTCCGATCGACACCACGAAGCGCACGCCGGCGGAGGTCGTGGATCGAATTCACGCGGAGGTGACGGCGGCCGTCGAGCTCGTGACCCACGATCCCGCCTGGAGGGAGGCGTTCGAGCGCGAGCGGCAAGAGCTCCGCTCGGTTCTCGATGAGCGTGCCCTCGCCATCGAGCACATCGGCAGCACGGCCGTGGGGGAGCTGATCGCCAAGCCGATCGTCGACATCGCGATCGGGGTGCGGGATCTGGACACGGCGCAGGAGTGGATTCCGGCGCTGGCTCGACTCGGCTATCACTTTCTCGACTATCCCGAGAACACGACCCGGCGCTTCTTCAAGAAGGGGGCGGCCGGCGCGACGCACCACGTGCACGTGTTGGAGGCGGACGGGGCCGAGTATCGGGACCACCTGCGGTTTCGCGACGCTCTGCGCGCGGACCCGGCCCGCCGCGACGCCTACGCCGCTCTCAAGCACGAGTTGGCCGCGGCACACAGCCGCGACCGGATCGCCTATTCCGATGCCAAGTCCGAGTTCGTGGCGGAGGTGCTCGCCGAGTCGGGGGAGGGAACGAGCGCCGAGGTGGGCTAACGCTCGGGCTGCTGTTCGTGCCAGCCCGCGGCCAGGAGGCCGTCCACCAGATCGCGCGTGCGGTGCCCCCAGATCGGGTGCGGGACCAGAGCCGCGCGGTCCGCCAGCCGGTTGGCCGCCTCCAGAGGCGTCAGCTTGGCCTCGCGGGCTTCTCGCAGCACACGCAGCGTCGTCTGATACACCGAGCCTTCCCAATCGCGGCCGAGGTGACGCGCCAGCTCCGGGTCTCCCGGGATGCTGCCGTACTGCTCGTTGGCGCAGCTCACGATACCCATCCGATTCGCGACGTAGTCCGGCACCAACAGGACGCCGCGCTCCTGGAGCGCGGGGGCGTCGCGTTCTTGATCCTGCAAGGGATTGTTGGCGGCGCCGCAGACGAGCGCCGCCTGGATGCTCGGAATCGTCTTCGGGCCCAATACCCCGCCGAGGGCGTTGGGGGCCAGCACGTCGCAGGGCTCCGCGAGCACGCCGTCATCGTCGGGAGCGACGTGTCGGACGTCCACGGGCTCGCCGGCGAACTGATCGGCCAGCAGGCGGCAGCGCTCGCTGTCGACCTCCGCCACGACGACCCTGCTCACACGCCGCTTCAGGAGCTCTCCCACCAGGAAACCGCCCACGTTTCCGCCGCCCTGCATCGCGACGGTCTTGTCGGTCAGTCCGCCCTCGCCGAGGAAGTCGAGCCCCGCTTCCATGGCGCAGGCAACGCCCGCGGCGGTCATGAACGAGGGGTTCCCGGAGCCCCCGACCTCGGTGGGCACGCAGGTGGCGAACCGCGTGTGTCGATAGATCTCCGCCATGTCGAGCGGACGCGTGCCGGCGTCCTCTGCCGTGACGTAGGCGCCTCGCAGCGACGTGACGAAGCGGCCGAAACCGGCGAAGACGTGGCGCCGGGCGGCGTCCGAGTCGAGGGCCTCGGGCGGGCGCGCGATGACGGCCTTCCCGCCGCCCCACCAGAGTCCCGCGAGCGCGCACTTGCGTCCCATGCCGCGGGCCAGCCGGAGGCCGTCCCGGAGATAGGCGTCCAGCGCGTCGTAGTGCCAGAGGCGGACTCCGCCCTGGGGCTGCCCGCGGACGCTCCGGTGCAGAAAGGCGCCGAAGAGCGCTCCGGTCTCCGGATGGGACTCCAGCAGCACGATCTCGTGGCGGTCGTAGTCCGGGCAGACGGCCAACGCCTCGGCCAGGGCTTCGAGATCGGGGTCGCTCGCTACGACGCACTGCGTCTCGGGATCCCAGCGCAGGAAGCCGCGCGGCCGGCCCAGATCGGCGCGGCGGCGGGCGAAAGCCATCGGATTTTCGGCGAGCGCCCCCGTCATGTCCCTCCCCCGGGTGTCGGCTCCTGGTGCCCGGCTCTGCGGTCAATCGGTCGTCGGCCCCGTCGACTCAACCTTGAACCGTGGGCGGAAGCGCCCGAGAATGGAGTCGGCGGAGGACGGAGGACAGCCATGGACCTGAGTTACGGAGTCGAGTACGAGCGCTACCGGGAGCGCGTGCGGGAGTTTCTCGCAGCAAACTGGCCTCCGCAGAAGGAGGATGGGGCGTCCCGGTCCGAGCAAGTCGTGCGGTTTCGCGAGCGCGCCACGGCGGAAGGGTACCTGAATCGCCACATTCCCAAGCGCTACGGCGGGTCGGAGCAGCCGCCGGATGTCATCGAGGCCCAGATCCTGCGCGAGGAGTTCGGTCGCGCTCACGCCCCCATGGAGGCGCGCGGCATCGGCACCATGATGCTGGTCCCCACGCTGCTGGAGCGCGGCGAGGAGTGGCAGAAGGAGAAGTTCGTTCCGGGTACGATCGGCGGCGAGATCACCTGGTGCCAGGGCTACAGCGAGCCGGGCTCGGGCAGCGACCTCGCCTCGCTCAAGACCAAGGGCGAGCTGGTGGACGGGGAATGGGTCATCTCCGGCCAGAAGATCTGGACCAGCGGAGCCCAGCACGCGGACTATATGTTCTGTCTGTGCCGCACCGAGCCGGATGCGCCCAAGCACGCCGGCATCTCCTATCTGCTGATCGACATGAAGCAGCCGGGCATCGACGTGCGGCCGCTGCGCCAGATGACGGGCACGGCGGACTTCAACGAGGTGTTCCTGAACGAGGTTCGCACGCCCGAGGACTGGATCGTCGGCAAGCGGGGCGAAGGTTGGCTGGTGTCGCGAACGACGCTCAAGCACGAGCGCAACTCCATCGGCGCCGCGGCCCAGAGTGAAACGCTCCTGCACGGGCTCGTCTCGCTGGCCAAGAAGGTAGAGCGGAACGGCCGCCCCGCGATCCAGGATCCCTCCGTTCGTCAGCGACTGGCGCAGGTGGAGGGGCTGGTGCGAGCGCACCAGTACTCCGGCTACTACCAGCTCACGAAGAGCGCCAAGGACGAGAGCCCCGGACGCCT
The DNA here is from genome assembly GCA_022361175.1 of Pseudomonadota bacterium. Classification (GTDB taxonomy): domain Bacteria; phylum Myxococcota_A; class UBA9160; order UBA9160; family UBA4427; genus JAKSBN01. Next base: position 81,849 of record JAKSBN010000445.1, on the reverse strand, counting down.
CGGCCTCATGAACAAGCTCGTGTCGACCAACATCGGCCACGAGGTGGCCAAGTTGGCCGTCGACCTCTTGGAGGACGATGCCCTGGTGGCTCCCGGCGCGCGCGACATCGGCGACGCCATCCAGAATGCACCCGGGTGGATCACCCAGTACATGTGGAGCCTGGGGATCGCCGTCGCGGGCGGCACTGCCAACATTCAGCGCAACATCATCGCCGAGCGCGGCCTGGGGCTGCCCCGCGATGCGGCTGCGGACAGGAGCGCCGGAAAGTGAATTTCGATCTCACGGAAGAGCAGGTTCTGCTGCAGGAGACGCTCCACCAATTCGTGGAGAACGAGTGCCCGCCCGTCACTTTGCGCGAGCGGTACTACGACGGCGACGAGGTCTTCGACGCGAAACTCTGGAGCGCCCTGGCCGAGCTCGGCCTGGCTGGGCTGTTGGTGCCGGAGGAGAACGGCGGCGCCGGGCTCGAACTCCTGGACGCCGCCGCGGCGGCGGAAACCTTGGGGTATCGCGGCGCTCCGGGCCCCTTCCTCGGGCACACCTTGGCGACGTTGGCCATCGCGCTCGGGGGCAGCGACGCGCAGCGCAAGCGCTGGCTACCCGGGCTCGCCACGGGCGACGCGGTAGGCAGCGTGGCGTTGGCCGAAGGCGGTGCGCGCTGGGGACCCGAGCAATGGAAGCTGGCGGCCAACGGCAAGCTCGCCGGGCAGAAGCGCCACGTGCCGTCCGCGAGTGCCGCGACGCTGCTGGTCGTGGGAACGGCCGGCGGCGGACTATCCGTGGTGGAGTCCTCGGCCTCCGGCGTTCGCGTGGACGCGACGGAGTCCATCGATCGGACCCGGCCGCTCGACACCGTCGACTTCGACGGAGCCCCCGCTGAGGCCCTGGAGAACGGCGCGGCCGCGGCGCCGCGGGTGCGGGACGCTGGTCTCGTGCTGGTGGCCGCGGACGCCTGGGGCGGCGCGCTCCGGCTGTTGGACATGTGCGTCGAGTACGCCAAGACGCGCGAGCAGTTCGGGGTGAAGATCGGCCACTTCCAGGCACTGAAGCATCAGCTCGCCAACATGGCCGTTCAGGTGGAGCCGGCGCGCGGCCTCGCCTGGTACGCCGCCCACGCCTTCGATCACCTGCCCGAAGAGGCGGAGCGTGCGGCAGCCATCGCAAAGGCGCACGTGACGGACGTCTTCGCTCAGGTGGCTCGCGACGCCGTCGAGGCCCACGGCGGCATCGGCTTCACTTGGGAGTGCGACGTCCAGATTTGGTTCAAGCGTTCGCTCTTCGATCGCGCGTTTCTCGGAACCCCGGCGACGCATCGCGAGCGCACCGCGGTCCTCGCCGACTGGTAGCGCCCTAGGCGTCGTTCGGAGGGGCCATCCGCAGCGAGCGCAGCCGGTTGATGGCGCCAGCGACCTCGAACCGGCGCGGGCGGGCCAGATCGCCGGGGTGGCCGCCGCGGCCGAACGGCTCGAGTCCGTCGACCCCGCGTTCGTCGAGTTCGTGCTCGACGGCATCGAGGACGCGGTGAAGCGGCGCGCCGTCCCGCATCCAGTCGCGGGCGGCCCGAACCAGGGCGAATCCGATCGCGCGCGTCTGGCTCGGGTCGATGAGCTGCTCGAGTCCGCGCAGGTCGATCTCCTGGCTGCCGTAGACGAGCTCGTGGGTGCCGCGGGCCTGTACTTTGACGTCGCGCCGACCCCGCGAAGCGTCGAAGCTCTGCGACTCGGGAACGCGCGCGGCGCTGCGGGCGAGGGGGCTCGGCGCCTCGCGCGAGCGCGTGCTGGGATGGGAGGTCGCCACCTGCCCGGCCTCCTCGGTGGCGTCCCGCGGCACGAACTCGCGCAGGGCGAGCACGCGGTCGGCCACGTCGAAGTAGTCGCCGCAGCCGCCCATGACCAGCACGGTCGAGACCCCGAAGGCCTCGTAGAGTTCGCGGATCCGGTCGACGAACGGGGTGATGGGCTCGTGTTCGCGGTGAACGAGAGCCTGCATGCGGGCATCTCGCACCATGAAGTTCGTGGCGGAGGTGTCCTCGTCGAGCAGGATGCCGCGGGCGCCGGCTTCGATGGCTTCTGCGATGTTGGCGGCCTGGCTCGTACTGCCGCTGGCGTCGTCGCTCCGGAACGAGCGCGTTTCGCGTCCGCCCGGCAAGCGGTCGATGAAGCCCGAGATGTCGACGCGTTCGACGCGGCGACCGTCCTCGGCGCGCACCTTGACCAGATCGGGCCGCGACACGACCCACTCCCGCCCGTCGCCCGGAACGTGGGGGTAGACGCCGCGTTCGAGGGCCCGGAGCAACGTCGACTTTCCGTGATAGCCGCCTCCCACGATCAGCGTCACGCCCTCTGGGATGCCCATTCCCCGGATCTCGCGGGATCCGGCCACGGGATGCTCTAGCGGCAGGGTCACTTCCAGGCTCTCGGGCGATTCGAAGGCGACGGCACCGGAGGCGAGGGGGCGGTCGCTGGCTCCGCTCTCGCGCGGCAGCACGGATCCGTTGGCCACGAAGGCCACCAGGCCGAGCTCGGGCAGGCGCGCCCGAATGGCCTCCTGGTTCTCGATGCACTCGACGAAGCCGTGAACCTCCTCGGGCGAGTGCGACTCGGCACACAGCGCCTCGCGGGCGATCTGCGGAAGCTGCTCCAACAGGATCACCTCGGCCCGGCGTCCCAGCACGCGCCGCCCGTCGGCCGGAAGCCCCACGTGAAGGCGGGCTTCCACGAAGGCATCGGTCACGACGACTGCGCTTCGCTCCAAGACTTCCTGGCCGCCGGCGTCGATCCGCAGCACATGACTGCGGCCGCTCCCGCGTGGACCGCCCAGCCTCGGCAAGCGGCCGATGGCGGCCCGGCACTGGCGAGCCAGGAAGTCGGCGAGCGCCACCCGCTGAACGCGGGTGCGGCGCAACGTCTCGTCCAGGCCGGCGCGCTCCATGGGGACCCGAATGCGCATCTTCGAAGGCGCGGCGAAGGGGTCTCCCTGTACGTGATCGACGAAGAGCTTCAGCCCGTCGAGCTCGAAGGCGCCGCCCAGCTCGCGATAGGCCTTGTAGCCTCGCCCGTCGATGCGGCGCAAGATGCCCGCGAGCGCCTGCGCGTCTGCCACCACTGCCCCCTTCGCCGGCCCGGTCGGCGAAGTCGCATGCTACCGCTGTCGACTCGTCGGGGCGAAGAGGCCGAGTTGTGCATCCCCGGGTGCGCGAAAGGCGTCGGTGCGAAGAGCGGGATGCTCGCCGAGCCCCGCCTTCCTCGCCGACAGCGCGAACAGGCGCGCCAGGTGGTCCGCGAAGAAGCCGTCTCCCCGCATGCGCGAACCGAAGGCCGAGTCGTTGAGCTGGCCCCCGCGCATGCCGCGCAGTCGGCTCAGGACCTTCTTGCGCCGTGCCGGGTAGTGGCGCTCGAGCCACTGCTCGAAGAGATCCTTCACGCCGTACGGGAGCCGCAACAGGATGCGACCGCCGAAACGAGCACCCGCCTTCGCCGCGGCCTTGCAGATCGCCGGGATCTCGTGGTCGTTCAGACCGGGGATGACGGGGGCGACGTTCACGCCCACGGGCACCCCGGCGTCGGCCAAGACCTCGATGGCGCGCAGCCGCTGCAGCGGGTGGGAAGCCCGAGGCTCCAACCGGCGATGAAGCTCGCCGTCGAGCGTGGTGATGGACAGACTCACCGAGACGAGATCCCGCTCGGCCAGGGCCGCCAGTCGATCCACGTCGCGCGTGACGAGCGCGCTCTTGGTGATCAGGGTGACGGGGTTTCGAAAGTCCAGGAAGACCTCGAGACAGCGCCGCGTCAATCCCAGGCGCCGTTCGATCGGCTGATAGCAGTCGGTCACGCCGGACAGACCCACGACCTGGGGCTTCCAGCGGCGGCTCGACAGCTCGCGTCGCAGCAGCGCCGGCGCCTCCTCCTTCACCAGAATGCGGCTCTCGAAGTCGAGGCCCGCCGAGAAGCCCAGGTACTCGTGCGTGGGCCGCGCGTAGCAGTAGATGCAGCCGTGCTCGCAGCCCCGGTAGGGATTCACGCTGGCGTTGAAGCCCACGTCCGGGCTGGTGTTGAAGGCCACGATCGAGCGCGACGGGTCGCGCAGGTACACCGTCTCCGGCGCATCCGGCTGTCCGTGGTTGTCCAGATCCTGGGGCTCTACGTGCGTCGTGAGACGCTCGAAACGGGAGGTCGGGTTCTCGGCGCTGCCCCGGCCCTTGTAGGCCGGCGTGAGCGGACTCGTGGACATGTCGTTTTCTCCGCGAGCACCCGATGGCGAAAGTAGAACGAAAGTCGGGGTGCGGTCAAGGGGCTCGGCCGACCTTGGACGGGGGGGCGGCGGCGGGGGCGTCAGTCCGGAAGCGCCGCGTCGAGCTCGGTCACCAGGCGCCGGCGGCTCTCGGCCAGGGCGTCGAAGCGCTCGAGGGTCTGGCGCAGGGCGCGTTCCCCGGCCGGCAGTGGATGGGCGCGAAAGAAGCGGGCCACCTCGGTCCGGTGGCGCCGCGTCCCCAGAGCCAGCGTGGCCGAGATGAGGCGCCCCGCCAGCAGCGGAGGCACCGCCTTGCGCACCCGGGGCCAATGCTCCTGGAGATACGCCCAGGTGCGCTCTCTGGCGGCCCGGTTGGCCAAGAGCCGGGCCAACAGGATCACGACGTCCTGGGTGGCCACCCGGCCCGACAGCGACAGTCGCAGAGAGCGCTCGACCAAGGCCGGCGCCTCGAAGGTGCCGAGTCCCACCAGGAAGCGCCGCTCTTCCTGGGGCGTGGCCGCCGTCTCTCGCGCGGCGGCGTACGCGGCGTAGAGGGCGGGGTCTCCGTCGCGACCGGCCAAGTAGAGCGCCGGTTCCAGCAGGTTGGGCTCGACCCGCCGGCCGCCGAGCGCCCGCTCGGTCAGCCGGGCGGCCGCCGCGAGCACGGCCGGATCGCGGCCCAGGCCGCCCACCAGCCGGAAGAGGGTGGCGCGCCGCACGCGCGCGTCCTCGGACTCGCCCGGTACCGCAGCGAGGCCGAGTCGCCGGAGGGCGGGGCCGAAGCGCGCGGCTGCGAAGCGTTCGAGCCGGGCCTCCAGGCCGGCGCCGCCGCTCGCCGCGACCGGATCGGCGAGCGCGGCCAGCACTTGCACGAGCGACGCCAGCACGTCGGCGTCGCGTTCCCGCGAGAGCGCGTCGACGACGTCGAGCAGCTGCGACAGCGGGGCCCGCCCGGTGCGCGCTAGAGCCCATTGGTGGTCCAAGAGCCCCATCCGTTCGATCGGGCGCAGCCGTTTGACGGCCGCCACGAGCTTCGTCCAGTCGCCGGATGCGTGCAGCGGTCGAAAGAAGCCGGACTCCAGGGCGTTGCCGTACACGAAAGAGCCTCGGCGCAGGCGGAAGGACTGCGACGCGCGCTCCAGCAGGACCCTTTCTTCGCGTGTACCCCGCCCTCTGCCCGCACCCACCCGCAGCACCACGGGCACCGGCCAGCGTTCGCGGCTCCGCCCCTTGTTCCGTTCCCGGAAGCGCTCCTGGCGCAGGGTCAACGCCCCGCCCGCGCCCGTTCGGATCGAGACCACGGGGTGTCCCGGCTGCTCGATCCAGGCGCGCACGATGGGTTCGACGCCGACGCCCGAGGCCTCCGAAAGCGCGGTCCAGAGATCGGCCGCTACCGCGTTGCCCTCGCGGTGGCGCCGGATGTAGCGGCGGACGCCCTTGCGGAAGGCGGCGCGGCCCAGAAAGCGTTCCAGCATGCGAACGACGCTTGCGCCCTTTTCGTAGGTGATGAGGTCGAAGTTCGCGTTGGCGTCCTCCGGCGTGCGGACGGTGCAGTAGATCGGGTGCGTATTCGACAACCCGTCCAGGTCGAGGGCGGCTGCGCGGCCGTGTTGGAAGTCGTGCCACATGCGCCACTCGGGTTTCCACTGGTCGACGACGTGAAACGCCATCCAGGTGGCGAAGGCCTCGTTCAACCACAGGTCGTCCCACCACGCCATGGTCACCAGGTCGCCATACCACATGTGCGCGAGTTCGTGGCAGATGACCTCGGCCGCGCGTTTCTTCTCGGCAAGCGTCGCGCGCTTGTCGTCCAGCAGCAGCAACGTCTCGCGGAAGAAGACGGCGCCGGCGTTCTCCATGGCGCCGAACTCGAAGTCCGGCACCGCCACCAAGTCGAGCTTGGCGTACGGGTAGGGCAGCGCGAAGTAGCGTTCGAGTCGGGCCAGGCACTCGCGCGCCGCTTCCAGACCGAAGCGCGCCAGCCGGCGCTTGCCGGGCACGCTCCACACGCGAATGGCCGTGTCTCCCACCCAAACTCGTCGGGACGCCACCAGGTTGCCGACCGCCAACGCGACCAGATAGCTGGAGAGCGGGGGTGTGGGAGCGAAGGTCACGTGCTGGCGCCCGTCGGCGAGGATCTCCTTCCGCGCCACCGGCGCGTTCGAGACCACGGCGTGGTGGGCGGCCGTCGTCACGGAGAGTGTGAAGGGCGCCTTCTTGTCCGGCTCGTCGAAGCAGGGAAAGAACTTGCGGGCGTCGGCGGGCTCCAGCTGCGTGAAGGCGTAGCGGTCGTCGCCGGACCGAGCGGCGTAGAGTCCGCAGAGGTCGCGGCGAAGGCGACCCGCGTAGGCGAGCTCCAGCACGGCGCGGCCTGCCGGCAACGGCGACTCGAACTCGAGCACCACGCGCTCCCGATCCGGCTCGAGGCGCATCCGCAGACGCTGGCGGCGACCTCCCACTTCGACGCGCGGTCGCGTCACGCGCAGATCGGCGGCGTGCAGGGCGATGCGGTTTGCGGGAGCGTCCAGTGCCACGTCCATGCGCACGTGGCCGCGAAAACGGTCGCCGCGTTCCGGATCGAGCTCCACGTGGACGGCCACCCGGAGCGGCCGCACGTTCGGGTCCAGCCGGTACGAGGTGCGTGAATGTCGGGTGTCGCGAGCCACTTCGTCCTCCGACGGCGCGTTGAGGCCGCGCCCTGACGCGTTGTACTGCCTCCGGCCCGCGGCTGCCACGGGCGTCGCCGCAGACTTCCCCTCGGCCGGCCTCGGCTCGTAGAATGACGCTCGGAGGAAGCCCTCGCATGCGCGACGATCGTCGGACCTCGAGAATCGGGCGGAACCGGCGGCGCTCGACGCGGGGGCGTCGGACCGCCGCCGCGAGTCTGGCCCTGGGCGCCCTGGCCGCGGCGATTCTCGGCGTGGCCCGGTGGCTCGCGGATCCGGTCGGGACCGACGCCCCGCGCGCTGCGACCGACGTGGCGGCCGGTCCCCCCCGAGCCCTCGACGGCCCCGATCTGGCCGCCGGCGTAGACGGGCCGGGCGAGCTTCCGGCGTCGCTCCGCGGGACGCAGCCGGACGGGTCGCTGGCCCTGTCGGCAGACGGCCACTTCCTCCCGACCCGAGGTGCCGTGCGCTTGTTCGACTACTTCCTGTCGGCTTCCGGAGAGGAACCCACCGCGGTCCTGCGCCAGCGCATCGCGGACCACTTGCACCGGGCGTTGCCTCCTCTCGCCGCGCTGGAGGCGTTGGCTCTGCTCGACGACTACTTGGAGTTCCGCGAAGCGCTGCGGCGCCTGGCCAGCGAGGGCCGGGTGCCCGCCGATCTCGGGCGCCGGCTGCAGTGGGTCCGCGAGCTTCGCCGCGAGCACTTCGGGGCGGAAGTGGCGGCGGCGCTCTTCGGCCAGGAGGAGCAGACGCAGCTGGTGGATCTGGAGCGGCGCCGGGTCGCACTCGACGACTCGCTCTCCGACGACGAACGGCGGGCGGCCCTCGCCGCGCTGGAGGCGCGGCTGCCCGAGCCGGTGCGCCGTGCCCGGGAACGCGCCGCCGCCCCGAGCCGGTCGCATCGGGAGGTGTCGGCCCTGCGCGAGGCGGGAGGGTCGGAAGCCGAGGTGTTTGCCCTGCGCGAGCGGCGCTTCGGCACTGCGGCCGCGGAACGCCTCGCGGCCCTCGACGCCGAACGCGCCCTCTGGCGCGAGCGGTTGGCCGACTACCGCAAGCTTCGAGACGCCGTTTTACTGAACCCAGAACTCGATCCGCAGGAGCGGGAGGCGGCCGTCGACGCGCTTCGGCGCGAGCGTTTCGAGGGCGCCGAGCGGCGGCGCGTCCAGGCGCTGGACGAGGCGACTCGCCCGCACCCTTAGCCGCTTTGCCGCGCCACGCCGCACGGGCGCACTCTTGGCTTCTCTCGCCACACGCGTACATGTTGTAATGCGTCGACAGCACTGCGTGTCGACGCAGGCGTGTGGCACTGGCTCTCGATGCGCGTGCAGGGCCAGGGTGTCACTCGCCGGCACAGGCGTCGGCCCGCGGTCGTCGTCACGAGCGCGGGGCGGGGTGTTCTGCGTTCGCCAACCATCGGCCCGCCACCGCGGTTCACGGATCCGTCGGGGGCGCGACGGGTCTTTTGCGAGTGCAAGGGGGGAGCGCATGGATTCGAGAAACACAGACCGGCGTCGGATCGACCGCAGCAGGCGCTGGCTGCCGGGGCTGGTCCTGGCGGCGTTCTTGCTGACGCCCTCGGTGGCGGCCGCGGCACCGTGGTGGTGTTGGTGGTGCCCGTCGGACTACACGAAGACCGAGAACCCGATCGTGCTGGCCCACGGGGCCGCGGGTTTCGATTCCCTGTTCGGCGTGCTCGACTACTTCTTCGGCATCGTCGACGAGCTCGAGGACGACGGCGCGACCGTCTACGTGACGAGCGTCAGCCAGTTCAACAGCACCGAGGTGCGGGGCGAGCAGCTCATCGAGCAATTGGACGAGATCCGCGCCATCGAGGGCGACGCCTCCATGCGCTTCAACCTGATCGGCCACAGCCACGGAGGGCTGGACGTTCGCTACGTGGCTTCGGTGCGGCCCGACTTGGTCGCGTCGGTGACCAGTGTGGGGAGTCCGCACAAGGGCGCCGATCTCGCCGATTTTTTGCGCGACAACGTCGAGGGGGGATCGTTCGGAGAGGACGTGCTGGCGGCGCTGGGCGGCTTTCTGGGGACGGTGCTCGGTCTCCTGACCGGCAGTGAGAACCCCCAGGACGCGATCGCGTCGCTGGACTCGCTCACCAGCGACGGGCTCGACGCCTTCAACGCTCTGCACCCGGCGGGCGTGCCCACGTCGGTATGCGGCGAAGGGGCCTCCTCGGTGGGGGGCATTCGGTACTACTCGTGGTCGGGGACGGGCATCTTGACCAACGCTCTCGATCTGGGGGATCCCGTGCTGGCTCTGACCTCGCTCTTCTATGGAGAGGCGAACGACGGGCTGGTGGGACGCTGCAGTTCTCATCTGGGGGACGTGATCCGGGACAACTACTTCATGAACCACATCGACGAGGTCAACCAGATCCTCGGCCTCGTCTCGATCTTCGAGACGAATCCGAAGTCGCTGTTCCGCGCCCATGCGAATCGTCTGAAGAACGCGGGCCTCTAGTCGTCACGGGTCACGCAGAGAGGCCGGGGTCGAGAGGTCGACCCCGGCCTCTCCCATTTCGCGATGCGGTCCGCCGCGATTGATCCCAGCGGTTCGCGCGCATATGCTGTGCCGCGGAGTGGGGGATTCACATGGCATCGGCGGCGCGTGAACAGTGGTCCAGCCGCACGGGGTTCGTGCTGGCCGCGGTCGGATCGGCGGTCGGTCTGGGCAACATGTGGCGCTTCTCGTACATGACGGCCGAGAAGGGGGGCGCCGCGTTCGTGGCGCTCTATCTGCTGCTCACGCTGATGGTAGGACTGCCCGTGCTGGTGGCCGAGCTCATCGTGGGCCGCGGCTCGGGTCGCAGCCCGATTCTGGCGCTGGCCCACTACGGCGGCCAGCGCTGGCGCGCACTCGGCGGTGTCTTCGTGGTCGCCGGCTTCACCATTCTGGCGTACTACAGCGTGATCGCCGGCTGGACCGTGCGCTATGCGCTCTCCGCCGTGGCCACGGGGTATCCGGAGAACCCGGGCGACTACTTCGGCGAGGTCTCGTCGGGGTGGGACGCGTTCGGGTTCCACCTCGCCTTCATGGCCCTCACGGTCGGCGTCGTCGCCGGCGGCGTCAAGCGCGGCATCGAGCGCGTGTCCCTGGTGATGATGCCGCTGCTGTTCGTTCTGGTCGTGGGGATCGCCGTGTACGCCTCCACCCTCTCCGGAGCGGGCGACGGCTATCGCTACTACCTGAACCTCGACGTGGCCAACGTGCTCGACCTGGACGTGCTGGTGGACGCCGCGAGCCAGGCTTTCTTCAGCCTGAGCCTCGGCATGGGCGCCATGCTCACCTTCGCCAGCTATCTGCCGCGGGACCACGACCTGCCGAAGGAAGCGGGCATGATCGCCGGCGCCGACATGGGCGTCGCCTTCGTCGCCGGCCTGATGGTCTTCCCCCTGATCTTCGCGCTGGGGCTCTCGGAGGACGTGGGCGGGAGCACGCTGGGCGCGCTCTTCGTCACCCTGCCGAAGGCATTTGCCAGCATGGGCGAGGCCGGGCGCATCGTGGGCGTCGCTTTCTTCATGGCGCTGGTGGTGGGAGCGTTGACTTCGGCCATGTCTCTACTGGAGGTCGTCGTCTCCTCCGCCATCGACACGCTCGGCTGGACACGCCGCCGGGCGGCGCTCGTGCTGGGTGGCGCGATCGCCCTCGTGGGAACACCGGCGGCCTGGAACTTGGGCGTGCTCGATCTCATGGACCAGGTGGCCAACAACGTCCTGCTGCTGGGAGGCGGCTTGGCCCTGGCGATCTTCACGGGCTGGGTCGTCCAGGACCCGAGCCGCGAATTTCACGCCGGAGCCGGAGGCTGGCGGGGCTACGCCGGTTGGTATTTCGTCCTGCGCTTCATCGCTCCCGTGATTCTCTTCGCCGTTTTCTGTATCGGGGCGTGGCGGACGCTCGTCAACCTGGTGGCCTTCGCGACCGGCTAGTCGGCGTCGCAGCGGCAAAGCCGGGTCGTAGATCACCTAGACAGTTCCACTAAAGGTGTAGCCGAGATCACCCGATACTTTCCTGGAGGCGCCTCGACAGCGCCGTCGGGAAGGGTGGAGATGCTGCCCAGCAAGGATCTGGAAGAACGCCGCCGCCGTCGCCGAAAGCGCCGCCTGCGGCGCTTGGGATCGGTGGTGGGGTTCGTCTCGGCTCTCTCGGCCCTCCTGCTCGTGGCCTTGGGCATCACCAACCTGCTGGAGACGCGCAGGCCCGTCCGGCCCGAAGACCGCATTCCCCTGCCGTCCTACGTCGCCGATACGGTTGCTCCGCCTGGAGCCTCGCTGCCCCTGCTGTCGCCGCTCGCCGAGGACGAGCTGCTCCCCGATCCCGCACGCCCGGCTTCGAGCGACGAGTTGGCCGACAGCGAGGGTTGGCTGGACTGCACGGAAGGCTGCTGGTAGCCCGCGTCCCAGGGCAGCAGCGTGGCAGCAGCCCCAGTCGGGGCCAAGCCCCCCGTTCCGCCTAAGCTATTCTCCTCCGGGTCGCGCCCCAGCACGCCTCGAGGGCCCATGTCCTACTCCACCCGAACGTCTGAGTCCACCCGCACGCCCGACCCGCATCGCATCGAGACGGAAGCGCAGCTGCGCGAGGTCCTCTCGGACCCGAGTCCGCTGGTCCAAGAGAAGATCTTCGACTTCGTCGACGACTACGCGCGCGCCTTCATCGAGCGCGCCCCGCTCCTGCTGATGGCCACGACGGACCGCGAGGGCCGCCTGGACGTGTCGCCCAAGGGCGACGCGCCGGGTTTCGCCGTGGTGGAGGACGAGCGCACGCTGTTGGTCCCCGACCGGCCGGGAAACAAGCTCGCGTACGGCTTTCGCAACATGCTCGAGCAGCCGCGCGTCGGCCTGATCTTCGTGGTGCCCGGGGTGAAGGAAACGCTGCGCGTGAACGGCAGCGCGGAGCTCACGCGAGACCCGGAGCTGCTCGAGCGGCTCTCCGCGCGGAACAAGCCCGCCCTGCTCGTGACCCGCGTAACGGTGGAAGAGTGCTTCTTCCACTGCGGCAAGGCCTTCGTGCGGTCGGCGCTGTGGAAGCCGGAGAGCTGGCCCACGGGGTTTCGCGCCAACATCGGCAAGCAGCTGGCGCGCAAGTCCAATGCGGACGATGCCGCCGCCGAAGCCGTGGAAGCATCGCTCGAGCGATCCTACCGGGATCACCTCTACTAGGGCGAAGGGCGCGCGCCGCCGCCGACCAGGTCGACCAGCTCGGCCAGATCCGCGACCTGGTGATCGGGTCGGGGTCCGTCGTGAGTTCGAAGCCGCGCCGAGGTGTCCGACACCCGTCGGGTGACCCAAGCCGTCTGCATCCCCACGGCGGCCGCGCCGGCCACGTCGGCCCTCAGGTTGTCCCCCACGTGCAGGGTCTCCTCGGGAGCGACGTCCAGCGCAGCCAGCGTGGCTCGGAAGATCTCCGGCCGGGGTTTTCGCCAGCCGACCATGTCGGAGACGACGATGGCGTCGAACCGCTCGCGGATTCGGGCCTCGTCGAGCACCGCCAGAGCCGTCTGCGAGTGGCTGAAGTTGGAGCAGACTGCGAGACGGTGCGAGGACGCCAGCCGAGACAGCACGTCGGCGTGGTGGTGCGGCGTGATGACGTGGCCTCTCAGGACGCCCATGTGAACCCGGGTGAGTTCCTCGGGCAGCTCCGGGTCGTCGACGCCGAGCCGCGCGGCCAGGGTCGTGAAGCGCTCCAGGGTCGGTAGCTCGCGGTGGCGGGCGTAGCGGCTCTCGCGGAACTCCGCATCCACGTCGGCCAGGGTGCGCAGAAAATCCTCGAACTCGATCGACGCGCGTTTGCACACCGCCGCATGCAGGTCCACCGCGCTGCCCGAAACCGGCTGGCCCTGGTGCTCGACCCGGGGCAGGCGCTCGAGTTCGAGGTCGACGAGGGTGTCGAAGAGGTCGAAGACAACGGCCCGAATGGGACGCGCGCCCGGGCTCACTTCTGCACGCGCTTTCTGTCCGGCTCTTCGCCCCGCTCCACGACCCGCACGCTCACGCCGCCGAAAAGAGCCAGGCCCCGCACGTGCAGCGTCGGCGTGCCGGGGTCGTCGTTCGCCCGATGGGCCGTCTGATCGAAGCCCCCGAGAATCCCCAGCCCGGAGACCCGCAGATTGACGTCCGGCGGGACGCGGATCTGAATCCCGCCCATGATGGCCAGGCACTCCACGACCGACTCGCCTTCCAAGAGGTCGGCCTCCCGGAAATCCAGATCGACGCCACCCATGAACGTGAAGGCCCGGAGACGGGCCGGCGGTTCCCAGGCCCCCCGACGCGTTGCGCCGCCCATGATGGAGAACACCGTTGCCTCCGCATCCTCGGACGCGACCTCGCCGAGGTCCGCCGTTCGTCGCGAGGGCAGATCGTCCGACGTCCGGGTCGCGGGCGGCCGAGGCCCGAGTTTCGGCGGCGGCGGGCTTTGGGTCACAGGGAGTCCTCCGAGAGCGACTCGAAGCATAGGCCAGGCGACCGCTCGGACCCATTTGGAGCCGCGTCGCGTCGAGGGAGTTCGGTCCGGAACGCCCTGCTAGCCTTGTGGCGAGGGAGCGGGCTCGTGTCGAAATCGAGGGCGGATACGCGCGGAGTGAGAGTGGAGGTGGAGGCGGTCTACTCGGAGGAACACTCCGATCCGCTGCGGGGCTTCTTCTTCTTTCTCTACACCATCACCATCAGCAATCGCGGGGAAGAGACCGTCCAGCTGCTCAACCGGCACTGGGTGATCACGGACGGAGCGGGGCAGGTGAAGGAAGTGCGCGGGCCGGGCGTGGTGGGGGAACAGCCGGTTCTCGAGCCCGGTCAGGCGTTCGAGTACACCTCGGGTTGCCCCCTCGAGACGCCCACGGGATCCATGCGCGGCGAGTACGAGATGACCACTCCGAACGGCTCGCGGTTCCTGGCCGATGTGGCCGCCTTCGAGCTGTCGCGACCTCACGCCCTGCACTGAGGCCTAACGGGGCTCCGCCGCGAACAGGGGGGCACCGTCCAGTCCTTCCGGCGGCGACAGGCCGATGAGTTCGGCCAGCGTGGGCGCCACGTCGACGCTTCTCGCCTCGGCGTCCTGACCGCTCTCGACGCGTCCGCCCCAGAACGCCAGCGGGATGCGCCGATCGTAGGCGTACGGCGAGCCGTGCCCCGTACCCGTGGAAAAGGTCGACAGCAGGCAACCGGGGACCGCCTGCACGACGAAGTCGCCGGTCCGGCCCGGAACGAAGCTGTTGCGGTAGAGACGCGCCATGGGAGTCTTCTCCGTGGCGATTGCTTCCGCGGTCCAGACGCGCTCGATGGCCGGGTGAGACTCCAACCGTACGACCGCGCTGGCCACCACGTCGGCGCGGTCCACGCCGTAGCGGGCCGCCAGGTCACGGCGAACGGCGACATGGCTGCCGCCCACGACGAGCCAGCCTCGGGGCCACGAGAAGAAGGGCGAATGGGTGCGGTGGAGCCCCCAGAGCAGGCCGAAGACCAGCCGCCGGAGTCCCACGCGGCCTTCGCCATGGGAGCAGATGGGCACGTCGGCGCTGGCACCTCGGGCCCGGGTGTACTCCGGTAAAGGAAGGACGCCGTGGTCCGACGACAACGCGACCAGCAGCCTTTCGCGCCCGACCCGTTCTTCGAGGTGGCGGAGAAACTTCGCCAGCGAAGCGTCGAGACGCGCCAGCGTGTCGGCCGACTCCTGGCTGTACGGCCCGTAGAGGTGGCCCACCGTGTCCGTCGCCGAGAGCGACACCGCCAGCAGGTCCGTCACCTCATCGCGGCCGAGAGCCTCGCGCTCGACCAGCTCGGAGGCCAGCTCGAGAACCAGCTCGTCGACGAAGGGCGAGCGGTACAGCCGCTCCGCCGCCTCGTCGCGATCCCCGTTTCGCAGCGGATGCCCGCTGGTGCGGGAGAACTCGCGGCTCTCGCCGCTGAAATCGTCCTCGCGAACACCGGGGTAGACGGCTGCGTGCTCCCACCGCTCCGGCAGCCGCGACCAGAATCCGTCCCGACCGGGATCGCGACCGTTGAACGCGAGCAACCAGTCCGGTAGCTCGTCGCGGTAGTAGCCGCTGGTCGTAAAGCCCACGCTCGTTTCCCGGGACAGCCAGTAGGCCCCGTTCGGGCTGTGTCCCCCCATCACGATGGCGGCGCGGTCCTTCGCCGAGACCGAGAAGCGGCGGCTTCCCGGCCGCTGGTCGGCCAGCCAGTCGGCCAGGCCAGCGACGCGCAGCTGCCTGGGCGAGCGGCCCGGGCCGCCGCCGAGAACGCGGGTCGCCGGATCGGGGTCGGCCACACAGTAGACGCGCTCGTCGTTCTCGATCGCGTGGTTGGCCGGGATGCCGGTGGCCGCCGGGTGTCGACCGGTGGCGAGTGCCGCGTGGCCCGGACAGGTTTCGGTCAGCGCGTGGTCGTGGTGCGCCCGCGTGTAGACCCGCCCCTCTCGCCACAGTCGACCGAGCCCCCCTTCGAGCTGCGGCCCGACCCGGTCGGGTCGCAGCTGGTCCACGACCAAGAGCACGATCAGGCGCGGCGGAGGTTCCGCCCGGGCCGGGGTTGCGGCGGCGATCGCCGCCCCCAGGACGAGCGCACACGCCACGCGCGCCGAGAGCCCCTGACGGCGGCGGACTTGCATGCAAGCAGGCTAGCAGGCGAGCCCTCGGACCGGCCTTCGGCGGGTTCGGAACCCCTCACTTGGGAAGTCCCGATTCATTTCGGCTCGCGTTCGCCCGAGGAGCTGTACACGCGAGAGTGGCGGACCATCGCGGGCGGTGTCACTGTCCAGTGAACCGGGCCGCCGAGAGGGAGGGCCGGCATGGCGGCCAAGACCAGGAAGCAGGGCACTGCGACGCGGGCGACCGGAAAATCCGGCTGGGGCGGAGCCCGGCCGGGAGCCGGTCGACCGAAGGGATCCGGGACCGGCCGCTCGAAGACCGCTCGCTACAACCGCATCTCGGTCATGGTCAACGACGCCGAGCTGGCCCGCCTCCGGAGCCTGGCTCGGCGCCGCCGCATCCCGTTGGGAACGTTGGCCTACGAGCTCCTGGTCGAGAGCCTGAAGCACCAGCGCTAGCGGTCGGCCGATCGATTCAATGGCCGTGTCCCGGCGACCGATGGACACCCACGGAGGTGATCCATGCGGGCGGGTCTGGTTGTCTCCGCGCTGTTTCTGATCGCGGCCGAGGGTCGGGCCGACTGGCCCGGTTGGCCGGTCGAGGGCATGCCCGAGGTGGTGACTCCCCATGCGCAGGCCTTCCGGGAGTCCCTGTCCCGACATCGGGCCGAAGAACTCGACATCACCGTCGCCTACTTCCAGGAGCTGACGGAGTGGGCGCTGACGCTCCGGGCCCAGACGCTGCGGTTCTCCCGCGAGGCGCGCACGCGGCAGCAAGCGGGCGAGCCCCTGCGTGGGGACCAGCTGGATCTCCTTCGCGTCGGCATGAACCAACACCTGGCTCTGCGAGACGAGGTTCGCCAGCTGGTGGCGCAGTACGAGCCCTGGTTCGAGCGCGGGCCTGATCCGTTTCTGGCGGAGGAGGTGCGGCTGAAGGGCATCATGCTCGGCGTCGCGGGGGCACTGCTCCTCTACGACAACTTCGCACTCTCCATGCTGCACGTGCAGCAGGACGAGGACCTCCGTCGGCTCGTGAATCGGCCGGACAGCGGCTTCAATCTGCGCGAGGGGGAGCTCCTTCGGGTTCTCGAGGAGTATCACTCGCCCAGCAATCGGCGGCGGGTGCGGAGCGCCTTGGAGTTCGTGCGTTCCAAACGTCGATTGGTCCGCCGCGAGAGCCGAGGCGACCCGGACCTGGCCTACCTGGACGCCCTCATCTCCCAGAGCCCCTCCGCCCAGGACATCGCGGAAGATTCGGCCTGGAAGCCGTACGCCCGCACCCTCGGCCTGTTCTCCACGCGCGGTCGCGACCGCGTCGATTCGACGAGCCGCGCGGGGATGGGGCTGGTGAGCCGTCTCTTCGGCAACACCGTCGGCCTCGTGAAGACGCGGCGCGGCAGGCTCTACGCCAAGCCGCGGGAGCGGGCGCGCATCGAGGCGCAGCTCGAGCCCCTCGACATCCTGCTGGAGAAGACGCCGTTCCGGCTGACGGACAAGCTGATCCCCGGCCACTTCGGCCACGTGGCCGTGTGGCTCGGCAAGCCCGAAGAGCTGCACGAGCTCGGCGTCTGGAGCGACCCCGTCGTGCGCGAGAGCTGGATGGAGCTGCGGCAGGGCGCGCGCGTGCTGGAAGCGCTGCGCGACGGGGTGCAGCTGAATACGCTCGAGAAATTCTTGGACGTGGACGACTTGATCGTGCTGCGCTTCGAGGGCCTCGACGAGGACGAGCGCCGCGCGGCCGTCGTGCGCGCGCTGCGTCAGAAGGGCAAGGACTACGACTTCAACTTCGACGTGCAGACGACGGATCGCATCGTCTGTTCGGAGCTGGCGTACCTCACTTTCACCCACGTCGAGTGGCCGACGGATGCCGTGCTGTCGAGGGCCACCATCAGCCCCGACAACGTGGCGACGCTGGCGCGGCCGGGGGGGCCACTTCGCATCGTGACGTTCTACCGCGACGGCCGGCGCGTTCGGGGCAATGCCGCGGCGAAGCTCGAGCCGCTGCTGGCCGCTGGCGACTTCTGACCCATCGGTCGCATTGCTCGTCCGAACGGTCCGAACTCCAAGACTCGGTTTCTGACGATGTCGGCCCGGAGCGACGGGCGTCTGTTGGCCGCGGCGGTGGGGAGTTATGCTCGCCACCACTCGAGAGGAGACCCCCCAATGATCCTGGATCGATTTCGGCTCGACGGAAAGGTGGCCGTGGTGACGGGCGCCGGCCGCGGCATCGGCCGCGGTTGTGCTCTCGCGTTTGCCGAGGCCGGCGCCGACGTGGTCGTCGCGGCGCGCACCCAGGCCCACCTGGACGAGTTGGCCGAAGCCATTCGCGGGCTCGGACGCCGCGCCCTCACCGTCCCCTGCGACGTGACGCAGCCCAGCCAGCTCGACAACCTGGCGTCCCAGACGCTGAAGGAATTCGGGCGTGTGGACGTCCTGTTGAACAACGCCGGAGGTTCGCCTCCGACGCCCATGCTGCAGCTCACGGACGAGGCCTTCGAGGAGGCGTTCCACTTCAACGTGACGTCGGCCATGAGCCTGTCTCGCCATTTGATTCCCCACATGGTGAAGAGCGGCGTGGGGTCGATCATCAACATCTCGTCGGGGCTCTCACACCTGGTGGAGCCCGGCTTTGCGGCCTACGGCACCGCCAAGGCCGCGCTCTCACACCTCACTCGCTTGATGGCTTGCGAGTTTGCGCCCCACGTGCGCGTCAACGCCATCGCCGTGGGCGCGACGCTGACGGACGCGCTCTCGCCCTTCGTGAAGGGCGATTTGCGGGAGCAGATGGAGGAGCTGACGCCCCTCGGCCGCCTGGGGGAGGTGGAGGACATCTCGGCCTGCGCGCTCTACCTGGCCGCCCCCGCGGCCAGCTGGGTGACCGGCAAGATCTTCGAGGTGGACGGCGGCACCGTGGCCTCCAACTGGCCGCTCAAGATTCCGGCGTTCAGCGAGCCCCCTGCCTGATTCCACCCTCTGGGGCATCAAGTCGACCGCCCGACTGCCCGAAACGCCTCTCTGAGTGGGGCCCCCTCTGGAAGGGCCTCATGCGAGCGACAGCTTTACCCTCACTCGCCCCCAGGGTTGTGGAGGCTGCGTGGATCGGCCCTGTGTCCTGATCATCGACGACGATCGCGCCGTGCACGAGGACGTGGAGTCCCATCTCCGGGGACTCGCCAACTACGTGCTGCACGCCTACGAACCCGAAGACGGCCTGCGCCTCGCCATGTCGGCGCGCCCCGACCTGATCCTGCTCGACATCAACATGCCGCGCATGGACGGACTCAAGCTGTGCCGGCATCTGAAGGAGGCGGATGCGACGCGGGACATCCCCGTCCTCTTCGTCACCATTGATCGGAACGTCCAGCACCTGGCCAAGGCGCTCGAATGCGGCGGTGTCGACTACTTGGTGAAGCCCGTCAACGCCATCGAGCTGAGCGCGCGGGTGCGAGCTGCGCTGCGAACCAAGCAGATGGTCGACCTCCTGCGGGAGCAGGCTCGGATCGACCCGCTCACCGGACTGCAGAATCGAACTTCGCTGGACGACGCGGTTCGCGGGGCCGTGTCGGCTCACGAACGGACCGGGCAGCCCATGGCGCTCCTGATGCTGGATCTCGACCACTTCAAGGAAGTGAACGACGCCCACGGCCACGGCGTCGGGGACGAACTTCTGCGTCGCGTCGGCGCGGCGATTCGGGCCGGTTGTCGTCCCTACGACGTGGCGTGCCGCTACGGCGGCGACGAGTTCGCGATCGTCCTGGGCCAGACCGAGGGTGGCCACGCCGTGAAGGTTGCCGAGCGGCTCCTCGTCTCGCTGCGTCATGTCACGATCGAGGCCGGCGGGCGCACCATCACGGCATCGGGGAGCGCCGGACTCGTCTCGACGTCCGATCTGGCCGACTGGATCGAGCCGGCGGACCTGATCAAGGCGGCCGACGAGGCCCTGTACCTGGCGAAGCGCCAGGGCCGAAACCAGCTGGTCGTGCGGCGTCCCACGAGTTCCGGGTAGCGTCGGCTCCGACCGAGGCCGCTCACGCGCCGCGACGCGGCTCCGACGCCGTCGGCGGACGGTAGTTGCGCAGCCCGGGCATGCGCCACGCGACCCACCCGAGAACGCCGAGGCACCCCACGCCGCCCAGAAGGGCCGCCAACGGGGCACCCGTCAGCGCGGCCAGGAACCCGGACTCCACCGTCCCCACGTGATTCGAGGCGCTGATGAAAACGGCGTTGACCGAACTCACACGACCTCGGAGCGCATCGGGGGTAGAGAGCTGGACGATCGTCGAACGCGTGACCATGCTGATCTGATCGGCCATCCCGGCGAGCACCAGTGCGAGCAGCGACAGCGGAAACCAGGTGGAGAGACTGAAGAGGATGGTGGCGGCGCCGTACACGCCGACCGCCAAGAGCAGTGCGCGTCCGGGCCGCTGGATCGGTGGAAGCGCCAACAGCACGACCGCCATCAGCACCGTGCCCAACTCGAGCCCGGCCGACAAGAGCCCGTAGCCCCGCGCGCCCACCTGCAGCACGTCCTCGGCGAAGATGGGCAGGAGGGCGGCCACGCTGGCGAAGATCACCGCGAACATGTCCAGGGCCATGCAGCCGAGGATGGCCTGCCGCTTCCACACGAAGGCCAGACCCTCGCGGATCGACTCGAGGTCGACGACCCGTCTCTCGGCTGAAGGTCGGGCGCGGACCAGGGCCAGGGCCCCCAGCGATCCACACACCAGGGCGGCCGACGTCGAGTACGCCAGCGCGACGCCTCCGGCGTCGATGGCGAAACCGGCGACGACCGGCCCGGTCACCCAGGCCAGGTTGTTGAAGGTCGAGTGCACCGTGACCGCCGTGGGGAACTGACTGGCCGGAACCAGGCCCGGCAGCATCGACGTGCGAGCGGGGTGCTCGAAGCCCCCCGCCACGGCGTAGACGAAGACCGCGGCGTAGACGAGGGCCAGCACCTGATCGCTGCCCGCCACCAGGGCGAGCCCCAGGCCGCACGCTCCCGCCACGGCCTGCGAGACCAGGACGATGCGGCGCCGGTCGAGGGCGTCGGCGACGGCGCCGCCGACCAGCATGAACGGCAGCGCGGGGACGAACTGCACCAAGCCGACCAGGCCCAGGTGAAAGGCCGAATCGGTCAGGTCGTAGACGTGCCACGCGACCGTGGCGGCCAGGAGGCGGCTGGCGGTGGCCGAGCAGAAGCGGCTTGCCACGAAGCGCCGCAGGTTGCGGTTGCGCAGGACCACCCGAGTCGGGTGCGCGCTCTCGGGAGGCTGTGGGCTCGGCTCGTCGCTCACGGAGCGGCAGTCTAGCCCGGCTTCTCAGGCGGTCTCGCCCGAGGCGGCCCGCCGCCGGGCCTAGCCGGAGGGCTGCGCCGTCGCGAAGGGCCCCAGACGCCTGCGCTCCAGTTCCTCCGCAGCCAGTGCGCGGAACTCGGAGTTGTGAATGACCACCAGGGGAATCATGCCGATGTAGCCGCGCGGCAGGACGGGCGGCTCTTCAAAGACGCGGAGCTGTTGATACGGACGCGCCGCGTAGGCGTGGTGGTCGGCGTGGCGCGAGAGGCCGACCAGGGCGTAGTAGGTGAACCAGGAGTGCGTGTCCCACGAGTCAGTGGGGCGGACCCGCTGCGACTGGCGGCTGAGACCCCAGTGCTCGAAGTAGTTCACGATCTCCAGCAGGCGGCTGGCCAGCAGGGCCTGCAGCACGAAGACCGCGAGCGCCACGACACCGCAGGTGAGGGCGACGCACAGGGCTCCACCCCAGCCCACCACCAAGCCGTGGAGGACCCGATTGCGCCACTGCCGCCGGTCGAGCAACGGCATCTCCTCGTCGCCCAGTCGCTTGCATTCGAGCCGCCACGCGCTGCGGAACTGGGCCGGCACGGTGCGCCGGTAGAACTGGTGGAACGTTTCGCCGAACCGCGCCGTGGCCGGATCCGACTCGGTTCCGATGCGGACGTGGTGGCCGCGGAGGTGCTCGGTGTAGAAGTGCTCGTACAGGACGGTGCACAAGAGGGCACGCCCCAGCCACTGTTCCGCCGCGGGCCTGCGGTGGATCAGCTCGTGGGCGGTGATGATGGAGAAGCCCGAACTGGCGCCCACCACGATCACTCCCAATGTGAAATCCGCGGCCCAGATGGGCTGTCCCGACAACAGCCGGACCAGCAGCACCACGTTGATCAACTGCAGCGCCGCCAGCACGTACACGAGCAGATCGAACGGCCAGGCGGGGAGTTCGGGGTCGGGCTGCCGCTTTTCCACCCGCTCACGCGAGTCCAGCCAGTGGGCGGCCAAGATCGGCACCAGGAAGAGCGGGGCGGTGGCCCAGCTGTGCGGCCCCGTCGCGACGAAGGCGAGGGCGTTCAGCGGGAACCACAGGGACAGCAGGTGGCGCGACCAGATGGACGCGACGCGCCAGTTCGACAACGTCGTGGTGTCGGCGGCGGGGGAGGGGGCGGTGGCTGTCATCGGGGTCTCCGGGGCGGGCGCAGACTTCTCGCACGGATCTCTAGGCGCAACGGATACGTCCCAGGCGCAAAGTGACATACGTCTTCGTATGTCACTTGATTCTCCACATACCCAGTGGTACGTCAAGGGGATGGGACGCCCCAGGCGCGCACCCGCAAGGGTGCGCGAGACCGCCAAGAACAGGACGCGCCAGGCCCTCATCGATGCGGCTCGCTACGAGTTCGTGGACAAGGGCTTCGACGTGCCCAGCCTGGACGCGATCTGCGCTCGCGCGGGCAAGACGCGCGGCGCCTTCTACGTCCACTTCCGCGACCGGGAAGACCTGGTCGTGGCAGTCATCGCCGACACCCTGGGCCTGCTGATGGACGCCGTGATCGCGTCGGGGGCTCCGGAGAGCGATCTCGTCACGACCATCACGCGCTACGTGAAGCTCGCGGCGGGAGACCTCGACGAACACGGACGCACCCAGGCGCGCCGCACTCCGGGAGTGGTCGAGTTCCACCAGCTGCTGGCGGCCTGCGCGCGTTCGGAGGCGATCCGCGAGAAGTTCGTGAGCATTCTCAGGGAAGCCACGCAACGGCTCTCGGACACGGTGTCCGCGGCCCAGCAAGCGGGACACGCCCGAGCGGACCTGCCGCCGGACGCCCTGGCGGCGCTCTTGATGGTGATGGCGCTGGGTGTGCGCATCGCGGCGGACATCGCGCTGCCGCTGAACGTCCACAAGACGCAGGACGCCGCGCTTCGGCTGATCGAGGCGAAAGAGGCCGACTAGAGGCCATCTCAGTACCTCGACCGAGCCAGAGGCGTGGATTCGGGTCGAGATCAAGGCGCGAAATCGCAGGCATAGCGGTCGCTACGTCGAGATTTCGCAACGTAGAGATCGGCTCGAAGACGCGATTCTGGCGACCGAGAGGTACTGAGATGGCCTCTAGGCTCAGCTCTTGACCGGCCCCAGGCCGAAGGGCCCCGTGATCTCGTAGGTGATGCCGAAGCGGTCTCCGCGCTGCGAGCTGAAGTACAGGCGTTGTCCCCGCGGATCGAGGGCCGGGCCGGTGATCTCGGACTGGTCCTGGCCGACCACCCGGCACACCGGCGACGCCACTCCGTCTCGGCCCAGCAGCACCAGCTCCATGTTTCCTCCGTCCTCCGCCACCAGCAGGTCTCCGTCGACCGTGACGTTGATGTTGTCCACGCCCGTCAGCTGGCGCTCCGGATCGAACTGGGCGTCGTACAGGACGGAGAGGTGGCGCGTGCGGACGTGGTAGTTCCAGACGCGGTTGTCCAACTTGGTGGTGAAGAAGACGTTGCCGCCCTGATACACGATCCCCTCGCCGCCCCGGAAAGCGGTGGCTTCGGGGACCTGGTGGCGGGTCTGAACACCGCCGGGAAACTCCGGGTTGGGCTCCGGAACCTCGTGCCAGACGACCGTTCCGTCGGGCAGCCACTGGGCCACCTCGAGGAGCCCGCTCGAGAGGTCGGGCCACGTGGACGGCGTGAAGCGGTAGAAGGCACCGTCGGAGCGATCCTCGGTCAGGTAGAGCTGGCGGTCGCGGCCGTCGACTGCGACGGCTTCGTGCTGAAAGGTGCCCAGCGCCGGCCGGTAGACGGACGGCAGGCGTCCGGTGGGGTCGCACTCGAAGACGCGCCCGTTCGCCAACTCCTCGCAGGTGAGCCAGGTGCCCCAGGGCGTGCGGCCTCCGGCACAGTTCTGGAACGTCTGGTCGCAGATCGAGTAGGCGTCGATCACGTTGCCGCTGCGGTCGAAGCGCAGCGCGTTGACTCCCCCTTCGATGAAGAACTCGCTGTTGGACACATAGATGTGCCCCCCCTTCGCCCAGAAGGTGTCGCCCCCGTCCGGAAACAGCTTCCAGACGTAGTTGGTGCCGGGAACCGGTTCCATCGCGCGGGCCAGCACCCGCGAC
Source organism: Pseudomonadota bacterium (assembly GCA_022361175.1). Classification (GTDB taxonomy): domain Bacteria; phylum Myxococcota_A; class UBA9160; order UBA9160; family UBA4427; genus JAKSBN01. The sequence goes on along the minus strand of JAKSBN010000445.1, from coordinate 57,968 downwards.
GCGAAACCCTCCGGCAGCATGATGCCGTTCTCGTCGGGATCGCGAAGCGGTCCGTAGGGACCGATCCCGCCGGTGATGGGCAGTTGGAAGCCGGACGCCAGGGCATCGGTCCAGAGCGACGCTGCGCCAAGCGCGCTTCCGGCCCGGGCGCCCACCAATCTCAGAAAATCCCGCCGTCGCATCGTCGTCACTCCCGCTCGTTTCCGATTCCGCTGGGACCATTCTCGCAGAAGCCCCGCCGTCGCCGGAAGACCGGGGCGAATTCGATCCGCCAAGGCCGGCTACTGACACATCGCTGTCAGCATGCCAATGGCCCCTGCTCGCGTCCGGCGAGATCGGAGAAGATCAAATAAATCAATTAGAATCAATGAATTTAACTTGAAGCGACGCGTTATTTGCCGGTCTTCGAGCCTCCCTCAGCGTGGCAAGATCTTCGTCGAAAAGGCAGCATGCTGACATCCCGATCGACACCCCGTGGCCCCCCGAGGCCCCGGTGAGGAGGCTTCATGCGTCGAGCCGACCGCCTGTTTCAACTCGTCCAACATCTGCGCGCGCGACGCTTCGCCACCGGCGAGCAGCTGGCGCGCGAGCTCGGGGTCTCGAAGCGAACCATCTACCGCGACATGCGCGATCTGGAGGCCTCAGGAGTGCCGATTCGCGGGGAGGCCGGCGTCGGCTACCGGCTCGACCGTGGCTTCGAGCTCCCGCCGCTGATCTTCACGGGCGAAGAACTCGAGGGGCTGGTGCTGGGGGCGCGGATCGTGGCGGCCTGGGGCGACCCCGAGCTGGCGTCCGCCGTGGGGAGTGCCATGACGAAGATCGAAGCCGTGCTGCCGGACGCGCTCCGGCGCGTCGTTCTGGAGACCGCACTCTTCGCTCCGGGCTTTGCGGCCCGCTCCCGCGGACTGGCCGAGATGGCCACGCTCCGGCGCGGCATCAGCGACAAGCGCCTGGTGCACTTCGAGTACGCCCGCGAGGACGGCACCCCCAGCGAGCGCGACGTGCGGCCGCTGGGCCTGTACTTCTGGGGTCGCAAGTGGACGCTGGCGGCGTGGTGCGAGCTGCGGCGCGACTACCGCAGCTTCCGGCCCGATCGGATGCGCAACGTGTCGCTCCTCCCACGCACCTTCGACGGCAGCGACGGCATTACGCTCGCGGCGTTTCTCGCGGTCGTCGAAGATGGGGAGTGTCGAGGTGAGCCAATGTCGCTGGGGCCTCCTCCGACACGTGCGGCGCGTGCTCGGCCAGAATTCGGAACGTCTGGGCCGTGAGCTCGGGGCTCTCCTGCGTGTAGCCCCCGGCCGGAAGACCGACGAGCCCGGCGCTGTGCGCACGCGCGAAGCGGGCCACCCGTTCGTCTCGAGCGGCCATGGCCCGGGCGCTCAACCGGAGCGATCCGAGCGGGTCGCCTGCGAAGACGTCGGTTCCCGCCACATAGACCACGATCTCCGGATCGAAGCCCTCGACCTGGACGAGCGCGTGCTCGAGGGCGCGCAGGTACTCGGCGTCTCCCGATCCCGGTTCCAGCTCGACGTCCAGGTCGCTCTCCGCACGCGGGACCGGGAAGAGCCCACGCTCCTGGAGCGAGAGCGTGAAGACGCGCGAGTCGGCAGCGAAGCAGTGGGCGTTGCCGTCGCCCTGATGGAGGTCCAGGTCGACGATCAGGATTCGGGGCGCGCGTCCCGCTCTACGCAAGCGGGCCACGGCCAGCGCCACGTCGTTCACGAGGCAGAAGCCGTGGGCCAGGTCCGGCCGCGCGTGGTGGTAGCCACCGGCGAGGTTCACGGCCCAGCCTCCCGCGGCCGCCTCTTCGAGGGCCTCGCAGGTACCGCCCGAGGCCAGCAGCTGGGGCGCGACGGCCGCCTCGTAGACGGCGGTCGCCGATTCGCGGGCCAACGGGGCGAAGTCGAGCGCGCGCGCCACGGCATAGGGGTCGTGGAGGTCGTGAACCACGTGCGGTGTGTGGACGGCGAGGAGCTCGTCCTCGGCCACGGCCGTCGGGGCTTCGAAGCGATCGGCCGTGACGCACCCGCTCTCCACCAGCAGGCCGAGGACGCGCGAGGCCTTGTCCAGCGGGAAACCGTAGAGCGCCGTGCGATCGGGCAGGTTCCGGGCGTAGTCGTACTCGGGAACATAGAACCAGCGCATGGGTTCCCCCGCTGATTCACCCCCCTGGATCGATTCTACACCGAGGTGTGGAGGGCGGGGCAACAAGCGCCTTGGTGCCTTCGTGGGTGCATTTTGCAGCGGGCGTTCCTGCCCCGCGCGTGGGGCTGCTCGACGACTGCGGCCGACCTGCACCTCCGTGTCGCACTTGCCGCCTCGTTGCCGTGTGCGGGGTCACGCAGCTCGAAAGGGATTCCGCCGATCGACAGAGGTCAACTGGAGTCAGTTGGAGGAATAGGCGTGCGGTACTCAAAGCGACGACGGGGGGATCTGGTGAGGCGTCGCCGGCGACACTCGCCGAGGCAGCTGCGGCTGCTCGGCTGTCTGGTGCTGTCGGGTTGCCTCTACTTTGCGTACAACCAGTTCGGACCCGAAGAGCTGTCCATCGACCGGGTGATCGTTCCGGGCCCGCCCGTTTCGAGCGGTGGACCGACGGCGGCGGAGTTCCTGGTCGAGCGCGAGCGCGTGGCGCGCGAGCGGGCGAACAAGAAGGCGGAGCTCCCGAGCCACACGGTGGCCCTCTCGCGGGCTACGGCGCGAGCGGCTGGTCCTTCATGAACATGGCGGTTTGGTCGCCCGTGTAGACGACGCGGCCTTCCTGCTCGAACTGGAACGTGAAGCGCAGGACCAGGCGCCGCGGGCCTACGCGGGCTCGTGTCTCTTCCGATCGGAGTGAGAGCGGTGGCCCCAGGTGGGCCAGGGTCTTGAAGTCCGCCCGGTGGATGCGGTTGCCGAATCCGGCCCACCCTTCGTCCCAACGGCAGCCGTAGAAGAACCAGGCGTGGAGACAGCCGAGGATCCCCGTCACCTGCAGTAGCTCTGCACCCGCCACGTGTCCGGGGTGGACGTCGCTGGTGCGCTGCTCCCCGGCAAGGGGCAGGTTCCGGTTGGTGTCGAGCCGGCCTTCGATGACCTTGGCTGCTCGATCCAGGCGCGTGACCGTGTCGAGCAGGATCCCGGCTTCGCGGTAGAGGAAGGTCTTCGAGAAGCGCTCGAGCTCTTCCGGATCGCAGTCGGGAGTGGCGGAGGTCGGGGCCAAGGGCTCTCCGGCGACTTCGCACAGCCAGCCGGGCGGAGCCGCGGTCCGTCGGCCGCGGCTCCGCCTCTTTCGCTGGACTGGAGGCCTAGGCGGCTTCGAACAGGCTCGCGAAGCCCTGGCCGCCACCCACGCACATGGTGACGATGCCGTAGCGCTTGCCCTGCCGCTTCAGCTGGCGCAGCAGCAGGCCCGTCATGCGCGACCCCGTCATGCCGAACGGGTGGCCGATCGAGATGGAGCCGCCGCTCGGGTTCAGCTTCTCGTTCGGGATCTCCAGTTGCCGCTGGCAGTACAGCAGCTGGGAGGCGAAGGCCTCGTTCAGCTCGACGATGTCGATGTCGTCCATGGTGAGGCCGTGGCGCTTCAGGAGCTTCGGCACGGCGAAGACGGGGCCGATCCCCATCTCCTCGGGTCCGCAGCCGGCGACGGCGCTGCCCCGATAGATGCCGAGCGGCTCGACGCCCAGTTGCTTGGCGCGCTCCGCACTCATGAGCAGCGTGGCCGAGGCGCCGTCGGAGAGCTGGGAGGCGTTGCCGGCCGTCACCGTGCCGCCTTCCTCCTGCGGCTTGAAGACCGGCTTCAGCGACGACAGGCCGTCGAGCGTGGTGCTCGGTCGGTTGCACTCGTCGCGATCGACCACGCACTCTTCGTCGTAGGGCTCCTCGCCCTTCTTCATCACCTTGCGGGTGGTCTTCATGGGCGCGATCTCTTCGGAGACCCAGCCCTTCTCGGCGGCCGCCGCGTAGCGCTGCTGGCTCTGCAGCGAGTAGGCGTCCTGGTCCTCGCGCGAGATCTTGTAGCGCTCGGCCACCACCTCGGCCGTCACGCCCATGGGGAAGTAGAGCCCGGGGAACCGGTCCTTGGCGGCGTTGTTCACCATCCGGGTCGTGTTCTGGGTGCCGTCCTGCATCATGGTGATGGTCTCGACGCCAGCCCCGATGGCCACCTCGGCGCCTTCGTGCAGGATCTGGTGGGCGGCCATCATCACGGCCTGCGAGCCCGACGAGCAGAAGCGGTTGACGGACGTGGCGGCGACCTCCTTGGGCAGCCCCGCGGCCATGGCCGCGATGCGAGACATGTTCATGCCCTGGCAGCCCTCCGGCATGCCGACGCCCGTGATGACGTCCTCGATCTCGGTCGGGTCCAGGTTCGGCGCGCGCTCGACCACGGACTTGATCGTGTGCGCCAGGTAGTCCACCGGCTCGGTCAGGTTGAAGGAGCCGCGGTGGGCCTTGGTGAGGCCGGTGCGGACGCTGTCGACGATCACGGCTTCGCGCGCCATGGGGAGTCCTCCAGATTGTGGGTTCCGGTCTGTGAGATCCGGTCCTGATAGGGTCGAGAAAACAAGGGTCGAGAAAAACAGGGTCGTGTACAGGCTCGTGAGAAAGAATTGTCGCCCGGGATGCCAAAAGTCGGGGCGCCTAACTATAGTCAGCCGGTGGATGGGGGGCAAAAGGAGTCGGCGATGACGGAGCGGATCAATCGGAAGTGGTGCCTGGTCTCGCGGCCCGTGGGGATGGTCCAGGAGAGCAACTTCGAGCCGCGCGAAGAGCCGGTGCCGGCGCTGACGGACGGCCAGATCCTGGTTCGCACCCTCTACGTCTCCTTCGATCCGGCCATGCGCGGCTGGCTGGACGATCGCCCCAGCTACCTGCCGCCCGTGGGCCTGGGCGACGTGATGCGCGCCGGCGGCGTGGGCGAGGTGGTCGAATCCCGGAATCCCGATTTCGCCGTGGGCGACGTCGTGCAGGGTCTTTTCGGTTGGCAGGAGTGGGCCGTCGTCGAATCCGGCGGCATGCGGGCGCCGAGCAAGGTGCCGGCGGGCGTGCCGCTCACGCTCCCTCTCTCCGTGCTCGGCACCACGGGTCTCACCGCCTACTTCGGCCTGCTGGATCTCGGTGAGCCGAAGGAAGGAGAGACCGTGGTCGTCTCGGGCGCGGCCGGTGCCACCGGGTCGGTGGCGGGCCAGATCGCCAAGCTCAAGGGCTGCCGCGTGATCGGCATCGCCGGGGGCCCCGAGAAATGTCGTTGGCTGACCGAGAGCGCCGGCTTTGACGCCGCCATCGACTACAAGCGCGACGACGTCGGCGCCAAGCTCAGCGAGCTGTGTCCCAAGGGCATCGACATCTACTTCGACAACGTGGGTGGCGAAATCCTGGACGCGTGCCTGGCGCGCATCGCAGACCGCGCGCGGGTGGTCCTGTGCGGCGGCATCTCCAGCTACAACGAGAAGGAACAGCCGCCCGGGCCGCGCAACCTCCTCAACCTGATCATCCACCGCGGTCGCATGGAAGGCTTCATCGTCATCGACTACCTGCCCCGCTTCGGCGAGGCGGTGGGCGAGCTCGGACGCTGGGTGTCCGAGGGCAAGATCGTCTACCAGGAGGACGTTCAGGAGGGCATCGAGAACGCCCCTGCGACCTTCCTGCGGCTCTTCCAGGGCAAGAACGTCGGCAAGCAGCTGCTGAAGATCGCCGAGCCGCAGGGGGGCGCCTAGGCCCCGCTGCGGAGAGATCCGTGTCGAGCGGAACTCTCCATGTGACATTGCGCACCAAGTTGACCGCCCTCCGGTCCGATGCATGGCGGAGGCCCAGCCGTGGCCAGAGGGCGTGGTGTGATCGCAGTCGCTGTGCAGAGTCGGGTTCGAAGCCCTCGGTGGGCGGTCGGTTTTTCCCTGCTCCTCCTGGCGTGCCTGGCGCTGGCCTGCGGCGGGGGCGACGGGGGCGGCAGCAGCAGCGATGATGGCGGTGGCGGCAGCAGCGGCCTGCGGGTGAGCGGCACTCTCTTCGCCCCGAGCCGCACGGCCGCAGACAGCGACGTCAACGCACAGCCCACGGACCCCACCGCGCCCCCCGTTCCCTCGACGCCCAACGATACGCCGGCGACCGCCCAGCTGATCCCGAACCCCGTCACCGTGGGTGGCTACGTCAACGTGGCCGGCCAGGGGAGCGCCGGGCGCTCGCAGATGGCCGGCGACGCCGCCGACTACTACCGGGTTTCGCTGGCCGCCATGCAGACCGTCCGACTGGTCTTCGCCGGCGACGGGGTGACCGACGACCTGGATCTCCAGCTCCTGGATCTCGCCCAGACCCCGGTGGATCTCTCGCAGTCCGGGACGCCCGTCGAGGAGGTGGTGGCTCCGACGGCCGGCGACTACTACGTGCTCGTCACGGCCTTCGCGGGCTCCGCCAACTACGTGCTGATCGTGGGCTCGACCGCCACGAGTGCGGGGCTCGTCGCACCCGCGGCGGAGCCCGAGCCGGAGTTCGTTCCGGGTGAGGTTCTCGTGCGCCTGCGCGCGGCCCAGACCGCCGCCGCCAACGCCCGTCTCATGGGCGAGCGCCTCGAGTCCATGGGCCTGGACTTCGTTCGCGGCCCCGCCGCTGGAGCCGGCGGCCCGGCCCTGGTCCGGCTGCGCGACGTGGACCACGCCGCGCGCGCTTTCGCCGCGCTGGGAGCCAGCGCCGTGCGGCTCGGCAGCGCCGAGCTGGAACAACGAGATCCAGAGCGGCAGCTCGCCCTCGACACGGAGCGCCTCGCCAAGGTGCTCCGTCGCCGCGCCGACGTGGAGTGCGCCGATCTGAACTACGTCCGCCGGGCCGCTTTCACGCCGGACGACCCGCTGTTCGACCAACAGTGGGACTTCGAGGTGATGAACCTGGAGGACGCCTGGGACGTACCGCGGACGGGAAGCCCGATCGTGGCCGTCGTGGATTCGGGGATCGTGCTGTCGCATCCGGACCTGGATGGCCAGCTCGTGCCCGGGTACGACTTCATCAGCTCGCCGGCGCGCTCCCGCGACGGCGGCGGCATCGATCCCGATCCCTCCGACCCCGGCGACGTCCCCGGCCCCGGCGCCTCCTTTCACGGGACGCACGTGGCCGGCACCGTGGCCGCAGAGACGAACAACGGCGCCGGCGTCGCCGGTGTCGCCTTCGAGGCGCGGATCATGCCGCTGCGGGTGCTGGGCCTGAACGGTCAGGGCACCGACTTCGACATCATCGAAGCGCTGCGCTTCGCCGCCGGCTTGTCGAACTCGTCGGGCACGCTGCCCGCGGAGGCCGCCGACGTCATCAACATGAGCCTCGGCGGACCCGGCTTCTCCCAATCGTTTCAGGACGCCATCACGGCGGTTCGGGCGGCCGGCGTGACCGTCGTGGCGGCGGCGGGCAACGACTCCTCCAGCACTTCGTTCTATCCGGCCGCGTATCCCGGAGTCATCTCCGTCAGCGCCACCGCCAGGAACGACGCGCTGGCCTCGTACTCCAATTTCGGCCCCACCATCGACATCGCCGCCCCCGGCGGCGACTTCCTCGATGGAATCCTGAGCACGTGGCTCGATGACGATCCCGACCCGGGAGACCCCGCCCTCACGTACGTCCAGCTGATCGGCACCTCGATGGCCGCTCCGCACGTGTCCGGCGTCATCGCCCTCATGCTGGGAGTCAACCCCGGTCTCGGGCCGCAGGATTTCGACAATCTTCTGGCGGCCGGCTTGATGACCGTCGATCTCGGCTCCCCCGGGCGGGACGACTTCTTCGGCTACGGGCGCATCGACGCCCTGGCCGCCGTCAACGCCGCCGCCGTCACCACGCCCGGCACGCCGCCGCCGGCACTGGATCCGCGCCTGGAGGCGAATCCCCTGGTGCTGAGCTTCGGCGTCGATCTGGACGCCATCGACGTGACTGTCGTGAACGCCGGCGGTGGGTCGCTCATGGTCAATGCACCTCCCGGAGTCGTCACCGACGACGGCGACGCCTGGCTCTCGGTCGTACCCGTGAGCGTCGGCGCCGACAACACCGGCACCTATCGCGCCCAGATCGACCGCACGGCGGTGCCGGGGGACGGGCTCTACACCGGTTCGATCACGTTCTCGACCGTGGCCGCGAACACGGTCGTGCTGCCGGTGATCATGCAGGTGGGCGCGAGTCTCTCGTCGACGGGCGACGCCGGCTATCACTTCGTGACCCTGGTCAACCCCGCGACCTCGGGGGTGGTGTACGAGGTCGGGGTCGCCGTCTCGAACGGGACCTACAGTTTCGAGTTCACTGATGTGTCCCCCGGCAGCTACTTCCTCGTCGCGGGGACGGATGCGGACAACGACGGATTCCTGTGCGACGCCGGGGAAGCCTGCGGCGTCTATCCGACGCGGGCTGCACCCATCGTCATCAACGTGAGCGGAAACCGGAGCGGTCTCGACTTCGTGACGGATCTGAACGGAGCCTTCGTTTCCAGCGCGTCCGCGTCCGGCGCCGAGAGCGGCTTCTCCCGAAGCCGTGGCGGTCGCCGCCTGCAGCAATGAGGCGCGGGCCGTCCTCCGCCGCGATCGCGACCGGGGGCGAGGCGAAGCACCCGGGCCCGCGCGAGTCCGCCGGCGCAAGCGTCTCAGAAGACGTTTCGCACCGATGTGCCACGGCCTGGTATCCTGGGGACCCCCGCGACGGAGGTGCCCGTGACGAGCTTCCCCTACCGAGTCTTCGATCCCCTGCTCCCCGAGTCGGCCGCCCGCGAAATCGTCGCCCTGTGCGAGCGCTTCGGCAGCTACGGCATGTACTCGGAAGAGGGCCTGAACGAGGGGATTGGCGAGGGGCTGCCGCAGCGCTTCGATGCCGCTTTCAACTTCGTTCGCACCGGCGGGCGTTTCGGACGCCGGGAAGACTTGAAGACGCTGGCGGCGCGGACGAACTACTTCCGGGAAACCTACGCCTACGGCGAGGAGATCGCGGCTCCGGGCATCGAGCCCTTCTTCCACCACGAGGGCTTCGTCGAGGCCGCACGCGAGATCCACGGGCGCCCGGTCGTCGAGCCGGCGATCGTCTACGCCAACTTGCTGTTGCCGGGGCAGGAGCTTGCAGTGCACACCGACGTGCCCGAGTTCCGTGGGGCGAACCGCAAGCTGCATCCCCAGTGGCTGCTCGTCGTGATGCACCACTCCGGCCTCTTCGACCGCTGGCGGATGCCGATCGCCACCGGCGTGTCCTGGTTTCACGACGCCCGCGGCGGCGAGTTCGCCTTCTATCCGGAGGGGGCCGAACGCCCGCCGGTGGCGCACAACGTTCGGTTCAACACCGCCATCGCCGTGGACACGGACTCGGTCTTCCACGGTGTGGATCGAGTGCGGGAAGACGGTGTGAAGTCGTTGCCCGACCTGCGGCCCGGGATGCGCCTCGAGAGCGAAGGCGGCGGTCGGTGGTTCGTCCGCGAGGGTTCGCAGCGCATCGCCGACTACCGCTGGGAGGAGATGCGGTTCTCGGTCTCCTGGAAGGCCTACTGCTTCGAGGACGAGGCCGAGCGGCGCCACTGGCGCGAACACAGCGATGATCTCGGGCTCGAGACGGTGCTCGGGACGTTGGAATCCGACCTGCGCCGTCGCGGTCGCCTCACCGGAGTGCGGCCCGACAACCGGGCGTTCGCAGAGCTCCTGGTGGCCGAGTACGTGCGGTTTCCACCGCCGGTCGAGACCTCATAGACTTCGCGCGGCCGACCCGTTGGTGGCGGGGGAGGCGGGCCACTCGAGCCGCACCGTCGTGCCACGGCCGGGCGTGCTCTCCATCTCCACGTCAGCACCGTGGGCCTCCACGATGCCGTACACGATGGCCAGGCCCAGCCCGTTGCCCTGGCCGATCGGCTTGGTGGTGAAGAAGGGGTCGAACGCGCGCTCCAGGACGTCCGATTTCATGCCGACGCCCGTATCGGACACGCGGATCTCAACCGCCGGATCGCGTCTCTGCGGCAGAGACCGGGCGGCCACCCGAATCCGTCCCCGACCGCCCACGGCATCGGATGCGTTCTCCAGGAGGTGGGTCAGCGCGCGCCCGAGCTGGGTGGCGTCGGCGCGAAGCGCCGGCAGCGGGGCTTCCGACTCGTAGACGAGCTGGACGTCCGGCGGCAGCGCACTTCGGACCGCCAACTCGACCCGCGCCCACACCGAGTCCAGTGACACGGCCTCGGGCTCGGTCGGAGACTGCCGCGCGAAGTCGAGCAGCGATCGCGTGAGGTCGGCGCAGTGCTCGGCTCCCTGCTGGAGATCCAGCAGGGCTTCCCGGTGAACTCCGTGCGGCAGGGTTCGAAGCATGAGCTCCGCGTTCCCGAGGATCGCCGTCAGCTGGTTGTTGAAGTCGTGAGCGACCCCACCCGCCAGTCCGCCCAGGGTCTCGAGACGCCGCGTTCGTTCGAGATCCTGGGACATGCGGCGCTCCTCGGTCACGTCTCGGGAGAACCACAGGCGCCCGATGATCTCGCGGTTCTCCCCCGCGCGCACGGGGCTCGAATACAAGACGATGCGGCGCGGTTCGTCGATGGTCAGCTCGAATTCGAGATCGTCGAGAATGGCCTCGGGGTCGCGCGCTGCGCGCCTGGTGGCGGCGGCCAGTCGTTCGCGGTCGGCGTCGTTGAGCTGCTCGGCGTACATCTGGAAGGTCTCGCGCTGATGGCGGCCGAGCCATTGGTCGGGGTCGCCGAGTCCATACAGGCGGGTCCCGATCCGGTTCGCGCTGCGGATCAGACCGTCCCGGTCGACCAGCACGATGCCGACGGGAACGCTCTGCATGAGCGCGCTCAGGGTGCTTCGCTCCGCGGCGAGAGAGCGCGCGTGGGATTCGCGCTCCCGTCGCGAGCGAAGGTGGGCCACGGCCAGGGCGATCTCGTCCGCGAGCGCTGCGACCAGGCGGGCGTCCATGACGTCGAGGCTCTGGGCCTCGCGTCGTCCGGCCACGACGACGCCGAGGAGGCGGTCCTTGGAACCGAGTACGCCCTGCACGAGCGATTCATAGGGCACGCTGGCTGCGATCTCGGAGACGGGTTCCGCGTCTCGAGCGTGTCCGCCAGTGGGCACTTCGCTGGCCGCGTTGGGGCGCAACAGGGGGCGGCTCAAGGGTAGCCTTGCCGGCGGCGCGAGAGAGGGCGGGAGATCGTCGTCTCGGGCCGCGCATTCGAGTGCGTCGCCTTCCTCGGAGAGAAGCCAGATGCTGAAGCTGTCGAAGCCCGCCCGACTTCGCACCTGGGCCGCGATGTCTTCGAGTATCCGGCCGTCGACCGCGGTGTCCAAGCTGGCACGGGCCACGTAGCGCAGGAGCTCGCGTTCGATCACCAACCGCCGCTCGCGTGCGCGCAGTTGGGCCACGACGGCGGCCGCCTGCACGGCGGCGAGAGACAACGAGGTGGCGAGGCCCACGCGAATGACGAGAGTCGGCGTCGCGCCGGACGACCGGGTGAGGGCCAGAAAGACGCCGCTGAGTGCGTAGGCGACCAGGGCCCAGGGCAGCACCCGCTCCCAGTGGGTGGGGGCTCCGCGCCGATTCGCGCGCGCGACGACCACGGCGCACGCGATCACGGCCGGGGGCGTCGTCAAGAGGAGCAGCAGGTCCGGCAGCCACGCTGAACCCGCCAGCTGCGCGGCCGCCCGCGCGAGGCCCACCAGCGCTCCCACGGCGTATACGACGTTTGGCACCGGTCGACCGACGAAGGCCAGGGAACCGGCCACCAACAGGGTTGCGAAGAGCGTTCCCAGAACTTGAGAGCCGGCCAGTGCCAGCGCGGGCTCGCCGGGCCACGCGTAGGCGATCGCAGCGACGTACAGCGTGGCCCAGCTCAGTGCCCACAGTCGCCCCCCGCGGCCCGCGCTCATGCGGCCCAGGGCGAACGCCACGGGCAGCACCACGACCGCCAACAGTCCGAGAATACCGATCGAGCTCACGAGCTACTCTCCGCGGGCGTGGGGGGACGCTGCTGCATCGGGTCGGGTCGCCCTACGACCATTGTCCCATCCGGCTGGGTACGACGGCCAGAGCGGAGGCGGCGCCGTGGCGAGGATTACACGGACCGGCGGCCACCGGCCGAAGAGAACGAGATGACTCTCGAATACGGCCGCGTAGGTTTTCATTGGTTTGCCGTCGGCATCTTGGGTGTTTTTGCGCAAGTTGCCTTCGCCGAGACGTCGGACGTGGAAACGGCCCTCGTGCGCATGGCGCCGGCGTTGCGAGAGGTGACACACGAAGAGGTCGTGTCCGCCTTGACTGAGATCGAAGCCGAGCACGGTCTGGATCCGTTGCTGGTGCTGTCGGTCGCCTATCACGAGAGTCGGCTGCGTGCGCGTGCCCGAGGCCCGAGCGGAGCGCTCGGTTGGATGCAGGTGCGACCCTTCGTGGCGGAGGACGTGGCGCGTCGACGCGGAATTCCCTGGCGGGGGCCCGCGAGCCTGTACGACCCCGTGACGAATCTCCGCATCGGTGCGGCGTATCTCGCGGAGCTCTTTCGGGACTTCGGGGAGCAGCAGCTGGCGCTGGCCGCGTACAACATGGGGCCGACGGCCCTACGGCGGCTGCTGCGCCAGGGACGACGACCGCGCGGCCGCTACGCGCAGAGCGTGCTCGCGATCTACGCCGCGATCGCGGGAGCAGGCGAACTTCCCGACGAGAAGCCGCGCTAGACGTGGACGCGGGGCGGGTCCACGGGCCAGTAGAGGCGCACGCAGGTGCCCCTCCCCCGCTCGCTCTGCAGTTCGACCGCGCCGCCGTGGCTCTCGACGATGCCGTAGACCACGGCGAGGCCGAGCCCCGTTCCGCTGCCGACCGGCTTCGTCGTGAAGAACGGGTCGAACGCGCGGTCTCGCGTCGCGCGGTCCATGCCGAGGCCGTCGTCCTCGACGCTGAACTCGACGCACTCACCCGCAACGGGACTCCGCTGGCGCATGCGCCGCGCCGAGAGGCGCAGGTTTCCGCCGTCGGCGACTGCGTCGAGGGCGTTTTGGATCAGGTTCGAGAGGGCGCGTTGAAGCTGGTCGGGGTCGGCATGGACCGCCGGCAGGCCCTCGGCGACCGAGATCTCGAGAGTCTGCCCCGGCCGCATCTGGCCCTCGTGTTCGGAGGCCAGCGTGTGCAGCACCGCCTCCGGGTCGACCAGTTGCAGCACGGGTGGGGTCTGTCGCGCGAACGCGAGCAGGGAGCGCGTCAGTTCTGCACAGTGCGCGGCGGACTCCTCCAGATCCGCCAGCGGCTCCCGCAGCTCCGCAGACTCGGTGAAGTGCGCGAGCAAGAGGTGTGCGTTGCCGAGAATCGTGGTCAGCTGGTTGTTGAAGTCGTGCGCCACTCCCCCCGCGAGCGTGCCCAAGGTCTCGAGTCGCTGGGCCCGCTGCAGGCGCTCGGCCAATCCGCGCTCCTCCGTCACCTCGCGACAGACCCAGAGCCGGCCGAGCCACTCGTCGGCGAGAGACGAGACGGGCTGGGCCGACACCACGAAGGTGCGGACGGGCGTATCGTTCGTCACCAACTCCAGCTCGGGCAGGGGGCGATCCGTCGTCTCGCTCAGCGCTGCGATCTGCGCTGACAAGAGCACCCGGCTCTCGGGCGCCAAGCGATCCAGGAACGCGTCGAGGACGCGGCGGGCATGGGCGCCCCACAGGCTCTTGGCGTCGCCGACGCCCGCCTGCTCGGCGGAGACTCGGTTCAACATGCGAATCAGGCCGGCCCGATCGACGAGGATGATTCCGACGGGCACGGATTCGATCAGGGCCTCGAGTTCTCGAGCCTGCGCTGCACGCTCTTCCACGGATCGCGCGTGGTCGAGTACGAGTCCCGTCACTTCGGCGACGCGGCGCAGCAGGACGCGGTCGGACGCGACGGCACGGGCGTCCGACGACCGCGCGATGGCCACCCCGACTTCGCGCTCGCCGACACGCAGTGGCGCGACACTGGTGCGGTCGCTGGCCGTTTCGGGCGGGCTGCCGAGCAGCGGGCGCCTTGGCCGGGGGGTCGGGAGACCGGCCTCTGCGTGTGGGAACGCGCCTCGCTCGAGGAGGCGGTCGTTCGGGCCGAGGCGCTCCGGCCAGGTGGCATCGTCGGGCGTTGCGGCGCATCGGACGAGATCCGCTTCGCCCTCGACGCGCGCGAAGATCGCGAAAGCCGCGAAGGCTCCGTGGCCCGCGACGGCTCGCGCCGTGCGGCGCATGGCGGCGTCGGCCCCGTGCGTGTCGGCCGCGGCCAACGCAATGCGGCGCAAGAGCTCGCCTTCGAACAGCAGGCGTCGCTCCCGGTGGCGAAGCCGCTCCAGCAGGACGACCAGCTGCAGCAGTCCGGTGCCCGCTGCCGCCGTCATGTAGTGCGGGACGAGTGCCAGCGGGTCGGAGTGGGTGGCCCGAGCCAGCTGGTCCAGCGAATTGACCACGGCGAGCGCCCCGAGCGCCACCGCCAACAGGCCCTCGACGCGAGCTCCCTCCCGCCGCCCCCGCCACACGAGCCAGCCCGCCAGCGTCAGGAAGACGAACTCGATGGGAAGCCCGGCCAGGGGCGGCCACGCCGGCTGATCGATCAGTCGGGCGCCGGCGCGAACGCCGCCCACGACGAAGCCGAGCCCGTAGACCCACGCCGGAATCCGGCGCTGGTCGAAGGCGAAGGCCCCGGCCAAGAGCGCCGCCACGAAGAGGCTGCCCAGAAAGTGCGACGCGGCCAGCCATGCGGCGGCGTCGGGCCCGCCGGCTCGACTGGCGAGCCACGCGCCGTACAAGAGCACCCAGGCCGCGGCCCAGTGTCCGCTGGCCCCGCTCTGATCGAGGCGACCGAGGTAGGCGAACCCCGCCACCATGAAAAGAACGATCAGGAGCAGAGGTAGCTCGGTCACCCTGCCAACCTACACGGGATCGGGCCAGGGGGCGAGCACGGACGCGCCGGTTCCGTCGCTATTCTGGCGAGATGCGGCGCGTCGCGTGGACCACGGTCTCAGGGGTTCTCCTGGCTTGCGGAGCTTCGTCGTCCGTGGTGGCGCCGGAGCGCGCTCCGGCCGTCGCCTGGGTACTGTATCCGGGAGGCGAGTGCGAAACCGGTTGGATCGAGGTGGAGCGCTACGACCGCGAGATCCGGGCCTGGCGCGCCCACGCTCACCACCCGCGCGTCCGGGCCGATGCCTGCCGGCGAGAGGACGTCTCGAGTCTGCTGAACGAGCTTCGCGTGCGCTGCATCGACCCGAGCGGTGCGCGTCCTCCGTCGCCGTGGCGCGTCGGGGCGGAATTGCAGAAGCCGCTCTCGCGGGACCGCTGCGCCTTCCGGCCGCCTGAGACGAAGCCCGAGGACGGGTCCACGTCCGGTGGACGCCCCGAATGACGTTCGCCCGAACGCCCGAGCAGGGCGCCCGACGAGGCGCTACGTTTCGCCGCCGTTACTCGCGGCAAAGGGACAGAGGATCATGAGCGACGAATTTCTGGGCGATCGGCGCAAGGCGCTGGAGGAGTCGTTTTTCGCCAAGCAGGAGCACGAGCTCCTGGCGAAGCTGCGCGGCGAGCGGGAGGGCTCTGAGAAGCAGGGGCAGCTGTCCCGTGCCTCCGGCATCCGCGACGAGGCCGTCCTGGAGAGCTTGCTGTCGCACGGCGTCGAAGCCGACACGCTGGCGGCCCTGTCTCTCTTCCCGATGGTCGCCGTGGCCTGGGCGGACGGCGACGTGGACGAGTCCGAGCGCGCCGCCATCCTGCGCGCCGCCGAGGCGTCCGGGATCGAGAGCGGCGACGTGAGCCGCGCGATGCTCGACCACTGGCTCGCGACGCGCCCCGCCCCCGCGATGTTCGACGCCTGGAAGGGCTACATCGGTGCCCTGGTGGGGACGCTGGACGCTACCCAGCGAAACGCGCTCCGCGACGAGATCCTGGGCCGCGCCCGCGAGGTCGCCAAGGCCGCGGGGGGCTTCCTGGGCATCGGATCGATCTGTGCCGAGGAGGCCGAGGTTCTGGAGGAGCTCGCGCGGATCTTCGGCTGAGCGGGGCCCGGCTCGTCGGGGGCGCAGGGCCGCGGTGCGGCGGCACTGCGAGGAGGGGAAGGTGCCGCACGCGATGGGCGAAGAGCGCCCCTTCGGCCTGGGCTACTGGCCGCTTCCCGAAGACGATCCGGGCGTCGTCGTGCGTCGGGAGGCGCTCCGTCTCGTCTCTCCGGACGGCGGTCTCGTGCGCGGCATCCTGTGGACGCCGCCCGTCGGCGAGACCTTTCGCACCGCGGTGGTCCTGACCCACCCGCGCGGCGACTTCTCGGTCCACTACGCGTGCCCCCTGCTGGCGGCGGCGGGCTTCGCCGTGCTCGGCTTCTCCACCCGCTACCTCAACAACGACATCGACTGCCTCCACGAAGCCTGTGCGGTCGACGTCCAGACGGCGGTGGCGGAGATGCGCCGCCGGGGCGCCGAGACGGTCGTTCTCTTCGGGAACTCCGGCGGTGGCTCGCTGATGGCGCTGACCCAACGCGAGAGCGGCTGCGGCGACGGCTTCATCGGCTGCGCCGCGCACCCGGGCGAAGGCGTCTTCATGGAGCAGGTGATCGACCCGTCGGTCGCCGACGAGCGCGACCCGCACTCCGTCGTGCCCGAACTGGACATGTACGATCCCGACAACGGCTGGCGCCCCTGGCCCCAGGCTTGTCACTACGACCGCGACTGGCTCGCCCGCTACCGGCAGGCGCAGCGGGCGCGCGTGGCGCGCATCGACGCCCGTGCGCGTGCAACCTTGGAGGCGGCGAGCCACGCGCGCAAAGAAGCCAAGCGCCAGGACCGGGAGGAGCAGCCCGGCGCTTGGCGACACTGGCGCGCCCGCGCGGTCCACGCCGAGTACCTGACCATCTACCGCACGTTGGCCGATCCGGCCTACCTGGACCTGGAGATCGACCCCGACGATCGGCCGCTGGGGTCGTTGTTCGCGTTTCCCGACCCGCTGGACGCCAACTACGGACGGGGTGGGTTGGCCCGCGTGATGACGGCCCGCGGCTGGCTCTCCACCTGGTCGGGCCTGTCGTCGTCGGCGCGACTGGCGGACACGATGCCCCACGTGAAGGTTCCGACGCTGCTCCTGCACCCGACCGCGGACACGGAGATCCGCCTGCGGCAGGCGCGCGAGATCCGCGACTCGGCGGGGGCCGCGGACGTGGCGTATCACGAGCTGCGGGGCGCGCCGCACTACCTGGAGGGCCACCGGCGCGAGGCCATGGAGCTCACCGCCGAGTGGATCCGCGCCCGCTTCTAGGCGCGCGGGAGCATTCCCGCTTCGCGAAACCAGTGGACCGCGTCTGCGATGGCCGTCTCCACCGGGCCCGGTTGGAAGCCGAGCTCGCGCTCCGCCTTGGCCCACGAGTAGTAGTGCCCGACGCTGCCCAGCCGCGCGGTGATGCTGTGGACGGCCGGCTCGCGGCCGCGCAGTCGGCCCCAGACGTCGCCCGCGATGCCACCGACCCGGGCCACGCCGCGCGGTAGGGTGAAGCGGGGCGGCGGGCGGCCGACGGCCCGGGCGATGGCGGTGAAGGCCTGCCGGTAGGTCCAATTGAGGTGCCCGAGAACGTAGGCTTCTCCGCGTCGCCCGCGTTCGGCCGCCGCCACCAGGCCCTCCGCCACGTCCCGCACGTCCACGAAGTTGTTGCCGCCGGCGGGAGCGGCCACGGCGCGCCCGGCCGCCACCTCGAGGATCATGCGGCCGCTCGAGGGCTTGCGATCGTGGGGCCCGAACATGTAGGTGGGGTTGACGACGACCGCATCGAGGTGGTGCTGCGCGGCCTCCAACACGCGCTCCTGGGCGGCCCGTTTGCTGCGGGCGTAGGGGTTGTCGAGTCCGAGTCGATCCCAGTTCCAGGGGGTCGTCTCGTCGGCCGGCGCCGCGCCCTCGGGCAGCCCCAGCGCATCCACCGTCGAGCAGTGGACGAACCGGCGCACCCCGCCCGCCCGCGCGGCGCGCAGGAGATGCTCCGTCCCCAGCACGTTGTCTCGCCAGATGGCGTCGGCATCGGGGGGCCACAGGGAGACGCGAGCCGCGCAGTGGAAGACCCGATCGACCCCCGTACAGGCGGCCACGAGCGACGCCGGATCGGCCAGGTCGCCGGGCACCACCTCGACATCCGGTTGGCCGAGGTCGGCGGGGCGACGCGTCAGGACGCGCACCTGCCGGCCGCGCCGCGCCAGCGCGCGGACCAGGTTGCCGCCCACGAGCCCGGTGGCGCCGGTGACGAGATCGAGAGCCATGGCCTCAGGATACGCCTCCATCCGACCGAAGAGGCTCTGGCCCGCGGGGATGTCCGGGGCCCTGGGCGAACGCTCCGAGCTGCGGTATCCCACCGCCGCCCCCGACAGAGAGAACCGAGGAATTCGCTGTGGACGCTTTCGAGCGGGCGCTCCGCCGGGAAGTGGACCGGCGCCGCACCTTCGCCATCATCTCGCACCCGGACGCCGGCAAGACGACCCTCACCGAAAAGCTGCTGCTCTTCGGCGGCGCGCTGCGCGAGGCCGGCGCCGTGCGCGCCCAGAAGGCGGCGCGCCACGCCACCAGCGACTGGCTCGAGTTGGAGAAGCAGCGCGGCATCTCGGTTTCCAGCTCGGTCCTCCACTTCGACTACCGCGACTTCCGCGTGAACATCCTCGACACGCCGGGCCACCGCGACTTCAGCGAGGACACCTTCCGCGCCCTGATGGCCGCCGACAGCGCCGTCATGCTGATCGACGCCGCCAAGGGCGTCGAAGCCCAGACCCGCAAGCTCTTCGAGGTCTGCCGCCTGCGCCGCATTCCCATCTTCACGTTCGTCAACAAGCTCGATCGGCAGGGGCGCGATCCGCTGGACCTGATGAGCGAGCTGGAAGGCGTGCTCGGCATCGACGGCGTGCCCGTCAACTGGCCCGTGGGTGCGGGGGCGGACTTCCGCGGCGTCTACGATCGGCTGGGGAAACGCCTCCTCCTCTTCGAGGGCGGGCATCACGGCACCCGCGTGGTGGAGCAGCGCGCGATTCTCGGCGAGGCCGGGAGCGAAGCGGTGCGCGCCGCCCTCGGCGACCGCGCGGACGAGGTGGGTGAGGCCGTCGAGCTCTTGGAGGGCGCGGGGGCCGAGTTCGACGCCGAGGCGGTTCGCGAGGGCCGCCAGACGCCGATGTTCTTCGGCAGCGCGCTCACGAACTTCGGCATCGAGCCGTTTCTCGAGACCTTCTTGGAGCTGGGGCCGGCGCCCGCGGCGCGGGTGGCGGACACGGGGGCGGTGGACCCGGTCGGCCGCCCGTTCTCCGGCTTCGTCTTCAAGATCCAGGCGAACATGGACCCGGACCACCGGGACCGCGTCGCCTTCGTGCGCGTCTGCTCCGGCCGCTTCGCCAAGGGCGAACACACGCTCCATGCACGCACCGGGAAGAAAGTCCGCCTGGCGAATTCCACGCTGCTCGTCGGCAAGGACCGTCAGGAAGTGGAAGAAGCCTATCCGGGCGACGTCGTCGGTCTCTTCGACCCCGGTCTCTTCCGCATCGGCGACACCTTGTCGGACGAGGGCGGCTTCACCTACGCCGGCATCCCGAGCTTCGCGCCCGAGCGTTTCGCGCGGGTCGAGGTGGCGGAGGTGTTGCGCCGCAAAGCCCTCCACAAGGGTCTCGACCAGCTCGCCCAGGAAGGCGTGATCCAGCTCTTCTCGGAGCCCGGCTCCGGCACGGCGGCCCCCATCGTAGGCGCCATGGGTCCGCTGCAGTTCGAAGTGCTGGCCCATCGTCTGCGCACCGAGTACGGGGTCGAGCTGAATCTCAGCCCGCTGCCCTTCGAACTCGCCCGTTGGCCCCAAGGCGAATTCGATCGCGAGCTCTTTCGCTACTCCGAGAACACCCGCCTGGTGGAAGACCGAGAGGGCCGGCCGGTGATCCTCGCCAAGGGCGGCTGGTACCTGGACCGCCTGATCGAAAGGCACCCCGAGCTGGACCTGGCCGACACGGCCGATCCGGCCCTCTTCGAAGCCTCGTGAACGCGGCGAGCTCCGTCGTCGACTACCATCCGCCCGCTACTGGAGGCGCCGGCGACCAGGCGCCGGCGTACGGACCTCGAGTTCTCCGTTGCGACGCACCTAGCGCTTGGTCAGGAGTCCCTGGAGGATCAGCTCTGAGACGGCGTCGGCGGTTTCCTTGGGCGACGCCTGGGCGAGCTCGGCCACTTCGGGCCGTGCGAACTCGCGGCCGAGGCTTCCGAGCACGTGGGCCACGGAGGCCGTGTCGACGGGCGCGATCTGGCCCTCGGCGATGGCCCGCTCCAGCAAGCTCTGGGCGACGGCGATCAGGTAGTTCTCGTGCGCGGAGAGCAGCCGCTGGGCGCCGGCGACCTGGGCCAGGTCCGACGACATGGCCACCGACTCCGGCTGGACGGCCTCGTTGGCCGCCTGGAGATAGGTGCGCAGCGAGTCGATGGGCGTTCGCGTGGGGTCGAGGGCCTCGATGGCGCTGCGGCCGATGCGGCGCAGGCGGCGGTCGACGACCGTCAGCAGCAGCTCGTCCTTGCTGGGGGCGATGCCGTAGAGCGTGCGGAGCGAGCAGCTCATGTGGGCGGCGATCTCCGCCATGGTGAGGTCCGCCAAGCCGGCGTCGATCAGCCGCTCTTCGAGCTCGTCGAGGAGCTCGAGCTGCCGCGCGCTCAGCTGACGCTCGGCCTCGGGAGACAGCAGCGGCTTCGGGGCGCGCACGCCCGGAAAGCGGATCCGGTCGCTTCGGGTCTTGGCGGGGGACGTCACGGCAGCAGCGACTCCGGCAGATCGACCAGGCGGGCCCGCAGCCATTCGCCGAGTCCCTTGGCCTGGGGGTCCTGGCGTGTCGACGCCGCGACGCCCTCCTGGAGTAGGCCGTGGACGACGAAGTTGAGCGAGCGGATGGCGGGCAGCGGATACCGGTCGACGCGCAGTGCTGCGGCCTCGGGCAGGAGCTCTTTCAGCTTCTCGGTCGTGAGAAAATCGTCGAGCCACGCCCAGGCGTCATTGGTCCGAGCGAAGATGCCCACGTTGGCGTTGCCGCCCTTGTCGCCCGACCGCGCGCCGTAGATGGCGCCCAGCGGAGCGCGTGTCGTCGGTCCCTCCGGCACCGCCACCGTGGGTCCCGGGGTCGGCTGCACGCGGACGTCCGGGCACGGGACGACGGAGGAGACCTCCCGGGCCCCGCCGCCCAACACGACGACCTCCTGCGGCACGACCTCGGCCGGCACGCAGGCCGGCTCGTACACGCCGAAGGGCCGGCCGGGTCCGGGGCCGCCACCGACGCCGAAGAAGCCCGGGATGCTGGCCAGGGCCAGCTCGATCATGGCGTTGGAGAAGGCCCGGCCCACCTTCTTCTCGTCGGGGTCCTTGACGCTGATCCGCAGGATGGAGACGGCCTGCTCGTTGGCTTCCGGGTCGGTCTTGTCGGTGCGAACGAGGCGCGTCGACACGTGGGCGAAGTCTTCGGGGCCGTAGGGACACGCCTCCCAGAAGGCCGCCTCCACCAACTGGGCCTTGGCCTCGATGTCGAGCCCGGTGAGACACACATTGATGTCGTTGCGGAAACCGCCGGGGCGGTTGATGCAGACCTTCAGCGTGGTCGGCGGCGGCTCTCCCTTCACGCCGTGGATGCGCACCTGATCCGGCCCCGATTGCTCGAGGCGGATCGTGTCGAAGCGGGCGGTCACGTCGGGACCGAGGTACTGCGGGCCCCCGATCTCGTACAGAAGCTGCGACGTCACCGTGCCGATCGAGACCTCTCCACCCGTTCCTTCGTGCTTGCCGATCACGGACGATCCGTCGGCCGCAACTTCGGCCCAGGGAAAGCCCACGCGTTCCATCCCCGGGACCTCGTCGAAGAAGGAGTAGTTGCCGCCGGTGGCCTGAGTGCCGCACTCGATGACGTGCCCGGCCACCACGGCGCCCGCCAGCGCGTCCCAGTCGGTGCGCATCCAGCCGTGGTGCCAGGCCGCCGGGCCGCACACGATGGCCGCGTCGGTGGTGCGCCCGGTGACGACGATGTCGGCGCCCTGGTTGAGCGCTTCGACGATGCCCCAGCAGCCGAAGTAGGCGTTCGCGGTCAGAAACGCGGAGGCGTCCTTGATGGGCTCGCCCGTCTCGAAGTGAATGAGCTGGTCGCCCGCGATCAGCTCGCTCATGCGCGGCAGCAGATCGTCGCCCTGTACGTAGGCGATCTTGGGCTGCAGGCCGAGCTTGCCGGCCACCTCGGCCAGGGCTTCGGCACACGCGGCCGGGTCGAGGCCCCCGGCGTTGCTCACCACCTTGATGCCGCGGTCCAGACAGGTCCCCATGACCTCTTCCATCTGGGTCACGAAAGTGCGCGCGTAGCCGCCGTTCGGCCGCTTCATGCGGGTGCGGGCGAGAATCAGCATGGTGAGTTCGGCGAGCCAGTCGCCGGTCAACACGTCGATGGGGCCGCCCTCCACCATCTCGCGGGCCGCCGACAGGCGGTCTCCGAAAAAGCCCGAGCAGTTCGCAATGCGAATCGGATCGGCCATGGTGCCTCCTATTCCCCCGGCGCGGGGTCGACGACGAGCAGCAGCGTCCCGGCCTCCACCTGCTCTCCCTGTTCGACCCGGACCTCCGTGACGACGCCGTCTTCCGGAGCGCGCATGGGATGCTCCATCTTCATGGCTTCCAGCACGATCAGGATGTCTCCGGCGCGGACGCGATCGCCGACGCCGACGCGCAAGTCGATCACCTTGCCCGGCATGCGGGCCGCGAAGCCCCCGGCCACTTCGTCACCGCCGGGCGGCGTGAAGCGCGGGCGTTCGCGGAAGGCGAGGTCTCCGTTCGGACCCTGGACGAAGAGGCGGTCGCCGGCCCGGGTGATGCGCGCCTCCACGCGCCGCCCCCCGATCTCGGCATCGAGCCCATCTTCCCGCCAGGCGTGGATGCGGGCGATTGCGCCGTCGGAGAAGCGAAAGCGGCCGTCGCGCAGCGAACGGTAGAGCACCGTCACGCTCGTCTCCCCGTGGTCGAGCACGAGCTTCTGGTCCGGCAGGCGGGCGTTGCGCCAACCCGACGGCACCCGGTCGAGCACTGGGGCATCGCGGCGGTTCCGGCCCTGCACCCACAGGGCGGCCAGTCGCGCCAGGCGCGTGCGCTCCTCTTCGCTCGGAATCAGCGTGCGGGCTGGGTCCACCCGCTCGATGAAGTCCGTGGTGGTGTCGCCCGCCAGGAACTCGGGCGCGCGGAGCACGTGGACCAGGAAGTCGCGGTTCGTGACGACCCCGCCCAGGTGCGTGCGCGCCAGGGCCAGCGCGAGTCGGCCGGCGGCTTCCCTCCGCGTGGGGGCGTGGGCGATCACCTTGGCGAGCATCGGGTCGAAGTCGGTCCCGATCACCGAGCCTTCCGCCACGCCCGAATCCCAGCGCACCTCGGGCGTCTCCGCCGGAGCGAACGCCTCCAGCACGCCCGTGGCCGGCAGGAAGTCGTTGGCCGGGTCCTCCGCGTAGAGGCGGGCCTCGACGGCCGCCCCGCGGAACTCGATCTGCGCCTGCTCGTAGCCCAAGGGCTCGCCTGCGGCGATCCGGAGCTGCTCGCGCACCAGGTCGATGCCGGTCACCCGCTCCGTGACGGGGTGCTCCACCTGCAGGCGCGTGTTCACCTCGAGAAAGAAGAACTCGCCCGAGTCGTCGTCCAGCAGGAACTCGACGGTCCCGGCCGATTGATAGTCGAGTTCGCGCGCGAGTCGCAGGGCGGCGTCGCCCAGCGCCGCGCGCAGGTCGGCATCGACTCGGGGCGAGGGCGATTCTTCGACGATCTTCTGGTGCCGGCGCTGGATCGAGCACTCGCGTTCGCCCAGGTGCACCACCTGGCCGTGGGCATCGCCCAGGACCTGGATCTCGATGTGCCGCGCCCGCGCCACGTAGCGCTCCAGGAACACGCGCTCGTCGCCGAAGCCGCCCAGCGCCTCGCGCTTCGCCGCGGCCACCGCCTCCTCGAGCTCGTCGGCAGAAGCGACGATGCGCATGCCCTTGCCGCCGCCGCCCGCCGCGGCCTTCACCAGCAGCGGATAGCCGATGCCCTCGGCCGCCGCCGGGTCCTCGGCGCTCGGCAGGGTGGGGACGCTCGCCTTCTCGGCCAGGGCCTTGGCGGCGATCTTGTCGCCCATCTGCTCGATGGCCTCGGGCGAGGGCCCCACCCAGGCCATGTCGGCGGCGAGCACCCGAGCCGCGAACTCCGCGTTCTCCGACAGGAAGCCATAACCCGGGTGGACCGCGCCTGCGCCGGTCGCCTTGGCCGCTTCCAGGACGGCCGCCGCATCCAAGTACGAACTCTCGAGCCGCACCGCCTCGTCCGCCGCGTGCACGAAGGGCGCGTCGGCGTCGGACGCCACGTAGACCGCGACGCAGCGGATGCCCATGTCGTGGGCGCTCCGGATGACCCGGGCGGCGATTTCTCCGCGGTTGGCGACGAGCAGTGTCTGGAAGCTCACAGCCGGAACACCCCGTAGCCCTCGGCACCCTCGATCGCCCGATTGCGCACGACCGAGAGGCAGATTCCCAATGCGGTCCGGGTGTCGCGGGGATCGAGGATGCCGTCGTCGCTGATGGCCCCGCTGGCCTCCAGCGCCACGGAGCCCTTCTCCTGCGCGGCTTCCACGGCGGCCACGAGCTTGGCGTCGGCTTCCTCGTCGAAGGGCTCGCCCTTGCGAGCCGAACGCGCCCGGCGAACGATGGACATGACGCCGGCGATCTGTTTGCCGCCCATCACGGCGATCTTGGCGCTGGGCCAAATGAAGGTGAAGCGGTTGTTGAAGGCGCGCCCGGACATGGCGTAGGTGCCCGCGCCGTAGGACGCGCCCACGACGACCGTCAGATGGGGCACGGTCGAGTTCGTCACGGCGTTCAGGAGCTGGGAGCCCTTCTTGATGATGCCCGTCTGCTCGAAATCGCGGCCGACGATGAACCCGGTGAGGTTCTGCAGGAAGAGCAGTGGGACGTCGATCTGGTTGCAGAGCTGGACGAAGTGGGCGCCCTTCTCGGCCGACTCGGGGTAGATCACGCCGTTGTTGCCCAGGATTCCGACGGGATAGCCGTGAATGGAGGCGAAACCGCAGACCAGCGTCGGGCCGTAGCGCGGCTTGAACTCCTCGAAGCGCGAGCCGTCCACGACGCGGCCGATCACGTCCCGAATCTCGACGGGCCGACGGAGCTCCGGATCGACGATGCCCAGCAGCTCTTCCGGGTCGAGCACGGGCGCATCGGCCCGGAGCGCGGGCGGCGGACCCGGCTTGCGCCAGTTCAGGTGGGAGACGATCTCCCGGCACAGGCGCAGGGCGTCGGGCTCGTCCTCGGCGAAGTACTCGCCCAGACCCGAGATCTCCGCGTGCATCTTCGCGCCGCCCAGGGTCTCGTCGTCGGAGTCCTCGCCGGTGGCCATCTTCACGAGCGGCGGCCCCGCCAGGAAGATCTTCGACTGCTCCTTGATCACGACGTTGTAGTCCGACATGCCCGGCTGGTAGGCGCCGCCCGCCGTCGAGGAGCCGAAGACGACGCACACCGTGGGAATGCCGAGCTTCGAGAGCTCGATCATCTCGTAGAAGAAGCGCCCCGACTCGGCGAAGTGGTTGGTCTTGGCCGGCCGCGGGCGGGGTTGGTCGTCGTCCTGGGGCTCCATCCGCAGATCCGCCCCGGCCGATTCGACGAAGCTCACGTAGGGGATGCGGTTGTCCCGCGCGATCTCGAGCGCGCGCATCCACTTCTTGCTCACGTAGGGCGTGAGTGCGCCGCCCAGCACCGTCGGATCGTTGGCGAAGATCACGCACTCGACGCCGGCGATGACGCCGATACCGAGCACTGCGCCGCCGCCCACGGCGTAGTCGGAGTTGTACCCGGCCAGCGAGCTGATCTCGAGAAAGGGGCTGTCGGGGTCGAGCGCCAGCGCGATGCGCTCGCGCACCGGCAGCTTGCCCCGCTTGGCCAGCCGCTCGTGGTGGTAGGCGCCTCCGCCCAGCTCGGCCTCGTCCAAGAGGGCCTCGATCTCGTCCAGCTTCGCCAGCATGGCGTCGCGGTTCTCGCCGAACTCGGGGCTGCGGGGATCCAGGCTGGACCGCAGGGGCGGGGCAAGCAGGGTGGGTTGCATGGGGTCCCCCGTAGCGCTGGGTGCTCCAAATCCGCTTGACGCACAGGTAACAGACGAGGTAATTTTGGGCAACAGATATTTTCTCTGCGTCGCCGGGATGCGACATCGTGCAGATCCGGCGTGCAGACCCACGAAACCCACGAAACCCACGGAAGGAAGTCCATGGGCGAAGTTCGGCTCGAGTCCACAGACGGCATCCTCACCGTCACCCTCGCCGACACGGAGAGCCGCAACGCGCTCGGCGCCGCCGTCCTGAACGGGCTGCACGACGCCATCACCCAGGCCAATGCCGACCCGGCGATTCGCGCCGTGGTCGTCACCAACGAAGGCACCACCTTTTGCGCCGGTGCGAACTTGAAGGAGCGTTCGGGTGCCGCCCAAGGGGCGCGGCCGAAGCTCGACTTCGAGGCCCTGCTCGACCAGATTCAGGGCTCGCCCACGCCGATCGTGGGCAAGATCAAGGGACACGTGGTCGGCGGCGGCAACGGCTTGGCCGCGGCGCTCGACATCGCCATCGCCCAGGACGACGTGAAGTTCGGCTTCACCGAAGTCCGGCTCGGCGTGGCCCCGGCCATCATCTCGGTGGTGTGCCTGCCGAAGATGCGCCGCGGCGACGCGCTGGAGGCCTTCCTGCGCGGCAACCGCTTCTCGGCTGATCAGGCCGCCGAGTACGGCCTGATCAGCCGCGCCGTGCCGGCGGCGGAGCTGGATGCGGCGGTGGCGGAGGTGCTGGACGACCTGCGCCGCGGCGGTCCCAACGCGCTCGGGTTCGCCAAGCGCCTGGTCTACGAAGTGCCCGCCATGGAGCGCAAGGAGGCTTTCGCCTGGACCTCCGACCTGTCCGCGAAGCTCTTCGCCAGCGAGGAAGCCGCGGCGGGCATGAAGGCGTTCTTGAAGCGAGACAAGCCGCCGTGGGCGGCGGATTCGGAGTAGGCGCGCCATGCTGCCGGTGAGCGCGGATTTCCGGGACGAGGTGGACGAGCTTCACGGCTTTCTCCAGACGCTGAAGTCCGAGGACTGGGAACGCGAGACCGGCTTCCTGCAGTGGACGCCGTGGGACGTCGTGGCCCACCTCCACTTCTTCGATCGCGTGTCGCTGGTGGCGCTCGAGGGCGAGGAGGCTTTTGCGGCGGAGCGAGAATCCCTGATCCGGTCCGTCGCGGGCGGACGCACCAACCGCGAGCTGGCCCGCGAACGCTTCGGCGAGCTGGATGCGGCGGGGCTCTTGGCCACGTGGCGGAGCACGGCCCACGCCCTGGCCGAGGCCCTGGGCCAGTCGGACCCCAAGCGTCGGCTGCCCTGGTTCGGCCCCGACATGGGCGTCTCGATGTTTACGACCGCCCGCTACATGGAGACGTGGGCCCACGGCCAGGAGATCTACGACCTGGTGGGCGCGTCGCGGACCTACACGGATCGCATTCGCAACGTGGCGACGATCGGCGTCAAGACCTTCGGCTGGACCTTCGTGAACCGCGGCCTGGAGATCCCCGGCGAGCCGCCCTACGTCCGTCTGGTGGCGCCCTCGGGCGCGATCTGGGAGTGGAATGAACCGAACCGGGACGAGTTCGTGCAAGGGGACGCCGCGGACTTCTGCCACGTGGTGACCCAGGGCCGCAACGTCGCCGATACCGCGCTCGACGTGCGCGGCCCGGTGGCGACCCAGTGGATGTCGATCGCGCAGTGCTTCGCCGGCGGCCCCGTGGATCCGCCGGCTCCCGGCACGCGCGGTCCGGCGGTCCGGGCCGCAGGGGAGGGCGCGTGAATCTCGAGTTCGGCGCGCGCTATGACGCGTTCCGCTCGCAGGTGCGTGAGTTCCTCGCCGCGCACCGCCCCGCGCGCTCGCTCGGGCTGGTGCACGGCGACGCGGAAGAGCGCGTCGCCTGGCTCAGCCTGCTGATCGAGCACGGCTACTGGGCGCGCACGATTCCCGTGGAGTACGGCGGCTACGGCGCCGAACCGGATCTCCTCGAGACAGTCATCATGGACGAGGAGTTCAACAAGGCGGGCGTGGCCCGCGGCATGAACGCCCAGGGGCCGTCCATGCTGGTGCCGACCCTGCTGGCCCACGGCAGCGAAGAGCAGCGCAAGCGCTGGATCGGACCGACCATGCGCGGCGAGGTAGTGTGGTGCCAGGGCTATTCGGAGCCGGGATCGGGCAGCGATCTGGCGAGTCTGCAGACCTCCGCCACCGAAGACGGGGACGACTTCCTCCTGAACGGCCAGAAGATCTGGACCAGCACGGCGGACCAGGCCGACATGTGCTTCATCCTGGTGCGCACGGAGCCCGACGCCAAGAAGCACGAGGGCATCAGCTACATCCTGTTGCCAATGGACACGCCCGGCATCGAGGTGCAGCCGCTGCGCACCATGTCCGGCGACATCGGCGAGAACTCGTTCAACCAGGTCTTCCTGACCGACGTGCGGGTGCCCAAGGCCAACGTGGTGGGGCGGCGCGGCGAGGGCTGGAAGATCGCGAACACCACCCTCCAGCACGAGCGCAGCTCGCTGAACGCGAACGCCGAGGGCACTTGGATGCGCCTCGCGCGCTTGCTGGCCGAAGAGACGGTGGGCGGCGTGCCGGTCATGGCGAGTCCGGTCTATCGCGACCGGCTGCTGAAGCTCCAGGCGCGGGCCCTCGCCATGAAGCACCACGGCATGCGCATGCTCACGTGCAGCCTGAAGGGCGAGTCGCCCGGCGTGGCCGGGTTGGTGGCAAAGCTGCAGAACTGCCAGCTGAACTTCGACATGGCCGCGCTCGCCATCGACGTGATGGGCGAGCTGGGGGCGCTCTACGATCACTCCAAGTACGAGCGCGAGCAAGGCTTCTGGCAGGCGCACTCGATGTTCTCGCTGGGCCTGATCATCGGCGGCGGCACCGCTCAGATCCAGAAGAACATCATCGCCGAGCGCGGCCTGGGTCTGCCGCGGGAGCCGAAGCCCGCCCGGGCGTAGGGGGAGAGCGGTGGATTTCGGGCTCTCGGAAGATCAGGTCCTGCTGGAAACGACGGTGCGGAGCTTCCTCGCCGATCAGGTTCCCATCGACCGCGTGCGCGCGCTGCGGGACAAGGACGCCCCGAACGACCGCGCGATCTGGAGCGCGCTGGCCGAGCTGGGCGTGACGGGCGTGCTGGTGCCCGAGGCCCAGTCGGGCAGCGGCCTCGGTCTGCTGGACGCGGTGTTGGTGTCGCAGGCGCTGGGCTACGCGGCGACCCCCACGGCCTTCCTCGCGTCCGGGGTCATGGCGCCGGTGGCGCTTGCCTCGTCCGGGGGAAGCGAGGCGGAGGCGTGGCTTGCCGGCATCGCCGGCGGCGAGCTCGTCTTCGGCGTCGCGGCCACCGAGCTCTTCTCGACCCGCGAAGAGGCGGGCGTACGCAGCGAGCAGGGCCGGCTCCGCGGCAAGGCCATGATGGCCCTGGACGCGGTCGGTGCTGATTTCGTGCTCGTGGCCGTCGACGCCGAGACGTTGGCCGTCGTGAAGACGGATGCCGTGGGTCTCGGGATCACCCGCCTGAAGACCGTGGATGCGACCCGTTGCACGGCCGAGCTGCTCCTGGACGGCGTCGTTCCCGCTGCGACCTTCGAGGGCGCGGGTGAGGCGATCGCCCGCATGCTCGACGCCGGCCGCATCGCGCTGGCAGCCGACGCGTTCGGCGCCTGCGAATCGATGGTCGAGCAGGCGGTCGCCTATGCGAAGCAGCGCAAGCAGTTCGGCCGCCTGATCGGCTCGTTTCAGGCCGTCAAGCACTTGTGCGCCGAGATGATCGCGGAGCTGGAACCGGCGCGATCGCTGCTCTGGTACGCAGCCCACAGCTTCGACGCCGTGCCCGAAGAGACGCCGCTCTTGGCCTGCCACGCGCTGGCGCACGTTTCCGAGGTGGGGCGCGAGATCGCCAGCGTTTCGACTCAGGTGCACGGCGGGATCGGTTGGACCGACGAGCAGAACCTGCACTTCTGGTTCAAACGCATCGCCAACGCGCGCCACCTGCTCGGTGGCCCCGAATTTCTGCGCAACCGCGCGGCCGAACTTCAGGGCTTCGCGCCGGCCGCGTAGCCCCATCCAGGGAGATCCCCATGCAGACCCAGCTCGCCAAGGACCTCGGCCTCGAGTTTCCGATTTTCGCCTTCACCCACTGTCGCGACGTCGCCGCGGCCGTTTCCAAGGCCGGAGGGCTCGGGGTGTTGGGCGTGGCCGGCCACTCGACCGAGAACCTGAAAATGGAGCTCGATTGGATCGAGAACGAGATCGGCGACAAGCCCTACGGCGTGGATCTGCTGCTGCCGGCCAAGTTCGCGGGCAGCGACCAGGGAGGCCTGGACGCCGACCAGCTGGACGCGCTCATCCCGCAAGAGCATCGAAAGTTCCTGGACCAGCTGCTCGAGCAACACGGGGTTCCGCCTCTGCCGGCCGACGTCCCGCTGGCCCCCGAGTTCTCGGTGGGATACGAGAAGCAGCGCGACGTGATCGAGCTGGCGTTTCAGCACCGCATCAGCTTGATCGCGTCGGCCCTGGGGCCGCCGCCGCCGTGGATGATCGAGGAGGGACGCCGCCACGGCGTCAAGGTGGCCGCCTTGGCGGGCACCGTGGAGCACGCCCGACGCCACGTGGAGGCGGGTGTGGACATCGTGGTGGCGCAGGGCACCGAGGCCGGCGGCCACACCGGCAGTGTCTCGACCATGGTGCTGGTGCCCGAGGTGGTGGACGCGATTGCTCCCGTTCCCGTGCTGGCGGCGGGCGGGATCGGCGACGGACGTCAAGTGACCGCCGCGCTCGCGCTGGGCGCGGAGGGCGTGTGGTGCGGCTCGGTGTGGTTGACCACCGAAGAGGCGGAGACCCATCCGGTGGTGAAACAGAAGTTCCTGAAGGCGAGCTCCAGCGACACCGTCCGCAGCCGCTCGCTCACGGGCAAGCCGGCTCGGCAGCTGCGGAGCGCCTGGACGGACGCCTGGGACGACCCGTCGAACCCGGAGACGCTGCCCATGCCGCTGCAGCCGCGGCTCGTGCGCGAGGCGCAGGCTCGCATCCAGCGCACCGCCCACAACAACAAGGGCGCCGAACAGCTGGCGAACTACTTCGTGGGGCAGGTCGTGGGCTCGCTCAACCACGTGAAGTCGGTGCGCGCGGTGATGGAAGAGTTCGCGCAGGGCTACGCGGACACCATGGAGCGCCTGGAGGAGATCGCGCCGGAGTGAGGTGAACGGCGGCGCCTAGCGCGCGGCCCGGACGGCTCGGAACCGGAACGTCCCGCCGGCCCGCCGCACGTCGATCCTCTCAAAGCCCGCGCGGCCGAGCCGCCTGGGCAGGCTCTCCGGGTCTACCGGAACCAGGGTGTCCCCCCAGTGCACGAGGCGGAAGAGCGGACTGGTGAGGCTGTCGGAGCCCACGAACCAGCCGCCGGGCGCCAACACGCGAGCCACTTCGGCCAGCAGGCGATCCTGCTGCTCGGGCGACGGCACGTGGTGCAGCATCGTGCAAGACACGGCGGCCGAGAAGCGTCCCGCCGCGAAGGGCAGGGCGGTGGCGTCCGCTTCCAGCACCTCGACGTGGGTGCCCCGTTTGCGTCGGGCCAGGCTCTCGGCGAGACGCGGATCGATCTCGACGCAGGTGAGGCGCGGCACGCGCTCCTGCAGTGCGTCCGTGGTGAGGCCCGGGCCGGGCCCGATCTCCAGCACGTCGGCGCCCAGGGAGACGGAGTCCAGGACCCAGGGCAGCAGGCGCTCGCGGACGGTGCGCCCCCAATGACCCGAACGGCAGTACCAGCGGTGAAGGCGGTTCATGGGGAGTAGAGTGCGGTGATCGCTTCTGGCGAACTTTCCATATAATGACGTCTGATGTCCTATTTCCGACAATTTTCTGGCCCTGAGCGCCCGTGAGTGAGCCCTATCCCGAAGCTCCGGTCGCGCTGCCGAGCCCGCTGGTGGGGCTCGCGGCCGACTACGAGCCCGGCGCTCGCATCCCCCCGCACCGCCACGCCTGCGCCCAGCTGATCTACGCCTCGACCGGCGTGATGACCGTGACGGCCGAGGCGGGCACGTGGGTCGTGCCCCCGCAGCGGGCCGTCTGGGTCCCGGCAAGCGTGGGCCACTCGATTCGCATGACCGGCCGCGTGGCCATGCGGACGCTGTACCTCGCCCGGGACCGGGCGCCCTTGTCGGCCTCCGACTGCGGCGTCGTTCAGGTCTCCGAGCTGCTGCGCGCCGGCATCGTGCGGGCCGTGCAGTTCCGCCATCCGTACGCGCCGGACAGCGCGGAAGCCCGCCTGGCGGCCGTGCTGCTCGACGAGATCCGCGTGGCGGCGACGGCCCCGCTGCACCTGCCGCTGCCCCGCGACCCGCGCGCCCGCCGGGTCGCCGAGGCGCTGCAGGCCGATCCCGGTGATCCGAAGCGCCTGGAAGACTGGGCCCGGGTGGCCGGCGCCAGCGCCCGCACCCTCGAGCGCGTGTTCGAGCGGGAGACGTCGCTTCGCTTCGCGGCCTGGCGCCAGCAAGCGCGGCTACTGCGCAGCCTGGAGGCCCTGGCGTCGGGAGAGCCGGTGACCCAGGTCGCGCTGGCGGTCGGGTACGAAACTCCAAGCGCCTTCATCGCCATGTTTCGCCGCGCGCTGGGCACCACGCCGGGTCGCTACTTCACGCACCCGCCTGGGCCCCGGCCGGCACCGCAGTAGAATGGCGGGGAATGGCCAGCCAGGTAGCGGTGATCCCGGGTGAAGACGCGGCCCCCGAAGCCGTGCGCGAGTCGCTGCGCGTGATCGACGCGCTTCGTCTGGGGATCGAGTGGCAGTTCCCAGAGGTGGGCGTCGAAGCGGAGCGGAAGTTCGGCACGGCGTTCCCGGAAGCCGCCAAGGCCGCGATCGACGCCTGCGACGCGACGCTCTTCGGCGCTACCTCGGGTCCGTCGGCGCGAGCCCTCTTCTATCTGCGCTGGGGCAAGCAGACCTTCGCCAACGTGCGCCCGACGCGCTGGTCGCCGGGCGTGCAGAGCCCCCTGGCGCAGCCCGAGGGCGTCGACTTCGCCATCGTCCGAGAGAACCTGGAAGACCTCTACCTCTTCCTGGAAGGGCCGCTGGCCGACCTGGCGCCGCTCGGGCTCACCAGCCCGACGACGGGCCGGGCTCCCGAGGACCTGGGCGACGGGCGCTATGCCCTGAAGGCGGTGACGGAGGCCGGGGCCGAACGCGTGATTCGCTTCGCCTTCCAGTTGGCGCGCAAGCGGCGCGACGCGGGGAGCCCGGGCCATGTGACGCTCGGCGCCAAGTGGAACATGCTGCCCCGCACGGACGGTCTCTTCCGGAAGGTGGGGGACCGCATCGCGCAGGACTTTCCCGACGTCGGGTACGACCGCTATCTCATCGACGACCTGGCGCACCGTCTGGTTTCGCATCCGCACGACCTGGACGTGGTGGTCCTGCCCAATCTCTACGGCGACATCCTGTCGGATGCGGCCGCCGGGCTCTGCGGGGGACTCGGCCTGGCCGCCAGCGGCTGCTTCGGCGAGGACTACGCCTACTTCGAGTCGGCCCACGGCACCGCGCCCGATCTGGCGGGCAAGGGCATCATCAATCCGACGGCAACGCTGCTGTCGGCGGGGATGATGCTGGAATATCTCGGCCATCCGGACGCGGCGCGGCAGCTCGCGCGGGCCGTCGACGCGGTCTACGCCAGTGGGAAGGACCGGACTCCCGACCAGGGCGGGTCCGCGACGACGGGCGAGTTCTGCGACGCCGTGATTCGGCGGCTGGCGGGATAGCGGCGTGGCCGGCCGCACGCTGTTCGACAAGCTGTGGGAGCCCCACGTCATCGAGGCGCTGGGGGACGGGATCGATCTGATCCGGATCGATCGGCACTTTCTGCACGACCTGAGCGGCCCCTTCTCGCTGAAGGGTCTGGCCGAGCTGGGCCTCCCGGTCCGCTGTCCCGAGCTCACCTTCGCGACGCCCGATCACGGCGTCGCCACCGAACCGGGGCGCAGCGACGGCTCCACGCCGGCCAGCGCCAAGCTGCTGCCCGCGCTCCGGCGCTCCTGTGAACGCCTGGGGATCCGGCTCTTCGATCTCGACGACGAGCGCCAGGGGATCGTGCACGTGATCGGGCCGGAGCTGGGGCTCACCCTGCCCGGCCTCACGATCGTGTGCGGGGACAGTCACACCTGCACCCACGGAGCCTTCGGCGCCCTGGCCTGGGGCATCGGCAACACCGAGATCACGCAGGTATTGGCGACCCAGGCGCTCATCCTGGAGCGGCCGAGGACGATGCGCGTGCGGCTGGAGGGCGAACTGCCGGCCGGCGTGACGGCGAAGGACCTGATCCTGCATCTCATCGCGAGGCACGGCGCCGACGGCGGAACCGGGCACGCGATCGAGTTCGCGGGAAGTGCGGTGCGCCAGCTTTCGATGGAGGGTCGCATGACCCTCTGCAATCTCGCCGTGGAGTTCGGCGCCAAGTTCGGCTTTGTCGCCCCCGACGCCACGACCCTGGCCTACCTCGAAGGCCGACCCTTCGCGCCGACCGGTGCCGCGCTCGCCGCGGCGCGGGACGCCTGGGCCGAGCTCGCCAGCGACGGGGATGCCGCGTTCGATGCGGAGATCGCGCTCGACGTGAGCGATCTCCGGCCCCAGATCTCGTGGGGCACGAGCCCCGAGCACACCGTGGCCGTCGGGGAGGCGGTGCCGAGTTCGCCCGCGAAGGCGCTCGAGTACATGGGGCTGGAGGCGGATTCACCGCTGGTGGGCACGCCGGTGCAGCACGTCTTCATCGGCTCCTGCACCAACGGTCGCCTGAGTGACATCGAGGCCGCGGCGGCGATCGCGAAGGGGCGTCGGGTGGCGGCGGGCGTGCGCGCCTGGGTCGTGCCGGGCTCCCAGGCCGTCAAGCGCGCCGCCGAGGCGCGAGGGCTCGACCGGGTTCTGCGGACGGCCGGCTTCGAATGGCGCGAGCCGGGCTGCTCGATGTGCATCGCCATGCACGGCGACCAGGTGCCCGAGGGCGAGCGCTGCGTCTCGACTTCCAACCGCAACTTCGTCGGCCGTCAGGGGCCGGGCGCTCGCACGCATCTGGCGAGTCCGGCCACCGCGGCGGCCGCGGCCATCGCCGGTCGCATCGTGGACCCCCGCGAACTGGAGGCGCCGTAGTGGAGCCCTTCGAGACGATCACTTCCCGCGCCGCCCCGCTGCTCGTGGACAACGTCGACACGGACGTCATCACGCCCATGAAGCGGGTCATGCAGGGCCGCGAGGCGATCGTGAAGTACGCCTTCGAGCCGCTTCGCTTCGAAGCCGATGGGACGCCGCGGGCCGACTTCCCGCTGAACGATCCCGCCTATGCCGATGCGCGGATTCTCGTCGTCGGCAGCAACTTCGGCTGCGGCAGCTCGCGCGAGACAGCCGTCTGGGCCGTGGCCGGTCTCGGCTACCGCTGTGTTCTGGGGACCGGTTTCGGCGACATCTTCTTCTCGAACTGCTTCAAGAACGGCGTGCTGCCCGTCGTCCTCTCCCAAGAGGATTTCGCGGCCGTCGCGGCGGCGGCCGAGGCCGCGCAGGAGCTCACCGTGTCGCTGGAGGAGCAGATCATTCGGCTCCCCGGAGAACGTTCGCTGCCGTTCCCGGTGGCGCCCATCCGCAAGGAGGCGCTGCGCCTCGGCCTGGACGACCTGGGCCTGGTGCTGCGGCGTCTCGACCCCATCGAGCGCTTCGAAGCGCGCGACTGCGACGCCCGGCCCTGGGCCCACCTCTAGCTCTCCAGCAGCGGCAGGGGCTCCATTCCCAGCGCCTCGCGGTAGGTGTTGTGGTAGTGGTGCAGCGCGGGTTCGTTGCGTCCGAACACCACCGCATCCTGCACGCCCGAACTGGCGCCGATCTGCGAGGCGGCGGCCGCGACGTAGTCCTCGTCCCGGATGACGGCACCGAAGGTCGACTGCACCTGCGCGATCATGTCGGGATCTCTCGAGAGCGTGTCGGGCCAGGCGTAGAACGAGATCCGCGACACCGAGCGCCCCGGGTCGCCCGGCACGGGGTAGACGCGCACCAGGATGACGCCCCCCAGTCCCACGTTCAGTTGCACGTTGGGAAACAGGTAGTAGACCGGGAAGGCGCCCTGACGGATGTCCCAGGTGTCTTCCGGCGTGCCGCGAAGTTCGTCGATGCTCTTCAGGCAGAGCGCCATGCGGTGGTTGCGACCATAGGTGTCGTACGCCTGCACGTTGCCGTGGAAGGACTGGGCGAGCGAGTTCCGGTGCAGGGCCTTGAAGTGATAGGTCTCGCCGAAGGTGTCGATGGCGAGCTTCCAGTTCATGGCGGCGGCGTAGGTGTCCTCGCCCGTGTGGACGAGGCGCCCGAAGCCCCAGGACTCGAGCTCCGGAGCCAGACCGGACAGCCGCTGCTCGGCCTCGACCGACTGACCCGGCTGCGGATGCACCCACAGGAAGCCCAGGTGTTCTTCGGCGGGCAGCTCCACCAGGCCGTGGCAGTCGCGGTCGATCTTCCCGAAGTGCTCGGGCATGGGCAGGCCTACCAGCGCTCCAGTGTTGTCGTAGGTCCAACCGTGGAAGGGGCAGCTGAAGCGGCGCTTCTGGCCGCGCGCTTCGCTCTCCACCACCACGCCGCGGTGGCGGCAGACGTTGGCGAAGGCGCGGAAGCGTCCGTCCGGGTCGCGGGTGGCCAAGAGCGGGACGCCGAAGTCGTCGCGGGTGAAGAAGGCGCCTGATTCGGGGAGATCCGCGCTCAGGCCCACGATCTGGGGGTGCTCCCGAAAGAAGCCGTCCCACTCTTTCCGGGCCCGCTCGGGGCTGGTGTACGCGTCGCTCGGGTTCCGGCGAATGCCGCCGGCGTCGACGTTCGTACCCGCGTCCAGATGGCCCAACAGCTGCCTCAGCACGCGAATCTGTTCCGCCTTCTCCATGGCGCTCTCCCACCCGGCCTGATGCCGGACCGCCACAGATAGACAAAAGTAAAACAGTATGCAATATTGCACTCTGTTATGAGTTTGAGAGAACGCGGCAAGCAGCGGCGGGCGGAGCGGGCCCTGCAGGCGGCCCGTCGGATCCTGGTGGAGGAGGGCGTCGAGGGCCTCCAGATGCGGGCGCTGGCCGATCGGGCCGAGCTGTCCGTGCGGACGCTCTACAACCACTTCGGGAGCAAGGCCGAGGTGATGACGGCCCTGGGTGCCCGGGCACTCGACGAGCTGGCGGCCGAGCTCGCGGCCCTGGCCATCGACGACGGGTTGGCGCTCTCGCGCGCCATCATCACCGTGTCCATCGCGCGCTTCCACGCGGACCGCGAGCTCATGCGGCCGCTCATGGCCGCCAACTACTCGGGCGCCGCGGCAGAAGGCGGGAGTCTGCTGATCGAGCAGGCGCGCGGCCTCCAGGAAGTCGCGCTCGAGGCCGCGATCGAAGCCCGCCAGCTGACCCGCGACGTCCCCCCCCGCCAGCTGGCCCACCAGATCCTGTGTTCCTACAACCAGGCTGCGCTGTCGTGGGCCCAGGGCCAGATCGGTCACCGCGCCTTCGAGACCCAGGCGCTCCACGCCTGGGCCTGCCTACTGCTGGGCTTCGCGCGCGGCCCGGTGCGCACCACGTTGCTGGCGGAGCTCGCAGCGCTGGAACCCCGCATGACGAGCCTCGTCGAACGGCATCGCAGACAGGGGCTCGCGTCCGCCGGCTAGATTCGGGGCATCCGATCGTCAGGGGGTGCTGTCGCGGAGGATGGCCAGCAGCCGCTCTCCGTACTTCTCCACCAGCTTCGGCCCCATGCCTTTCACCGCCATGAGCTCGTCCGCCGTTCGGGGCTTCGCGGCGGCCAGCTCCAACAGCACGGTGTTCTTGAGGATGCGGAAGGCGGGAATGCGGCGCTGCTTCGCCTCGACGCGGCGCCACTCCTGGAGGGCGTGCACCAGGCCGGGCGGCGCGTCGCCAGCGCTCTCCCGGAGGTCGCGCGGGCCCGCGCCGCGGCTTCGGGCCTGGCGGGGAGAGCGCGTGGTCTTGGTTCGCCGCGCCGTTCGCTTCGGCCCCGGGTCCGGGGCGTCCGCCAGGCAGACGGGTCGCGGACCCGGCGGGCGCGACGTCCAGGTGAGCCAGCGGTAGGGGACGCGACGCTCGTCGCGCTCGAAGACGCGTTCCTCGACGTGGATCTGACCGCTGCGCGCGGCGGCCGCCACGAGCGCGTCGAACGTGCGCCGGTCCAGATCGTCTCCGAAGACCTCGCGGTGCAGGCGGCCGGACGCGACACCGCGCCGTTCGCGCACCGCGGCCAGCAGGCGCTCCAGCGCCTCTGCTTCGCGTTCGCTGGGCGGGCGCAGGCGCAGGGTCTGGCAGGCGTCCGGCGCGCAGACGTCGCACAAGCCGCAGTCCGCCCCCTCGTCCGACTGGTCTCCGAAGTGACGCACCAGCTGGCGCATGCGGCAGTGCGGCGCGCCGGCGAAGCGGAGCATGTCGTCGAGCTGCTGGCGGCGGTGATCGCGCTGCGCCGCATAGGGCGCCCGCCAGGTCTCGTCCCCCCGGCGCACCTGGTCGTCGTCGTCGAGCTGGGCGCCTCCGTGGATCCAGAGCTTGTCCAGCGCGTTCTCGAGTGCGGTCAGGTCCATTCCGAGGCGGCGGCGCAGCGTGGCCGCCGGAACCGGGACGTCGCCGAGGGCGCGGAAGACCGACTCCAGCAAACCTGGATCGGGGTAGTCGCGCTCCAGGAACCAGTCGTGAGTGCGCCGGTCGGAGTAGCCGAAAAAGAGCGTGGCACGCGCGGGCGCCCCGTCGCGACCGGCCCGGCCGATCTCCTGGTAGTAGCCCTCGACGCTGGCCGGCAGGGCCGTGTGGACGACGCTGCGCACGTCCGCCTTGTCGATGCCCATGCCGAACGCGATGGTGGCGACCACGACCTCCAGCTCACCCGACTGGAACGCCGTCTGGATGGCGTCGCGTCGTTTCGCCGCGAGCCCGGCGTGGTAGACGGAGGCGGGGTGATCGGACGCGAGCTCTCGGGCCAGCGCTTCGGCCTGTTTGCGAGTCGGGGCGTAGACGATGGCCGGCCGTCGCGCGGGATCGGACAACAGTGCGCGCACGGCGGAGTTGCGGGCGCCGGGCCGCAGCTCCACGTGTTCGATGGCGATGTTGTGGCGTCGGAAGCCGTGGATCAGGCGTGCGGCGTCGCGCAGCCCGAGCTGATCGACGATGTCCTGCTGCACGCGCGGAGTCGCCGTCGCGGTCAGGGCCACCAGGGGGATGTCGGCTTCGCGCGGCAGTCGCTCGCGCAGCATGCGGTAGTCCGGACGGAAGTCGTGGCCCCACTGCGAGATGCAGTGGGCTTCGTCCACGGCGATCAACGCCGGACGATGTCGGGCCAGGCGCTCCGGGAAGCCGGGGACTCCCAGTCGCTCGGGGGCGACGAACAGGTAGTCGAGCTCTCCGCGTACGTAGCGCTCGAGGGTGTCGCGCGCCTCGGGCCGGGGACGTCCCGAGTGGATGCGGGCGGCCTGCAGGCCGCAGGCCACGAGCTTGGCGACCTGGTCCTCCATCAAGGCAATGAGCGGACTCACCACCAGCGTGGTGCCGCCTCGCGCCAGTCCCGGAAGCTGGTAGCAGAGCGACTTCCCCGCCCCGGTAGGCATGACCAGCAGCACGTCCCGCCCGTCGGCCGCCGCGCGGCACGCGGCCTCCTGATGGGGGCGGAAGTCGGCGAATTGGAAGACGTCGCGCAGGATCTCGGCCAGCGAAGCCCCGGCGCGGAGGACGGGGCGAGCGGGCGCTTGCGGCGGGCTCGCGAGCGGAAGCGGCTCCGGTCTCCGGGACGACGGGTTGGCTTCGGCTCGCGCCGGAGTCGGGGGCGCTGCGGGAACCGCGGTATCGGTCCGCGCGGGCTTTCGGGCGGGCGCCGTGGCCGTCTTCGACCCCGATTCCCCCGTGCGCTTCGAAGCGGTTCGGGCGCGCAGCACCCAGTTGCGCACGTGGGTCTCCACGTCGCGCAGGAACGGGCCGAGCGCTTCGCTTCCCCGCGCGATGCCGGCCAGGCGCGCCTCCCACGTCCCCGTCAGCGCGGGGCTGCGGACGTCCGGGTGCACGGCGTCCACCAGACGCTCGCCGCTGGGCGTTGCGGCCAGCGCCGGTCCCAAGCGTTTCACGTAGCCCCGCTGGAGCAGCGTCTCGAGGATCGCCGCGCGGGTGGCGGGTGTTCCCAATCCCCGCTCGCGCAGCGCGCGCGACAGCTCGGCGTCGTCCGTCTGCCGATCGGGGCGCTCCATGGCGGCCAACAGGGTGGCGTCCGTGTAGCGGGGCGGCGGGCGCGTCTGGCGGTTTTCGGCGCGGGCTTCGTCCACGTGTTGGCGCTGACCTTGGTGAAGCGAGGGCGGGAGCATCACCTCCCGGTTCGCGCTGCGGGTTCGGTCCGACTCGGGCTCCAGTACGGTCCAGCCGGGTGCGAGCACGCGGCGACCGCGGCTGCGGTAGCGGTCACGGCCGTCGGGGTGGGCCACGGCCGTGACGGCCGTGGTGAGGGCGACCTGCTGGTCCGCGTGCCAGGCCGCCAGCAGACGCCGCGCGACCAGGTCGTAGATGCGGCGTTCGTCGGCCGAGAGCCGCGCCTGCTCGGGCGCGCGCGGGGTGGGGACCAGCGCGTGGTGGTCGCTCACCTCGGCGTCGTTTACGAAACGGCTGGAGAGCCGGGCTTCGCCCGTCCCCGCCGCAAACCAGCGACCGTACGCCGGCGCCAGCGATCGCACGACGTCGGGCAGCTGCGCCGCCGCCTCGCTCGAGAGCACACGACTGTCGGTGCGCGGATAGCTCAGCAGCTTGTGCTCTTCGTAGAGCTTCTGGGCCAGCTCCAGTGTGCGGCGGGCCGAGAGACCGTAGAGGCGGTTCGCGTCGCGCTGCAGGGCGGTCAAGTCGTGGAGCAGCGGCGGTGGAACGCGTCGGGTCTTTTCGGACAGCGACTCGAGTTGGGCGCTGCCCGCCAGAGCGCGTTGTACGATCTGGTCGGCGGCCTCACCGTCCGCGGGCAGCCTCGAGGCTTCGCGGCCCGCGCGCTCTGGATCGAAGTACGTGCCTTCGTAGTCGCGCGGCGTCTCGTCTTCGCCGCTGTCGGGGCGGAAGCGAACGACCACCTCCCGGTAGTCCTCGGGCTCGAAGTCCCGGATCGCCCGCTCGCGCTCCACCAGGAAGGCGAGCGTCGGAGTCTGGACGCGCCCCACCGAGAAGAGCTCGTCGTGCGTCAACGTGTAGGCCCGCGACAGATTCATGCCCACCAGCCAGTCGGCGTGAGCGCGGGCGCGCGCGGCGTCGGCCAGGGCGTCGAACTCGCGGGCGTCGCGCAGCTGGCCCAGGCCGCGGCGAATCGATTCGGGTGTGAGCGTCGAGAGCCACAGGCGTTTCACGGGCCGGGTGCAGGCGGCGGCTTCCATGAGCCAGCGAAAGATGAGCTCGCCCTCGCGGCCGGCGTCGGTGGCGCACACGACTTCCGAGACGCCCGGCTCGTTCAAGATCCCGACGACCCGCTCGAACTGCTCGCGGACGGGCTTGCGGACCTGCAGGGGCCAACGGTCCGGCAACAGCGGCAGCGATTCCAGCCGCCACTTCTTCCACGCAGCCTGGATCTCGTGGGGCTCGGGCAGTGCGACCAGGTGCCCGAGCGCCCAGGTGACGGCGACGCCCGGGCCGCGGAAGCAGCCGGCCTCCCGCCGCGAGGCCCCAAGCTCACGGGCGATGTCTCGGGCCACCGAGGGCTTCTCTGCGACGAAGACGCGGAGCGGAGCAGTGCGGGGCGGCGCGGACGGACGACGGCTTTGCAAGGTGTTCCGTGCTGAGAGACCGGGGCCGCCAGCATAGCCCAGCGTTCCGGCTCTCGGGCCGAGCCTTTACGCCCGCGATCCGACGCCCCATCCTGCGAACGCGCGGGATCGCGCACACGGAGCGCGGCGTGAACCTGATTCTCCTGCAGGACGAGGACTTCGAGGACGGGAGTTCCACAGTCCGGTTCAGCGGCCGTCGGGCTCGGCACGTGCACGACGTTCATCGCGCCGAGGTCGGGGATCGACTGTGCGTCGGGCGCCTGGGCGGCGAGATCGGGATGGGCCGGGTCCGGGAGATCGCGCGCGACCGCATCGCGTTGGAGGTGGCGCTCAGCGAGGCGCCGCCCCCCAAGCTCCCGCTCTCGCTGGTCTTGGCGCTGCCGCGGCCGCGTTTTCTGAAGCGCGTGCTGCTCACGGCTGCCAGCATGGGGGTCGCGCGGATCGTGCTGTTGGGCGCGCGGCGCGTCGAGCGGAGCTTCTGGGGCAGCCGTGCGCTGCAGCCGGCCGCCCTTCGCGATTCGCTCTGCCTCGGGCTCGAGCAGGGACGCGACACGGTTCTTCCCGAGCTGTGGCTGCGGCCGCGTCCGCAGGCGTTCCTGCGCGAGGAGCTGCCGGGACTGGTGGCGAGAACCCGCGGACTGGTGGGGCACCCCGAGGCCGAAGCGGCCTGCCCCCGCGCCGTCGACGGACCGGTCACGCTCGCGATCGGGCCCGAAGGGGGGTTCGTCCCGGCTGAGGTGGAAGCCTTCGAGGCGGCCGGCTGTCAGCCGGTCCATCTGGGATCGCGTCCGCTGCGGGTCGAGGCGGCGGTTCCGGCGCTCCTGGGGCGGCTGTTCTAGCCCTCTGCCCCAGGGCCGGGCCGCTCGCGCGGCCTCACCCATCCGAATGCAGTGGGCCAGGTCACTAGAGCCGTCTCAGGACCTCGACCGAGAGGTACTGAGACGGCCTCTCGCGTGTGGGCTTCTCAAGTCGCCTCTCGCTGCGGTCGATGAGGACGTGTCGAGAGGGGGAAGGAGAAGCCGATGTCGGTGCCGTCCATCAAGGGCATCGTGTTGCAGCCGACCTGCGACCAACTGAACGCGCTCGTCGCCCACGGACGCCTCTCGCGCGAGCAGCTCGAGATCCGCCTCGAGCCCGCCGACCTGGAGGTCCTGGACAGCAAGATCGAACCCAGTCTGTGGTACGCGCGCACGACCGCCGACCGCTTGTCCGCCGCCCTCGTGGATGCCGCGGGCGGCGGCGATCCGGAGTGGCTGAAGGAGCAGGGCAGGGACACCGTCGAGGCCGTACTCGCGCGCGACGTGCTGCGGGACTTCATCCAGAGTGCCGTCGAGCGCTCGGATCGCGTGGGCGAGACCCTCGTGGGGCTCGGTTCCCTGATTCAGAACTTCGGCTCCTGGAGCTACTCCGGCGAGGAATTGACCGACTGCCAGGTCGAACTTCGCGACTGCGGCGACAGCTACTCCGACCTGGCCTGCTGGTCGGCGGCCGGGTTCATGGAGGGGCTGATTCGCAAGATCACGGGCGAGTCGGTCACCGTCTCGTTTTCTCGCCCGAGCGCCGGCCACGTCGTCTATCGGGTCCACCCAGACTAGGGTTCAGAGCGAAGCTCAAGAGTGAGGCAATAAAGACCCGCTCCGGCGGATCGCGTGCCAGCGGACCGCTGCGTCTCTGGCGGGAATCCCGCAGGGAGAACGCGGGTTCGGGATCTCGCTGCCGCAGATCTACACAAGAGCCTCAAGCACCGGCACCTCCTGCCCGATGCAACTGAGCGGAGGGGCACAGGTCGGCCAGGCGACCAAGCGCCCGCGATCTCCACGGAGGCCTGTGAGATGGCAGACTCGGCGGCATTCGATTTCGTGTGCGCGCAGCTGGAGCAGGGCACTGCCCTGGACCGGCTCGAAGCGCGTGGCACGGTGCGTTTGGCGCTGAAGCAGGCTGGCCTCGAGGCGCGCACGGTGACGCCGGATCAGATGGCCGTCGTCGTGGAGAAGATCCTGCCCGCCGAGCTCTCGGCGC
This sequence comes from Pseudomonadota bacterium, assembly GCA_022361175.1. Classification (GTDB taxonomy): domain Bacteria; phylum Myxococcota_A; class UBA9160; order UBA9160; family UBA4427; genus JAKSBN01. The sequence continues at coordinate 14,162 of JAKSBN010000445.1, read as the reverse complement.
GCGGCATCGACAGCGGCGACAGCGTTTGCGGCACCATCAAGAGTGGTCTCGCCACCGTGGATGCCGGCGACGTGGGCGAGACGCCCGACGCCGTCTTCGAGCGCCTGGGCGGCTGAGCCGCGCCCACCCCTAGCCGAGCCAGTTCTCCAACACCCGCTCCACCAGGGCTCCGCCCAGCCACGATCCCAGGGCCAAGCCGAAAAGGCCGCGAAGCGCGCGAGCGACGTTCCGTCGCGGGCCGCGACTCGCTCACAGCAGGCCGGGTAGGATGGCGCGTCGCTCAGGCGGGTAGTCGGGGAACTGCTCTCGGTACCAGCGATGGTGGTCGAGGGCGCGCGGTACCAGGTTGGCGGCCGTGAAGACCGCGAAGGCGAGCCCTGCGCCCGACCAGGTGGCGATCGCCCAGCCCGTCCACTCGACCAGCTCGCCGAAGTAGTTGGCGCTCGACACGAAGCGGAACAGCCCCCGCTTGGGGATCTTGTATCCGGTCTCGCCTGGTCGGCGCAGGGCGCGCAGCACCGCGTCGGAGTGCTGGTTCACGCCGTATCCCACGACGAAAAGCGCGATTCCGAGCCCGAAGCGGGGATCGAGCAGCCACTCGCTGCCGCGCGCCGCGACGTGGCTGACGGCGAATCCGTTGAGCAGTCCGTTGACGGTGTTGAACACGATGGCCAGCGCGACCGTCGTTAGAGGTTGGGGCTTGTCGGTCTGGCGCATGAGCAAGGGGAAGAGGAACGTTCGCTGCAGGTAGTGCACCTGGTAGAGGCCCAGGAACAAGAGGGGCAGCGGGGCGCCGGCGTGGTCGCCCTGGAGGTAGGCGTAGAGGAAGCAGGCCGGCGAGGGAAGCTCCATGACGAACCACGCCCAGCGCGCCGGCAGGCCGGGGCCGTAGCCACCTCGGGCGTGGCGCCCGTAGGGCGCGGTCACGAAGAGCAGGGCGATGAAGACCCCGCCCGCCGCAACCAGCACGGCGGTCACACCGAATCCGTAAAGCGCTTCGAGGTCCATGCTTGCTTGCGCGCCCCAGCCGGCGCGTCCCGATCCGCGCGCCCCAGCGTGCGGGACGCATAGCGCACCTTGGTGCGCGGATCCCGGCGCAGCTTGGCGTGCGGGTCTCGGCTCGGCCTACGGCATTCGGCGGATGTCGCCGTTGCTGCCCAGGTTGGCCGACTGGGGGTCGGGGACTTGGGCCGCGCGAGTCTCGGTGCCGGCGCGCTGCGTCTGGCCGAGGACCTTCTCCGGGCTGGTTCGCGGCTGGCTGGCCAGACGGATCGCGCCCGCGGCCTGCTGCAGTTCGGCGAACGCCTCCCCAACACAGTCGATGAACCCGTCGAGATCCGGCACCAGGTCGTAGTCCGCGTTGAAGCCCCAGCACAGCTTGCCGTCGTAGGACAGCAGCGCGATGCCGAGCCCGAGATGGTCGATCAGCGGCACGTGCGGGAAGACTTCGAGCATTCGCGCACCCAGGCTGTACATCGGGACCTGGGGACCGGGCACGTTGGTGACCACGAGGTTGAAGGGCAGCAGGCGGGTCATGTTGCGCGCACCGAGGGACAGCAGAGTCGACGGAGTCCAGTCGGCAACCTGGGTCAGCACCTCGGCTCCGACCGCGCTCTTCGACTGCTTGAGATCCGACGTCGTGCGACACAGACGCCGCAGCTGCTCCCGCGGATCCGCCTGGTCGATGGGGAGATCCACCAGCCAGGCGGAAACTCGATTTCCGAGCGTTCCCTGCTCGGACTCGCTGCGAACGCTGACCGGCGTCATCACCCGGAACTTGAGCCCGGTCAGGTTGACCTGGCGCCGGGTGAGGAAGCGTCGGACCGCCCCCGTGACCACGCACAACACCACGTCGTTCAAGGTGCCACCGAGCGCCTTGCGCACCGCCTTGATCTCCGGGAGCGACATGGTGAGCCAGTTGAAGCGGCGGTGCGGGCCGATCGGCCGATTGAGCGGCGTCGACGACGGCGGCATGCGCAACGTGGCGCCGAGGCCTTCGGTGATCTGGCGTATGCGCAGCAGCAGGTCGCGCCGCTCCTCCTGCGCGCTGGCCGCAAAAGAGCGTAGGTCTCCGAGCGCCCGGAAGGGCATGGCCGCGCGCCGCAGCACTTCGTCGCGCAGCAGTTCGAACCCGGTGGGTGCGGGGCGCGGGATGTAGCTGGGGGCTTCGGGGATGACCTGCTCCAGGGTCATGGACATGAGGATCTTCATCAGGTCCACGCCCGAAACCCCGTCGATCATGCAGTGGTGGACCTTGGAGATGAGCGCCATGCGATCGCCTTCCAGGCCCTCGACCAGCCACATCTCCCAGAGCGGTCGGCTGCGATCCAGATGCTGCTGCATGATGCGCGACGACAGCTGCTTCAGCTGGGCCTCCGAGCCCGGCCGCGGCAGGCACGTGTGTCGCACGTGGTAGTCGATGTTGAAGCGCTCGTCGTCGACCCAGACGGCCCGCTGCTCGATGGGCGTCCACTGGAGCTTCTGCCGGTAGCGCGGAATCTGGTGGAGTGAAGAAGCGACGAGGTGCTTGAACGCTTCGGCGTCCACGCCGCCCTCGGGCTTGCGCAGGGGGCCGACCTCGTGGATCTGGGTCGAGGCCACGTGCATGTAGGAGTTGGGACGCTCGAGCGAGAGGAAGGACTGGTCGAGCGCCGTCAATCGTTCGTAGGCGTAGCGGGGCATTGGGGGGGCTCCAGGGCGGGGGTTGCACCGCCGCCGTTCGAAGGGGTGACCGTCCACAGTGTACCCGCAGTGGACGGTTGGTCAGCCGGGACCGGGATGGAGAACGCGAGGAGACTCTCGCGGCGGGGGGAGTTTAGGAGCCCCCAGACCCGTGGGCACGTGGCCAGAAGCCCTCTCGAACTCGAGCGGCAAGGCGGCGGCAAGTGGAACGCGTTCTCGCAAACGACCCGTTGTTCGACGCTTCGTTCGGTCGCGGCGGAAGACCCCGCTCAGCTGTCCTCGGCGAACGGCCCCATTCGGCGGCGCTCGAGCTCGGCCCGCATCAGCTCGCGGAACTCCCGGTTCCTGCCGATCACCATGTCGACCATCACGATGTAGCCGCTGGGGAGCTTCGGGCTCTCTTCCCAGTAGCGGAGCTGCTGGTAGGGCCGGGACGCATGAGCGTGGTGATCCGCGTGGCGCGAGAGCCCGACCAGCGAGTAGAGCGTGAACCACGAGTCGGTGTCCCAGGAGTCCGTGGGTCGCACCCGGGGCGAGGTTCGCTCCAAGCCCCAGTGCTCGAAGTAGTTGACGGCCTCCAGCAACACCACGGCCATGAACGCCTGTGCCACGAAGGCGACGAAGCCGGCCGCGCCGAAAGCGAACCCCAGCGCCAGGGCGAACGCCCACTGGGCGACGAGGCCCTGGAGCACCCGGTTGCCCCACTGGCGGCGATCCCAGAGCGGAAGCGCCGAGTCGCCCAAGCGTCTGCACTCGAGCCGCCAGGCACTTCGGAACTGGCCCGGCAGGGTGCGGCGCAGGAAGTGCCAGAACGTCTCGTCGTAGCGGGCGGTCGCCGGGTCTTCGGGCGTCCCGACCCGCAGGTGGTGGCCGCGAAGGTGCTCCGTGGTGAAGTGCTCGTAGAGCACCGTGCCCATCAGGACCCGGCCCATCCACCAGGAGAGCTTCGACTTGCGGTGGATCAACTCGTGGGCCACGACGATGCCGGACCATCCCGAGCTGGTGGCCACGATGATCGGCGCGATCACGAAGTCGAACGATGCGAAACCGGCCTGCGAGACCATCCGGGTCATCGCGACGACGTTCACGATCTGCAGGGCCGCGAGCACGAAGAGGACGGAGTCGAAGGGCCACCCGGGCAGGCGAGCGTGCGGTTGCCGGTGCTCGGCGGCCGAGCGCTTGTCCAGCGTGTAGATCGCGAAGCCCGGGACCAGGCCCAGCAATGCGAGCCACCAGGGATGGGGACCGCTCAGCACGAAGACCAGGCTGATGAGAGGCATCGAGAAGCAGAGGAGATGGAGACTCCACACGCGAATCGTCGCCATCCAAGAGGAGGCGGGGGCGCCGGGCGCTTCCACGGCCTGAGACATCGACACACTCCTGAGGGCGCAGGCTGAAGTCACCGTACCAACCGATCGGTTGGGGTACAACTCGCGATGCGACCCGTTCGAGTTCGAGGGGTTTCGGCCTCGCGAGAGAGAGGGCCCCAGCCGCTGGTTTCGAGCCTGATTTCCCACTCAGTCGGCGCGTTCGACGCGGTTGCAAAGCCAAATTCGAAAGTTGTCGGCCGCCGCATTGACGAAGAAGAGATGTGTGCTAGATTGGAGATCATCACATCGCGTTCGTTTAATCCGCTTTCAGCGGGTTTTCTTTTGTCTTCGATTTTCGTTCTAGTTTCGTGTTTCGCTCCTGCCCGAATGACTCCGGCTGCGGGTGATCTCGCTCGATAGGGTTTCGGGAAGGGGAGTCGGGGATGGAGACGCTCGAGCTCTCGGGGACGCCGCGCGAGATGGGGGAGGCCTTCGGCGAGGCCTGCCGGGACTCCATCGGCGCGCTCTACGAGCGGCGGCTGGCGAACGCGCTCGCCCAGGCCCGCCGCTTCGGGAACCGTGAGCGAAGCGAAGCGGATCTGCTGGCACTGGCCGCCCAATGCCTGGAATTCGCGACCGACTTCGATCCAGACGGCACCGAAGAGCTCCGGGGAATCGCGCGTGGCGCGGGTCGTTCTCCCGAGGCGATTCTCGCGCTTCAGGGGCTGACCGATCTGCGAGATGCCCTGGCCTGGCACGGCGACGACAGCCTGGGCGGCTGCACCGCCTTCGTGGTACAGCGCGACGCCAGCGCCGATGGTCGCGTCTACTTCGGACAGACCTGGGACCTGGCCACCGACAACGCGCCCCACGTGGTCGCCGTCCACCGGCGGCCCCGGCGCGGCCCCGAGACGTGGAGCGTGACAACGGCCGGCTGTCTGTCGCTCATGGGAATGAACGACCGGGGCCTGGTCGTGGGCACGACGAACCTGCGCACCCGCGACGCCCGGCCGGGCGTCCCCTATCTGAGCCTTCTCCACCGCGCCCTGGCCGCGCGGGACCACGCGGAAGCCGTGGCGCTCGTGTGCGAGGCACCGCGAGCGGCGGGCCACGCGTATGCGCTGGTCGATGCGACCGGGGACGCCTGCTGGATCGAGTGCTCGGCCACGCGGGCCGCGCTGCGCCCCGTCTCGCGCGGCGTGGACGTCCAGACGAACCACGCCCAAGCGCCCGACATCCGCCGTCTGGAAGCGGATACGCCTCACGAATCCTCGCGTGCGCGGCTGGCGCGGATGCGGGAGATCCTGGCGAAACGGAGCGGCCAGGAGCTCGATCGGCCGGCGCTCGAACGCGCCATGGCGGACACGGCGGGCGGAGAGCTCGCCATCTGCCGCGACGACTTCGCCGGCATCAGCACCAACGCGGCGATTCTCGCGAGCCCCGAAGCCGGGCGGCTCTGGGCCTGTCACGGCCAGCCCACGCGCGGTCGCTTCGAGCCGTTGGCGGGACGGTAAACGCCGGCCCGCACGGATCTTGTCCCGTGCCCGGTGCCGCGCCAGAGGCCCCGAAGGGGGCGGCAGGGCTCGGCAGGTGCTGTATTCTCTGCGCCGCTCCGACGCCTTACCGGCGTCGGAGCGCAGAACCACCCCCATCCGCCGATCCAGCCGAAGCCGTGCGGCGGCCCGCCCTCACCCGCGGTGCGCGCAGCAAGCCCCTCCGAGGAGTCCATGCACCAGTTTCGATCGCACACCTGTGGTGCGCTGCGCGCGTCCGACATCGGCGAGCGCACGCGGCTCGCCGGCTGGATCCACAGCAAGCGCGATCACGGCGGCATCCTCTTCGTCGATCTGCGCGACCACTACGGGATCACCCAGGTGGTGTTCTCGCCCGAGGACCCCTTCTTTCAGGAAGTGGATCACCTGCCGAAGGAGTCCGTGATTCGGGTGGACGGCGCCGTGCGCCAACGGCCCGAAGACACGCTGAATCCGCAGCTGGCGACGGGCGAGGTGGAGGTGCGCGCGGAGGCGGTGGAGATCTTGAGCCGCGCCGAGGTGCTCCCGTTTCCGGTGGCGGACGAGATCGAGATCGGGGAGGCGCTGCGGCTCGAGTACCGGTTCCTGGACCTGCGGCGCAAGGGGATGCACGAGAACGTGCTGCTGCGTTCGCGGATCATCTCCAGCATCCGGCAACGCATGCTCGCCGCGGGGTTCCACGAGTTTCAGACGCCCATCCTGACGGCGAGCTCGCCGGAAGGGGCGCGCGACTATCTGGTGCCCAGTCGGCTGCACCCCGGGAAGTTCTACGCCCTGCCTCAGGCGCCCCAGATGTTCAAGCAGCTGCTGATGGTGGCGGGCTTCGACCGCTACTTTCAGATCGCCCCCTGCTTCCGCGACGAAGACGCGCGCGCCGACCGCTCGCCGGGCGAGTTCTATCAGCTCGATCTCGAGATGTCCTTCGTCGAGCAGGAGGACGTGTTCCGCGTGGTAGAGGAGGTGATGTACGGCCTCTTCACCGAGTTCGGGGCCTGGCCGGTCTCGGAAGCGCCCTTCGAGCGCATCCCCTACGCCGAGTCCATGCTTCGCTACGGCAGCGACAAGCCCGACCTGCGTTTCGGGCTCGAGATCCAGGACGTGTCGTCGCTGTTCGCGGAGTCGGGCTTCCGCGTCTTCCGCAACGTGGTGGAAAAGGGCGGCGTCGTGCGGATGCTGGCGCTGCCAGACGGCGACAAGCAGTCCCGCACCTTCCTCGACAAGCTCGAGAAGTTCATCAAGGGCCACGGCGGCAGCGGACTGGCATACCTGGTGAACGCGGCCGACGGGGTTCGCGGGCCGATCGCGGGTGTGCTGTCGGAGGAGGAGATCCAGGCGCTTCTCCAGCGCGACGACGTGGCGCCGGGCACGGCCATGCTGTTCGTCGCCGACGCCGAGGACAAGGCCAACGATCTGGCCGGCAAGCTGAGGCTGCACCTGGCGGATCTGCTGGACCTGCGTCAAGCGGAGCAGTACCGGTTCTGCTGGATCGTGGACTTCCCCATGTACGAGTGGGACGCCGAAGCCAAGCGCTGGGACTTCGGCCACAATCCGTTCTCCATGCCCCAGGGCGGCTTGGAGGCTCTGGAAACCCAGGAGCCCGGCGACATTCTGGCGGAGCAGTACGACCTGGTCTGCAACGGCGTCGAGCTCTCGAGCGGTGCGATCCGAAACCACGATCCGCAGATCATGTACCGGGCCTTCGCGATCGCCGGCTACGAGCGCGCGCAGGTGGACGAGAACTTCGGCGGGCTGATTCGCGCGCTCAAGTTCGGGGCCCCGCCGCACGGCGGCCTGGCGCCGGGCATCGACCGCATCGTCATGCTGCTGGCGCGCGAGCCCAACCTGCGGGAGGTGGTCGCCTTCCCCATGACCCAGAACGCCCAGGACCTGATGATGGGAGCGCCGGCGCCGGTCTCGAAGCGCCAGCTGGACGAACTCTCTCTGCGCCTCAAGCCCGGAATCGAGCCCTAGGGCGCGCGCGCGGTGGCCAGCGTCCGCAAGGGGCAGAAGATGGTGCTGGTCATGGTCGGGTTGCCCGCGCGGGGCAAGTCGTTCACGGCCCGGCGCCTGGCCCGATACCTCTCCTGGCTGGGCTATCCCACCCGGGTCTTCAACCTGGGCGAGCAGCGGCGGACGGAGCTCGGGGGCCGGCAGACCCACGAGTTCTTCGACCCGAGCAATGAAGAAGGGCGTCGCATCCGTCAGGCCCTGGCCCAGCAGGTGCTGGAAGAGTTGGTGCTGTGGCTGCGCGCGAACGGCCGGGTGGCGATCTACGACGCCACCAACCACACGCGCGCCCGCCGCCAGGCGATCCGCGAACGCTGCGAGACCGAGGGCTTCGCCGTCCAGTTCATCGAGGTCGAGAACGACGATCCGAGAGTGATCGATGCCAACGTGCGCGAGACGAAGCTCAGCTCGCCGGACTACGCGGACATGGACCCCGAAGCGGCGGTGCGCGACTTCCGCCTTCGGATCGCGCACTACGCCGCGGGCTACGAAAAAGTGGCGGACGCGGAGGGCAGCTACCTCCGCATCGTCGACCGCGGCCGCCAGGTGGTGATGAACCAGATCGACGGTTACCTGCCCTCCCGCATCGTGTTCTTCCTCTCGAACCTGCAGATCACGACTCGCTCCATCTTTCTGACGCGCCACGGGGAGAGCGAGTACAACGTCGAAGGGCTGATCGGGGGAGACTCGGGCCTCTCTCCCCAGGGCCGTCGTTACGCTCAGGAGCTGTCCCACCACATGCGGGAACGGCTGGGAGAGACGCCGTTCGAGGTGTGGACGAGCACGCTGCGAAGGACGCGCGACACGGCGGCTCCGCTCGGCCGGCCCGTCGCGGAGTGGCGGTCCTTGGACGAGATCGAGGCCGGCATCTGCGACGGGTTCAGCTACGCCCAGATTCGCGACAAGTGGCCCCACGAGTTCGACGCCCGGCAGCGCGACAAGCTCGGCTACCGCTATCCCCGCGGCGAGTCCTATCAGGACGTAATCCAACGCCTCGATCGCGTGATCATCGAACTGGAGCGATATCGGACGCCCGTGTTGGTGATCGGGCACCAAGCCGTGTGCCGCGCGCTCTACACCTACTTCATGGACCTGCCCCTGACCGAGTGCCCCCACGTACCGATCCCGTTGCACACGGTGATCGAGTTGACCCCGCGGGCCTACGGCTGCGAGGAAACGCGCACGGCCCTCGAGCCGCGGCCCACCAACGCCGAAGCGCCTTCGCACTGACCCGGCCATCTTCTTCTGGTGTCGTAACGGGTGTAACGGCCGCGGCGGGTGTACCTTGCCGGGGTTCCCTTGCGCGGCAGTGTGCCTCGCGCGTGCTGTCTCGGTCTGGGAGCGTTTCCCATGGGCGGGCGCGCAGGTTGGGACCCGGAATGAATGTCCTGCTTGCCATCAGCGGGGCGCTGGTTGGGCTGTCCATCGGCCTGGCGGCTTTGGCACTGCTTCGTCTGCCGGATGCCCGCGTCTCCAAGGCCCTGCTGGGATTCACCATTTCAGGCGCGCTGTGGGCGGCGGGCGAACTCATCACGTTGCTCGCCGAGGATCTGACGGTCGAGCAGGTCGGCATCGCCGTTCTCTACAGCGGCTCCATTTTCCTGCCGGTGTGGTGGTGGAACCTCGCCTTGCGCTGGTCCGAGGAGCGCGGAGTCGTGCTCTTCCCCTCGCGCGCCTGGAGCGAAGTGCCTCTCCTCTTCGCTGGAGCGATGTGGTGGGTCATGCTGCTCAACCCCTGGCACGGCGAGTTCCTGGAGCCGGTGGTCGGGGGACGCAACCACTACGGTCCCCTGTGGTGGGTGATGGCGGTCCCGAACTCGGCCCTCATCCTGGCGGTGGTGGCCGTCGAGGTGGCGGTTCTCCGGGCGGTCGACTCGTCCCATGCGCGGCGTCAGGCCGTGCTCATGCTGTTGCCCTCGGGCGTCCTCCTGAGTGCCAACTGGCTCTACGTGCTGGGACCGGAGTCGGGCTTTCCCATCATGCTGCCCGCCTTGGCCGTGGCCTCGGGCATTCTCGTCTTCGCCCTTCACCGCGAGGCGCTCTTCGGCGTCCTGCCCGCGGCGTGGCCCGCGCTGTGCGATCTCGACCACGACGGCCTGATCGTGGAAGGGCCCGACGGCCACGTGATCTATCACAACCGGCGCGCGCGGACGCTCCTCGAGCCGGCGGAGCTCGCGGTGGGCGCCCGTCTGGAGGAGCTCATGCTCCCGCACTTGGCGGGCCACCCGGAAGGCCTGCCGGTTTTCGATCCCGCGTCGCTCGGCCGCCGTGGGGAGCGGCTGGAAGGGGTCCACGCCAGCTACGAGGGGCGGGAAGGCGACCGCGTTCTCCGTCTCGACGCCGAGCCGGTGCTGCGGCGAGGGCGCCTCATCGCGCGGGCTTTCCGCCTCCACGATGCGACGGTCGAGCGGCAGCGCGAGGTGGAGGTTCGGCGCGCGCACCGGTTGGAGACGGCGCTAGAGCTGGCGCGCGGAGTGGCTCACGACTTTCGCAATCTGCTGGGGGTGATTCGGGGCAACGCCGAGCTCTTGGCGGAGGACCTCCCGGACGAGGCCGAATGGCGCCGCCGCCTCCAGCGCATTCTGGACTCGGAGCGACAGGCCACCGAGCTGTCCGAGCAACTGCGCTTCTACGCCGGCGGACGTCAGCCGCGGGTGGAGCGCGTCGAGCTCTCCGAGATCGTGCGGGAGGTGTGGGATCTCCTGGACGCCGAGCTGAGCTCGGGGATCGGGACCAGCCTCGGCCTCGATCCGACTCCCCTCGTGATCGACGCCGATCCGCTGCAGCTGCGGCGCGCGCTCATGAATCTCTTCATCAACGCCGCGGAAGCGCTGCGGGAGAACGGCGGGCACGTCCACATCGAGACCCGCCGCGCCTGGATCGATCCCGGCGAGCTCCCGGGCCTGGTCGTGGGCTTCGAGCACGCCGCCGGCCCGTACGCCGAGATTCGCGTGGCCGACGACGGCCCCGGCATGGATGCATCCACGCAGGAACGGATCTTCGAGCCGTTCTTCAGCACCAAGGGCAAGCGCCGCGGTGTGGGTCTCTCGACCGTGGTGGGCATCGTGCGCGCCCACGAAGGGCGGCTGCAGCTGTCGACTCGCCCGGGGGAGGGCACCGAATTCGGGCTGTTCCTGCCGGTGGAGCGCCGTCGGGCGGCCGCGCTGGAGGCGGGGCCAGCCGAGTCAGAGCCGGGCGAAGCCCAGGTCGCGACGCGGTACCCGCGGACGTAGGGCGAGCGCCTCGCGCCAGAAGCGCAGCAGTGCCGCGGCTTCGCGCTCTGGCGTCGCCGCGCGCAGCCAGGCCCGGCCTCGGCGAGCCACGGTCTGCCACGCCGCGAAGTTCCGGTCGGCCAGGTCGTCCAGTACGGGAGCCAAGGCCATCGTCAGCGCCGGCCAATCGCCGTTCTCCACCAGGACGGCGTTCTGCTCCGGTCCCGCTCCCACCAGCTGGCCGCGCAGGCCCAGGGCGTGAAAGCCCGCCACCAAGGTGCCGCAGGCCATCGCCTCCAGCACGCTGCGGTGGAGGCCTTCGCAGGTCGAGAGCGCCAGATACACGCCCGCCGTCTGGAGCTCGTGGGCCCACTCACTCTCGCGAAGTCCGTCCAGCCCCCTCCATTCGATCCGCGCCGCACGCGCGGGGTCGCGCGCGGCGAGAGCACGCCGAATGGCGCCGACGCTGGACGCCTTGCGCTGCAGGAAGACCACGCGCGGCTCGCGGTCTTCCGGACCCTCCTCGTAGACGGCGGGATCGACGGACCATTCGACGGTATGGGCCGGAACTCCGAGCGACCACTCGACCAGCTCCGCCACGCGCGGGTTGACGCAGAGAGCCCGCTCGACCCCGAGCGATCGCCACGAACTGCCGTCGGCCAGCGTCTCGAACAGGTAGGAGAAGCTGAGCGCGATGGCGAAGCAACGGGCCGGTGTGCGCGCCAGGGCCTGCATGAGGGACGGGAAGCCCTCCGGCACCACGACCACGTCGTCGCTGCGAAACGCGTCCAGCTCCGAGAGCGCTCGCACCGGCACGGGAGGAGTGTTCGGCACGCGAAAGCCCGTGTGGTGATGCAGTACCGCGGCGGGTAGCCCCGCCTCGCACAGGATCTGCACGTGGCGGTACAGGCGCCTTATGCCTCCGCTCGCCGCCTCGGACTCGGGGCAGAAGTAGTAGATCACGGGGCGGCCGGGAGGGGCGCGGAACGGCCGGCCGAGCCAGTTTGCGTTCGGGCCGGCCTGTGCGCAGCTTCGGTCGGATACAGCCGGACGATTTCGATGCCGCGCTCGCGCCAGGGCTCCAGGTCCCAGGCCATCTCCTCCTGATACGCGGCGGACGAGAGCAGCACGACGTCTGGGCGCAGGCGGTCGACGGCCTCGGGTCCCTGGACGCGATAGCCGAAGCAGACGGCACCCTGACGCACCGGGTCGGCGTCGACGACTCCGGCCAGCTCGAAGGCCGCCAGGGGGGTGTGCCGGAAGAGGAAGGCCGTGTGATCGCCCGCCCCGTAGACCACCACCCGGCGGCCGTGACGTCCCCACCTCGTGCACAGGTCGTCCAAGGCCCGGGACAGATAAGCGCGGTTGAAGCAGCGCGCGTAGCCCTCCCGGAGCTTGCGATCGCGAGCACTTCCGGGATTGCGGGCGCGGCCCGCTTCGGGGTGGCAGGTCGAGCGGACGGGAGCGGTGCGCGCCTCGGTGTAGATGGTGTCGAGGGCGATGCCCTCGGCTTCGAGGGGCTCGAGATCTTCCAGCAGGTTCCGTTCGTGATCGAGGCTCGAAATCAGCACCACGTCGGGGCGCAGGTCCGCGATGCGGTCGGGGGAGACGATGGGAAGCCCGAAGGCCCGCTGGCCGTGCAGCCAGGGCACGGGCTCCGCGATGGCGAGCAGCGGGGAGCGACGCAGGTTCGTGTGGCTCATCAGCACTTCAGTGTGGGCTCCCGCCCCGTAGATGACGACGGTTTCCCGGCGAGCCCGCCAGCGCCGCTGCAGGGCGCGAACCCTCCGCTCGAGGAAGTCGCGGTCGTAGTACTCGCGGTTCTCGTGGGGGCCGGACGGCCAATCCCAATAGAGAGGCCGCGGCAGCGGTTCCACAGGAGGGCGTCGGTGGCGGGTCCGGAAGCGATCCGCCTCGCGACCGAGCGGGGTCAGGTGCAGGGCCAGCGACGTGGGCGACCACGCGCGCGGATTCTCGAGCAGCAGGCTGACGTTGTGCTCGAACTCGTCGAAAGCGCCCGTCCTCGCCAGGTACGGCAGTACGTGCCGATGACGGCGCCGGCCGAGGAGCCGGAGCATGTGCGCGTACTTCTCCCGCAGCTTTTCGCGCTCGCCGATCAGGCGGTGGCTCCAGGAGTCCGGCCGCACCCGGAACGCGGCGCGCACGCGCGGGTTGTAGCAGAGCCCGGTGGTGAAGGTGACGATCATCAGGTTGATCCAGTCCGCGTACTCCTCGCAGCGGGTCGGATAGCCTCCGGCCCCGAGGAACGCGTCCCGGCGAAACACGGCCGCTGGCGACGCGTTGAAGCCGCCCTGCATCAGGCTCGCCAGCTCGTCCGGGTCGAAGTAGTTCCCGGCCTTGGGCAGCGACAGCACCCGGTCCGTGAGCGTGAAGCGCACGTGCGGGTGCGGGTCGGCGCGGTACTGCGTGTGGTCGGATACGCAGACGCCGGCCTGGGGGTGTTCTTCCAAGAGGGCGAGCGACTCTGCGAAGAGCCCGGGAAGCACCACGTCGTCCGCCGCCGTGACGAACAGGTAGCGGCCCCGCGCCAGACGCGCGCCTCGGTTGACGGCCGTCGGGCAGCCGCGGTTGCGGCGCTGGCGCACCAGTCGCACGCAGGGGTGCCGCTCCGCGTAGCGGGTGACCACGGCCGCGCTGTCGTCGGTGGACCCGTCGTCGATCACCAGGATCTCGTCCGGCGCACGGCTCTGGGCCAGGAGCGCGTCCAGCGAGTCGGGCAGGAAGGCGGCGTGGTTGTAGTTCGGGATCACCACCGACAGCGTGCCCTGGCCCAAGCGACGACCCTCCCTCTGCGCCTCGGGGTGCGGCGGCGCGTTGCGTTCTCATCGGAAGCTTCCCCTCTCTCTTGAGCAGCTCCGGCGCAGCTCCGCGCGGATCGGGGAATTCACCGGCGCGCAGGGATCGGGGCAACACCCCGGACCCGAGGCGCTTTCGCGAGCCACGCGATTCTCACCGAGCCGCAACTTTCCACTCCAGCGGGATTCTCCGGCATCCGATGGTCTGACCTGCGGAGGGGCAGCGACGATGGCAGCCGAACGACGGGTGACGGTCTTCGATTGCGGAGGCCGCGGTGGAATCCACCGCAGCTGGGAAGACTTCCCCGTGGCGCTCCACTACGAGAGCTTCGAGCCGGAGGCGGAGGAGGCGGCCGCGCTGGCCCGTCTCGACCCCCGAAAGAACGGCCCGACGCGCTTTCAGGTCGTCAACCGCGGGCTCGACGAGCGCCCGGGCTGGCGCCGACTGCACGTCTACGACTCTCCCGATCTGTCGTCGTTCTACGAGCTCGATCCCACGGCCACGTACCGCTACCGCAGCGTCGCTCTCGACCGCGTCTGCCGCGTTCACTGCACGACGGTGGACCTCCACCGGCAGCAGTCCGGCCTGGCCCCCGACTACCT
>JAKSBN010000103.1 GCA_022361175.1 Pseudomonadota bacterium | reverse complement strand
TCTCGCGAGCCGAGCAGTGTGCGGTGGCAGTGGCCGAGGCCTTCCGGGGCGACCGCGAGGTGCTGGCGAGCCCCTTCGGCACGGTCCCGATGCTGGGGATCCGCCTGGCCAAGCTCACCTTCGAGCCCGACCTCCTCATGACCGACGGGATCGCGTCGCGGTTGGCGAACGTGCCGCCGGTGGGTGTGGCCGACGCGCCGGAGCCCGTCGTCGAGGGCTGGGTGCCCTTCCGGACCATCTTCGACCTGCTGTGGTCCGGGCGGCGCCACGTGATGATGGGCGCCACCCAGATCGACCGCTTCGGCAACCAGAACTTCGCCTGCATCGGCGACTACGCCAAGCCGAAGGCGCAGCTCCTGGGCATGCGGGGCGCGCCGGGCAACACCATCAGCCACAAGACCAGCTACTGGGTGCCCAACCACAGCCCGAAGGTGTTCGTCGAGAAGGTGGACGTCGTGTCGGGCGTCGGCTACGACCGCGCCGCCGCGCTGGGCCAGCGATCGTCGCGCTTCCACTGCATCCACCAGGTGGTGACCAACCTGGCCGTGCTGGACTTCACCGACCCCGACCACGCCATGCGGCTGCGGTCCGTCCACGCCGGCGTCTCCGTCGACGACGTGGTGGCGGCCACGGGCTTCGAGCTGGTCCGAGACGAAGCGGTGCCCGAGACGCGGCCGCCCTCGGAAGAAGAGCTGCGGATCCTGCGGGAAGTGCTCGACCCGAACGGGCTGGCCGCGAAGGAAGTGCCGAACTGACCGCGGGGCCCCCGCCCGCTGGGAGACGCGTCATGAGCGAAGCCCCTGCCGACAAAGCCGCGAAGCAGGCCGAAGAAGCGGTCGAAGAAAAGGACATCGTCCTCTACGAGGTGGCGGGCGAGGACGGCGACGTCGCCATCGTCACCATGAACCGCCCGAAGTACAACAACGCCCAGAACGGGGCCATGACGTACGCGCTGGACGCCGCCTTCCAGCAGGCCGCGTTCGACGACCGCATCAAGGTGATCGTGCTGCGCGGCGCCGGCAAGCACTTCTCCGCCGGTCACGACATCGGCACGCCCGGCCGCGACATCGACCAATCCCAGGAGCGCGTGTCGCTCTGGTACGACCACGCCAACAAGCCCGGCGGCGAGTTCCTCTACGTACGCGAGCAGGAGGCGTACCTGGGCATGTGCCGCCGCTGGCGCGACCTGCCGAAGCCGACCATCGCCGAGGTCCAGGGTGCCTGCATCGCGGGCGGCCTGATGCTGGCCTGGGTCTGCGACCTGATCGTCGCCGCCGACAACGCCTTCTTCGCCGACCCGGTGGTGCGCATGGGCATCCCCGGCGTCGAGTACTTCGCGCACCCGTTCGAGATGGCGCCCCGCATCGCCAAGGAGTTCCTCTTCTTCGGCGACCGCATGCCGGTCGAACGCGCCTACCAGGTGGGCATGGTCAACCGGGTCGTGCCGAAGGACGACCTGCAGCGGGAGACCCTGGCCCTGGCCGAGCGCCTGGCGAAGATGCCGCGCCTGGGGCTGACCCTCACGAAGCAGGCCGTGAACCACATCGAGGATCTGCAGGGCAAGCGCACCGGCATGGACGCCGTCTTCGCCTGGCACCACTTCGCCCACAGCCACAACGACCTGGTCTCCGACAACCCCCTGGCCGGCTTCGACGCCAAGAGCATGGCCAAGAGCCAGCGCGAGCAGGGCGGCTCCAAGGGCGGCGGGGACGAGAGCGCCTAGCGCGAGGGCACCGTGACGGCACTCCACACGCCTCTCTGCGATCTGCTCGGCATCCGCTACCCCATCCTGCAAACGGGGATGGGTTGGGTGGCCACGCCCGAGCTGGTGGCCGCCGCCAGCAACGCGGGCGCCATGGGCTTTCTCGCCGCCGCCACGATCCCGCCCGAGCACGTGGAAGCCGCCATCGAGAAGGTGAAGGCGCGCACCGACAAGCCCTTCGGCGTGAACTTCCTGATGGACGCCCCCGGCGCCGACGTGATCGCCGACGCCATCATCCGCCAGGGCGTCGCGGCCGCCGGCTACAACCGCGCGCCCCAGGCCGCCTTGATCACGCGCCTGAAGGACGCGGGCGTGCGCTGCATCCCCACCTGCGGCGCCGTCAAACACGTCCAGAAGGCCGCCCAGCTGGGCGCCGACGCCATCATCGTCCAGGGGGGCGAAGGCGGCGGCCACACGGGCGTCGTTCCCACCTCGCTGTTGGTGCCGGGCAGCGTCGACGCCGTCGACGTGCCCATCGTCGCGGCCGGAGGCTACTCGGACGGA
>JAKSBN010000517.1 GCA_022361175.1 Pseudomonadota bacterium | reverse complement strand
TGTTGGAGCAGGAACGCGAAGAGCAGAAAAAAGAAACCCTCAAAAAGCTCGCCGAGGGCGAGATCATGCAGGGGGCGGTGAAAAACATCACCGAGTACGGCGCCTTTGTGGATCTGGGCGGCATCGACGGTCTGCTGCACGTGACCGACATGTCGTGGGGCCGGGTGAACCACCCGAGCGAGCTCTTCCAGGTCGGCGACGAGATCAAGGTCAAGGTCCTGAAGTTCGACCCGGATACCGAGCGGGTCTCGCTGGGCCTGAAGCAGATCCAGCCGGATCCGTGGATCGACGCGTCGATCCGCTATCCGATCGGCAAGCGGATCCAGGGCAAGGTCGTCTCGCTCGCCGAGTACGGCGCCTTCATCGAGCTCGAGCCGGGCATCGAGGGCCTCGTGCACGTGTCGGAGATGTCCTGGACCAAGCGCGTCAAGCACCCGTCCAAGGTCGTGGCCATCGGCGACACCTGCGAGGCCGTGGTGCTGGATGTGGACGAGGGCGAGCGGAAGATCTCGCTGGGCATGAAGCAGATCGAGCCCAACCCCTGGACCGTGATCGAAGAGAAGTACCCGGTGGGTCAGAAGGTCGGCGGTCAGGTCCGGAACATCACCAACTTCGGGATCTTCGTGGGTCTCGAGGAAGGCATCGACGGGCTCGTGCACGTCTCGGACATCTCGTGGACGGAGCAGATCAAGCACCCGAGCGAGAAGTTCAAGAAGGGCGACGAAGTCGAAGCCGTCGTGCTGAAGATCGACAAGGAGAACGAGAAGTTCTCCCTGGGCATCAAGCAGCTGGAGCCCAACCCCTGGGACGGGATCCAGAAGAAGTACGCCATGGGCTCGGAAGTCACGGGTCCGATCACCAACGTGACGGACTTCGGCGTCTTCGTGCGACTGGACGAGGGCATCGAGGGGCTGGTCTACAGCTCGGAGCTCGCCCAGGAGCGCATCGAGAACCCGGCCGAGCACTTCCAGGTCGACCAGGAGGTGACGGCGCTCGTGGTGAAGGTGGATGCTGCGGAGCAGAAGATCTCGTTGTCGATCCGAGCCGTGAACGACAAGGCCGAACGCCAGGCCCTGAAGGACATGGCGGCGCAGCAGTCGGCGACGCAGACGACGACCCTCGGCGACTTGCTGGCCGAGAAGCTCGCGGCCAAGGCCGAGGAGCAGGAGTAGTTCGCAGAGCCGGCGCCGGGAGGTTCCCGGCGTCGGCTCGCTGTTCGGGTGATCCCTCCAACGCCTGCGCGGGCGAACCATGAGAACGGGGACCGGCCCGGTCGCCGTAAGCGAATGGGGAGAGCGATGACGAAGAGCGGGCTCATCGAGGAAGTGGCGAAACGCACGCCGCACATCTCGAAGAAGGACACGGAGGTCGTGGTCAACACGATCTTCGACGCCATGATCGACGCCCTCAAGCAGGGCAGCCGAATCGAGATCCGAGGATTCGGCAGTTTTCAGGTGAAGGTGCGCGAGGCGCGCGAGGGCCGGAATCCGAAAACCGGGGAGCCGGTGCACATCAGTGCGAAGCGGACTCCGTTCTTCAAGGTCGGCAAAGAGCTGAAAGAGATGGTCGACCAGGATTCGGGATCCGGTCTCCGCACGGAGAGCCCTGAGGGGGTCGAAGAGGCGTCCGCCTGAACCGGGCGGAGTGAGGCGAGTTCGCATGAAGTGGGCGCGGCGCTTGCTCGCGTTGGTCATCCTGGGCCTGCTCTTGTACGTGGGATGGCGGTTCGCGTCGGACAACGAGGCTCCGATCGCCGTCAGCTACGTGCTCGGGGTGCTCGAGCCGGTTCCGGTGTGGATGGCCCTGCTGGCGGCGTTCGGGTGCGGCGCCGCCGTGGTGGGTGCCATCGCCGTGTACGAGCTCTCCAAGGCCCGGCTCCTGTCGCGTCGCTACCGGAAGCGGCTGGCGGTCCTCGAAGCGGAAGTGCACGAGCTGCGGAATCTTCCTCTGTCCCGCGAGGTGGCGAGCGTGCCCGCCGAGCTCGCCGAAGGGCTGGACGAGGGAACCGTCCGGGGGGGGTGACCCGTGCGACGGTTTTGGAAGCGAAGGCTGCGCGTCGATGGCGACGCCGACCGGGATCGCCTGCACCGGGCGCTCTTGGCCGTGTTGGAGCGAGACTTCGACACGGCGGAGGCGGCGCTGCAGGAGGCCGTCGAGGCGGACTCCATGGAGGTGGAGCCGTATCTGGCTCTGGCCCGGGTCTATCGCACGCGCGGCGAGCTCGGTCGTGCGATTCGCATCCACCAGAACCTCCTCCTGCGGCGCGAGCTGACGTCCGCCCACCGCGGCGCCGTGCTCGAGGGGCTGGCGCGCGATTTCCAGCAAGGCGGCTTTCTGCGCCGGGCGATCGCGGCCTACGAGGAGCTGCTCGCCCTCGAACCCCGGCACGCGGGGGCACTGCGGGCCCTGGCGTCGCTGGCCGAGGAGGCGCGCGAGCACGAGCGCGCGCTGGAACTCACGCGCCGTCTCGCCAGGGCCGAGGGCGAGCCTCTGAAGGAAGTGGAAGCGCGCCTGTGGGTCCGGGCGGCGGAGGCGGCGCACGCCGCAGGAGACCACCCCAAAGCGCGAAAGAGCATCAAACGCGCGCTCCGCGCCGATCCGCGGCAGGTGGATGCGCGCCTGCTGCTCGGGAGACTGGAAGCGGAACGGGGCAAGAACAAGGCGGCCCTGGCGGCCTGGGAGGCGATTCCGCGGCTCGACCGAGCGCGCGCCGTCGAGGTCTATCCCCGGCTCGAATCCAGCTACGCGGCCCTCGACCGCCCCCGCGACTTCGAGAAGCTGCTGCGCGCGTTGATCGAAGAGGATCCAGAGGATCCGCACGCCCGCTTGGCGCTGGCGAACCACCTGGGCCGGCGCGGGGAGACCCAGATGGCGATCGACGAGCTGCGACGCCTTCTGGGGCGGCATCCGAGCTGGGTTCCGGGACGCGTGGCACTGGGGCGCCGGCTGCTGTCCGAGCACCGCGAGTTGGAAGCCGTGAAGGAGTTCGGTGAGCTCCTGGCGGTGCTGGAAGACGCCACGCCCGGGTTGGGGCCGGGAGGAGCCTCGTGAAGAGCTCCTCGCTCGAGACACCCATGATGCGCCAGTACCTGGCCATCAAGGCGGAGCATCCCGACGCCATCGTGTTCTACCGCATGGGCGACTTCTACGAGATGTTCCTGGACGACGCCACGCGGGCGGCCCCGCTGCTCGACATCGCGCTCACCACCCGGGACAAGGGCAAGCCCGACGCCGTTCCCATGTGCGGGGTTCCCGTCCACGCGGCCGATCAGCACGTGAAACGGCTGGCCGAGCTGGGGCACCGCGTCGCCATCTGCGAACAGGTGGAGGACCCCAAGTCCGCCGGCGGCCGCCTGGTGAAGCGCCGGGTCGTCGAAGTGGTGACCCCGGGGCTGGTGGGCGATCCCTCTGGGCTCGAGAGCGCGACCGAGGTGGCGGTGGTCGCGATCGCGCCCGGGACCGGCGCGGGCAGCGTCGGCCTGGCGGCGTTGGACGCGTCGACCGGGGACTTCCGGGCAACGGACGTGGCCTGTGCGGATGCGGACGCGGGCTGTCCCGAGCTCTTGGCCGAGGAGCTCGAACGCATCGAACCGCGCGAGGTGCTGGTGCCCGAGGAGCAGCTGGAGGAGGCTCGCCGGCACCTGGCGGCCCGCCTGCCGAACGCGGTGTTCACGGCCGTCGGCAGCGACAGCTATCGGCCGGACCGCGCGCCCGTGGTTCCGGAGGGCTTCGATCCCGACGCCGAAACCCCGGCGACCCGCGCGAGCGCCGCGTTGCTGGCCTACCTGGGCGTCAATCAGCCGTTCGCGCTGGCGCACGCTCCCCGCCTGCGCCGCTACGCTCTGGGGGACAGCATGGTGCTCGACGCGGCGACGCGCTCGCACCTGGAGCTGTTCGAGAACAGCGAGGACGGCGGCCGGCGCGGGACGCTCTTCGAGCGGCTCGACGAGACCAAGACGCCCCTGGGCGCCCGGCGACTCGCTCGCTGCCTGGCGTACCCGCTGCTTTCGCCGGCGGCCATCGCCGAGCGCCAGAACGCGGTCGAGGGCTTGGCCGAGCGCGACCGTGTGCGCCAACAGGTTCGCGAAGCGTTGGCGGAGGTGCGGGATCTCGAGCGGCTGCTGGCCAAGGCGACCCGGCCGGGCGCCACCCCGCGCGACGTGGGCGCGCTGCGGGGATCGCTCCAGGCACTGCCCGCCGTGGCCGCCAGGCTGGAGGCCGAATGGGACGGGTTGGCCCCCGGACGGCCGAGCGCGCTTCCGCGTGTGGAGCCCTTGCCCGAACTGACCGAGCTCCTGACGGAGGCCCTCGTCGACGATCCTCCCGCCATCGCGCGAGGCTCGCGGGGCGCGAACGAGACGGGCTACATCCGCGTGGGCTACCGGCCCGAGCTGGACGTCCTGCGAGAGAGCGCCAGCAAGGGCCGCGAATGGATGGCCGGCCTCGAGACGCGAGAGCGAGAGCGCACGGGCATCGCCACGCTGAAGGTCCGCTTCCACCCCGTCCACGGCTACTCCCTGGAAGTCACGAAGGCGCAGCTCGACAAGGTCCCGGAGGACTACGAGCGCAAGCAGACGCTGGCGAGCGTCGAGCGCTTCACGACGGCCGAGCTGAGGGAGATGGAATCCCGGGTCCTGGGGGCCAACGACAAGGCCGCTGCGCTCGAACGAGACCTCTTCGAAGAACTCCGCCGGGAGATCGTCGCCGCGGCGTCGCGGGTGCGGGCCACTGCCGAGTCCGTGGGCGAGTTGGACGCGCTCCAGGCGCTGGCGGAGGTCGCCCGCCGCGAAGCGTGGGTGCGTCCGGTCGTCGACGACTCGCTGGGACTGGAGATCGGCGGCGGACGGCATCCCGTCGTCGAGGCCATGTTGGCGCGCGGGGGCGGGGACGCTTTCGTACCCAACGACACGGCTCTCGATCCCGAAGACATCCAGATGCTCCTGCTGACGGGCCCGAACATGTCGGGCAAAAGCACGTATCTGCGTCAGGTGGCGCTGATCGCGCTCCTGGCCCAGATGGGCAGCTTCGTTCCGGCGGACGCAGCCCGGGTCGGCGCCGTCGACCGGATCTTCACCCGCGTGGGGGCGTCGGATCGGCTGGCCCGCGGCGAGTCGACGTTCATGGTGGAGATGCGGGAGACGGCCGAGATCCTGCGGCAGGCGTCGCGTCGAAGCCTCGTCATTCTCGACGAGATCGGCCGGGGGACCAGCACCTATGATGGCTTGGCGATCGCCTGGGCGGTCGCGGAGTATCTCCACGACACGCCGGGACTCCAGGCCCGGACGCTCTTCGCCACCCACTACCACGAGCTGACGGACCTGGTGGAAGCCAAGGAGCGGGTGTCCAACGCGCACTTCGAAGCGCGCGAATGGAACGACGAGGTGGTCTTCCTGCGGCGACTGGTGCCGGGCGGCGCGAATCGCTCGTACGGCATCCAGGTGGCTCGGTTGGCGGGGCTGCCGGCCGCGGTGATCACTCGCGCACGCGAGCTTCTCCAACGACTGGAGGCCGAAGAGCAGGGTGGAGACGGCCGTCCCCGACTGGCCTCCGCCCGCAGCGGCGACTCGGCTCAGCTCGGGCTTTTCGCGCCCAGTGCGCCTCCGGCGCCGGAAGAAGCGGACGTCCTCGCGCGTCTCCGGGAGACGGATCCCGAGGCCACGACCCCGCTCGAGGCCCTGACACTGCTGACCGAACTGGTCGCTCGGCTGCGGGGGGGCACCTGATGCGCGCGCGTGCGGCGTTGCTGCTCCTCCTGGCTGTCGGACTGATGGGCGTCAAGCGTCCGCCGGGACTCGGGGACGTGCGCGAGGTGAGAACCTGGTCGTACCCCGAGTACACGCGCGTGGTCGTCGAGTTGACGCGCGAGGTGGAGCCCGAGGTCCGGCGACTGGCGGCCGACCGCGGCGCGGCGCGCCCCGAGCGCCTGTATCTGGATCTGGACGGCATCTGGGTGGGGCGCCGCTTTGACGACGGCATCGCGGTCGGCGACGGCCTGCTGGAGGGGGTCCGGCTGGGACAGAACACCCTCCACAAGACGCGGGTGGTGATCGATCTGGAGCGCTACAGCCGACACCGGCTGCTGGTCCTGCGCTCGCCCGACCGCGTGGTGGTGGACGTCTACGGCTCCCGTTCCGGCTCGGCCTCGAACCCCAACCTCAAGGGGTCGCGGCTGTCGATGCCGCTGCGGCGCATCGAGACGGTGGTGCTCGACCCGGGACACGGCGGGAAGGATCCGGGAGCCATCGGCGTGTCGGGGCTGCGCGAGAAGGACGTCAACCTGGCCCTGGCCAAGCGCCTCCGGAAGCGCCTCGAGCGCAACGGATACCGGGTCGTTCTCACCCGCGAGGGCGATCAGACGCTTGACTTGGAGCAGCGCACCGCACTGGCGGAGTCGGTCGGGGGCGATCTCTTCATCTCGCTGCACGCCAACGCCGCCCGGCGCCGCCAGCGGCGGGGCTTCGAGATCTACTACCTCGACAAGAATCACGAACGCCACACCCTGAACGTGGCGGCCCGGGAGAACGGCGTCGACCGGGACGAGATCGACGCTCTCCAACACTCGCTGGCGCGGCTGCGGGTGTCGGAGGCTTCGGACCATTCGCGCACGCTCGCGAGCTTCGTGCACGACGCGGTGTTCGCCGGAATTCCCCGCCGCTATCGCGGGCTGCCCGATCTGGGGGTCAAGACGGGACCGTTCTACGTGCTCTTCCTGGCCAGCATGCCGGCCATCCTGGTGGAGACGGGATTCGTGACCAACCGCGAGGACGCGCGGCTGCTGCGGGACGACCGCTACCTGGATCTCCTGGCCGACCGGATCACGAAGGGGCTCGATGCCTATCGCAACGGCGGTCCCAGCGTGGCGGCAGGGGGGGGCGGATGACCAGCGCGCCGTCCGTCGACGCCTTCCTGGCGGCGCTGCCCCCGGCCGGCGAGGAGGGCGACCGCGACACCGTCCCGGCCGTGCGAGCGTACTTGAAGGAGGCGCGGTCGTATCTCGAAGCCCTTCACCGCGAGAACGGATCGGGGCGACGGGTCAATGAAGCGAACTCGGACCTGATCGACCGGCTGGTGCGAAGGCTGTTCGAGCGGGCCGAGGCCGCCTATCTGGCGGGGGGCGGCGCCGTCGAGACCGGCGTCGCCGTGGTCGCGGTGGGCGGCTACGCGCGCCGGGAGATGTCGATCCACTCCGACGTGGATCTCTTGGTGCTGTACCGCGACGAGCTGTCGCCCTACGTGACCTCGGTGGCGGAGCGGCTCCAGTACTGGCTCTGGGACGCCCGCGTGTCGGTGGGCTGCGCGACCCGAACGGTGGCCGAGACGGTGGCCCTGGGACGCGAGGACCACACGGTTCGGACCGCCGTTCTGACGGCCCGGTTCCTGATCGGCGACGGCGAGTTCTTTCACACCTTCGCCGACACGATTCGTCGGGAGCTCTTGCCGGACGTCCCGGGATTTCTCCGCGAACAGCTGGCGGCACGAGCGGAGAGGCATCGGGCCCAGGGCGAGTCCCTGTATCTGCTTCAGCCCAACGTGAAGGAGGGCGCGGGAGCGCTGCGGGACTACCACGGGGCCTACTGGGTGGCGCGCGGGGCGCAGCCGGCGGTGCGCCACCTGGACGACTTCCTGCACTTCGGCCTGCTGACCGAATGGGAGATGGACCGCTACCGGATCGCACTCGACTTCCTGTGGCGGGTCCGGAACGAGCTGCATCTGCTGGCCGGACGGCGGAACGACCAGATGAGCTTCGAGCTCCAAGAGCAGATCGCCAAGAGCTTCGGGTACGCCGATGACGCCGAAGGGGCGGAGCTCCCGGTAGAGCGCTTCATGCGAGACTACTACCGCCACGCCCGCGCCATCAGCAACTACTCGGAACTGGTGATCGAGCAGTGCACCGCGCGGATCATGCCCGACACCGCCGGCGACCCGCCGCGCGACGTGGAGGACGGTTTTCGGGTCGCGGGCGGACAGCTGGAGATCCCGCACGCGGCCCATCTGCGCGAGAAGCCCGTGCGCATGCTGACGGCGTTCGAGGTGGCCCAGCGGCACCAGGTTCCGCTCTCGCGCATCGCACGCCGGTTGATCCGCGAGAACCTGCCGTTGGCGCGAAGCGAGGAGTTCCGCACCTCGCCGGAATCGACCGCGGTCTTCGAGCGCATCCTCGACGCCGAGCACCGCGTGATGCGGACGCTGATGGTGATGAACGAAATCGGTCTGCTGGGAAGCTACCTGCCCGAGTGGGAGCACATCGTCTTTCGCTGGCAGCACGTCGTCTACCACACCTACACCGTCGACGTGCACTCGATCTTCCTGGTGGAGGAGCTGCGCCGCGTGTATCGGGGCAAGGTGGAGCGCGCGATGCCCCGCATCACGGAGGTGATGCAGGCCGTCGACGACCGGCCGGTGCTGTATCTGGGCTGCCTGCTCCACGACATCGGCAAGGGCTTCGGGGGGGACCACTCCCGGCGAGGAGCGACGCGGGCCCGCCAAGTGTGCGAGCGCTTGGGGTTCTCGGCCGAACGCACCGATCGCGTGGTGTTTCTGGTGGAGCACCACCTGCTGATGTCGCACCTGGCGCAGCGCCGCGACTTGTCGGACCCGAACCTCATCTGCGAGTTTGCGCGCCTGTGCGGCGATCGAGAGAACCTGCGCAATCTGGTGCTGGTGACCTTCGCGGACATCCGAGCCTCGAGCCGGGACGCCTGGACGGACTGGAAGGGCCAGCTCCTGTGGGAGCTCTTCGAGCGCACCGCGGAGCTCCTGGAGGCGGGCGCGGACGACCCGGACACCGCGCTCGAGCTCCTGGACCGGCGAGTCGAGGTACGGCAGGAGCGCGCTCGGAGCGAGCTTCGGCGCCAGGGGGTGGGGGACTCCAAGATCGAGTCGTTCTTCTCGATCATGCCGCGCCGCTACTTCGTCTCGCACGGACCGCGCCAGATGGCCCGCCACGCGCGGGTCATGCTGGGCTACACGCCGAAACAGGTCCTGTCGCTCACGGTGAAGGAGATGCGCGGAGAGTTCAGCGAACTCATCCTGGTGACGCGCGATCTGCACGGCCTCTACGCCAAGGTGGCGGGGGTCCTGACGGCGTGCGGGATCAACATCCTGGGCTCGCACGTCTACACCACACGCTCGGGACTGGCCCTCGAGATCTATCGCTTGACGACGCCTCGCGGCGGTCCCGAGGAGCGCGACCTGGCCTGGCGGGAGCTGGAGGACAGGCTGCGCGAAGTGCTGTCCGGGGAGACGGACATTCCCGCGCTGATGGCGCGTCGTCGTCGGCCCTACGGCCGTCCGGCGCCTCCGTCGCGGGAGCCCGCCAGCGTGTTGATCTCCAACAACGAGTCCGACTTCTACACGATCGTCGACGTGACCACGGACGATCGCATCGGGCTGCTCTACGACTTGACCCAGACCATCGCCGACCACGGCTTCGAGATCTACATCTCGAAGGCGGCGACGGTGCTCGACCAAGTCGCGGACACCTTCTACCTGAAGGACTCCGAGGGCCGCAAGCTGCAGTCCGAAGCGGACGTCCGGGCCCTGCAGCAGGAGCTGCTGGCCCAAGCGACGCAGGATCCGGGTGGCGGAGGTGGCTGAGGCGCAACGGGTGGCGGCCTCCGTGGACGCCTTCCTCGAGCATGCGCGGCTCGAGCGCGGTCTCTCGGCCCGGACGATCGAGGCGTACGGGCGCGATCTGGCGCGCTTCCTGGCGCATCTGGAGTCGGCTGGAGTCGGCCGGCTGGCGGCGATCGGACCCGGACACCTCCGCAGCTTCGCCGCGCGGCTCGAGAAACGGGGTCTGGCACCCTCGAGCCGCGCCCGAGCCCTGGTCGCCGTCCGCCGGTGGCTGCGTCACGTCGGAGCGGGGGGCGAACTCGAGAGCGATCCGCTGCGAGGGGTTCGCAGTCCGAGGCTCGACCGGAGCCTGCCGCGGCTGTTGCGGCCGGAGGAGACGGCTGCTCTGTTGGCGGCGACCGACACCGAGACGCCGCTGGGGCTCCGCGATCGCGCCATGCTCGAGGTCCTCTACGGCGCCGGCCTGCGGGTCACGGAGCTGGTGACGCTGCCGCTGTCGGGGATCGACTTGCGGGCCGGGCTGCTGCGGGTACGCGGCAAGGGCGGACGCGAGCGCCTGGTGCCGCTGGGGCAGCCGGCCCAGCAGGCGGTGGAGCGCTACTTGGCGGAGTCGCGGCCGCGGCTGCTCTCCAGCCGCGAGGGACGAGACGCCGGCAGCCTCTTTCTCAGCCGCCGGGGTCGGGCCATGACGCGCCAGAACTTCTTCGGTCGCTTGCGCCGATTGGCGCGTCGCGCCGGCATTCCCGATTCCCGGGTATCGCCCCACGTGCTGCGGCACGCCTTCGCGACCGATCTCCTGGAAGGGGGAGCGGATCTGCGCGCTGTGCAATCCATGCTGGGCCATGCGGACCTCTCGACCACGCAGATCTACACGCACGTCAGCCGGGCTCGGCTGCGCAACGAGGTCGAGAAGCACCACCCGCGCGGCCGTCCCGCGCGGCGGGGCGCGCGGTGAGCGATCCGTGGCCGCGGGAGAAAGTGCTGGAGCGTCTCCCCGAGGATCGCGTGGGCTGGGTCATCCGGGCGGTGCGGGCGGCGGAGAGCCGTGCGCTCGACGTCTACCTCGTGGGGGGGTGCGCGCGCGACCTCCTGCTCGACCGGCCCGTGCGGGACGTCGACTTGGTCGTGGACTCGGCCGACGGAGCGGACGCGCTCGAGCTGGCTCGGGAAGCCGCGCCGGTGGGCGGACGGGTGGTCGCCCATGAACGCTTCGGGACGGTTGCCGTCGAGGCCGAGGGGCGCCGGATCGACCTGGCGAGCGTGCGAAGCGAGGAGTACCCGGAGCCGGGCGCCCTGCCCAAGGTATCCGCCGGTACGCTGGCGGACGATTTGGCCCGGCGTGACTTCAGCGTGAACGCATTGGCCTACCGACTCACGGGGGACGCCGGCGCCGGTCGCTGGGTGGACCCCGGCGAAGGGCGTGCCGACCTCGAGCGCGGCCAGCTGCGCGTGTTGCACGACCGCAGCTTCCACGACGACCCCACTCGGGCCGTGCGGGCGGCGCGCCTCTCCGTGCGACTGGGCTTCCGGCTCTCGCGGGGTTCGCGAGCCGTGCTGCGCGATGCGCTTCGCGACGGCGCGTTCGGCCGCGTCAGCGGGGACCGGCTGCGGCGGGAGTTGCAGCGGGTGTTCGACGAGTCGTTCCTGGGCCAGAATCCGGCGGAGACCCTCCGCCGGCTGTCGGATTGGCACGTGCTGTCGGCCCTGGAGCCGGGACTCTCCCTGCCCCGCGAGGCCGCCGTTCCGCTCCGGCGCTTCGGCAAGGTACTGGCTGCACCGCCCTGGAAGCTCGGGCGAACGCGGGCCTGGGTGGCGGGCACGATGCTGTGGCTGGCGCCTCTGCAGCCGTCCATGCGCCGGCGCACGCTGGCGCGGTTCTCCGTGCGGGGCGGCACCTCCGATCGCATCGCCGCCTTTCCCAAGGCCCGCGACGCCTGGCTCCGGGGCCTCGCCCGCGCTCGGGGGAGGGGGACCGTGGACGCGTGTCTGGGCGACATCGACCCGGAATCGCTCCTGGCCCTGTTCGCTTCGGCGGAGACCTCGGTCCGGCGTCGGATCGCACGCTGGGCCCTGGAGGACCGACAGCGGCGACTGCCGGTGACCGGGGACGATCTGGTTCGCGAGGGAATCTCCGGACCGGCGGTGGGGCGGGCGCTCGAACGCGTGCGAGCGGCGTTCCTGGACGGCGCGGTGGCGAATCGCGAGGAGGCCTTGGCGTTGGCGCGCGAGGTGACTCGCTCGGGGGCCCGGAAGACCGGTCGCCGGCGGGGGCGAGCGCCGCGGAAGCGTCCTTCCAGCGCCTGAGAAGATGCCCGGATCGGCGTTGCCGCCGCCCAGCGCATCGCCCACACTTCCGCCATGAGCGGGGGAGAAGCGTTGGGGATGGCGGCCGAAGGGGCGGCCGAAGGGGCGGCTGACGGGGCGGGCGGCGCCGCGGGTGAGCCGGCGGGCGCCTATTCCGTCAAGCTCGAAGTCTTCGAGGGCCCCCTGGATCTGCTGCTTCATCTCATTCGGCAGAACGAGGTGGAGATCACCGACATCCCCATCGCGTTGGTCTCGGAACAGTACCTGGAGTTCCTGGAGCTCATGCGCGAGCTCAACCTCGACGTGGCCGGCGAGTACCTGGTGATGGCCGCGACGTTGGCCTGGATCAAGTCCCGGATGCTGCTGCCGCCCGAGGAGGGGGACGAGGAGGACGAAGTTCTCGATCCGCGGGCCGAGCTGATCGCCCGGCTGCTCGACTACCAGCGCTTCAAGGAGGCGGCCGAGGCCCTCTCCGTTCGTCGGCTGCTCGGCCGGGACGTCTTCGCCGCCGAAGGGCCCGGCCCCGAGCGCGTCCCGGACGGCGAACGCGAGATCGAGGTGGGGCTGTTCGAGTTGTTGGAAGCCTACCGGGCGGTCTTGACCGAGACCCGGCACACCGGTGCGGCCCACGAGATCGAGGTGGAGACCATCACGGTGCGCGAGCGCATGTTGCAGGTCATGGACGCGCTCACCCACGCCGAGTCCGTCGAGGTCGGAGCCCTCTTCCGCCAGGGGGGGGAGCGCCCCAGCCGCGCGCTGGTGGTGGCCACGTTTCTCGCGATTCTGGAGCTGGCGCGCCTGGCCGCGCTGCACCTGTACCAGGGTGCCGGCGAAGCGGGCACGCCGGAGGGACCGATTCGGCTGCGTCGCACCGGCAATCCGGTGGACTGGTCCGAACGCATTTCGGAGCTGATGTGATGGGAATGGAGCGTTCCGAGCAACGCAGGGTCGTGGAGGCGCTGGTGCTGGCGGCGCCGGAGCCGATTTCACCGGCGCGACTGGCCGAGATCGTGCCCGATGCCAGTACGGCCGTGGTGCGGGAGCTGGTTCAGGAGCTGAACGCCGGCTACGAGGAGCACGACCACGCGTTCGAGATCTGGGAGGTGGCCGGCGGCTACCAGATTCGGACGCGTGCCGAGTTCTCGGGCTACCTGCAGCAGTTGCAGAAGCAGCGCCCGCTGCGGCTCTCGCGGGCCGCCCTCGAGACGCTCGCCATCGTGGCGTACAAGCAGCCCGCCACCCGCGCCGAGATCGAGCAGGTGCGCGGCGTGGACGTGGGCGCCGTCGTGAAGAGCCTTCTGGATCGACAGCTCGTGCGCATCGTCGGACAGCGGGAGGTTCCCGGGCGGCCCCTCATCTACGGGACCACCCGGCGTTTCCTCGAGGTCTTCGGGCTGGACTCGCTCAAGGAACTGCCCGCGCTGCGCGATCTGGAGGCGCTCTTGGCGGAGGCGCAGGCGGCGGAGGCGGAGGCGGAGGCGGATGCCGAGTCCGCGGAAGCCGAGCCATCCGAGGGCGAGCCCCCTGCCGAGGCGGCCCCCTCGGGCGTCGAAACGACCTAGCCCCGTGCCCCACGGCGCCTCGCCTCGCCATCGCCGCCGCCGAGGCCGCGGTGCGGCGGGTCTGGAGACCGGGGGGCCGGTGCGTCTGCAGAAGCTGCTGGCCGCGGCCGGTCTGGCTTCGCGGCGCGGCGCCGAGGAGTTTCTGCGTGCGGGGCGCGTCACCGTCAACGGCCGCACCGCGGCGTTGGGAGATTCAGCCGATCCGACGCGCGACCTGGTGGCGCTCGACGGCGAACGCGTCGAGCCCGAGCCGGTCGCCTACTGGCTGGTGAACAAGCCGCGGGGCGTCGTGACGACGCGGCGGGATCCCGAAGGCCGGCGGACGGTGCTGGATCTGCTGCCGGCCGCACAGGCGCACCTCTACCCGGTCGGCCGTCTCGACCGCGACAGCGAGGGGTTGGTGCTGCTCACCAACGATGGCGCGACGGCCCACGCGTTGCTGCACCCGTCGCTCGGGAGCGAGCGCGAGTATCGGGTCAGGGTGCGCGGACTCGTGTCGGCGGCCACCGCCGCGCGCCTGCAGCGCGGACGCCTGCCGCTGGACGACGGGCCCACGGCCCCGGTGCGCATCGAGCGCGTCGAGCCCAACGCCGAGCGCGAGGAGACGGTCCTCATCATGACGCTCTTCGAGGGGCGGAAGCGGCAGATCCGCCGCATGCTCCAGTTCGTCGGGCATCCCGTAAAGCGGCTCGCGCGGATTCGAATGGGCCCGCTGCGGCTCGGCAAGTTGGCGGCGGGAGAGGCGCGGGCCCTCACGGAAGGGGAGCGCCAACGCCTGCTGACGCACGCGACCCGTGCGCTCTCAGCCGTGCGCAAGGGCCCCGCCGAGGCGCCCGAAGCCGCGGCGAAAAGTGCCCGGCGAAGCTCGAGGCAAGTCGAAGAATAGTTCCTATGTCATTGAAATTGGTAATGTTTCTCGACTAGCATGATGATGTGAGCTGGTGGCACGAGACAGCGTCGAGTCGTGTTCGAAGGCCGCGCCCGCTGGTGTGGGCGGTGTTGGGCGCGGGCCTCGTGGCGGCCCCGGGGCAGGCCGCCATCACGGGGGTGTGTCCCGACGGCAGCATGTTCATCGTGCAGAGTGCGGAGGCGATCCCGTGTCCCGAAGCCAAACGGGTCTCGCCCCACGAACTGCCGCCGCTCAAGCCGGAGTATCTGCCGCGTCCCTACGGCTGGCAGCAACACCAGCAGCGGCACGACCCGAACAACCCGTACAACTTGATCGACAGCGTGCGGCGCGAGCGCGCAGCGCGGCAGCCGCAGGCCACAACCGGGGTTCGCGCACCGCAGCGCTTGTCCCCGGTGCCGCCGCCTCAGGCCCAGTCGCCGCCCCGACCGCCACTTGCACCGCGGGCCGCCGCGGCCGCCCGAGCGCCGGGGGTCGCGCTGTCGGCCGAAGAGCGGCGGGATCTCTTTCTGATCGTGGAGCTGTCCCAGGAGGACGCCCCGGCGTCGTTCAGCCACGCGGGTGCGAACGGCCAGGAGGCCTTGTACATCGCCCTCGCCCAGTCGCCCTCGTTCGCCGATCGACTGCGGCGGCAGCGGCCGGGTGCCGCCGGGCAGCCGGTGGTTCTGTTCTCCGCCATGGCGTTGGTGCCGGGGGAGTTTCACGGGAACTTCCTGTTCGCCCAGGGGCCCCATGCCTATCACCCCGATCACGCGGATCCGGATCGCTTCGGGGTGTTGGAGGGCGAGCTGGGCGCTCTGCAGTCCGAGAGCGTGGTGCTGGGCTACGTGGTGCTGCCCGAGGGCTTCGATCTCAGCCAGCCGCTCGACATCTACTGGAACGACTGGCGGCTCGAGACCACCCTGGCCCGCCCCCGCTCCTGACCCGAAGCCGCTCTATCTCGACGGCGTGCGCGGCGGGTTCGCCTCGCGCGGATAGGTCAGATACAGCTGCGTGTAGATGAAGCTGCCGTCGGCCGCGCGGGCAATGCCAATGCCGGTCGTGTTGAAAGCCGGCGCCGTCAAGTTCTCGCGGTGGACGGTGGATTGGATCCAGCCGGTCAGCACCGCGCGGTTCGGCTGGCTCTCGCTGCTCTGGCCGATGTTCTCGGCGGCCAACCGAAAGCCTTCCACGCCGGCGCGGGCCAGCCGGTGCATGGGGTTCTGGCCCTCGGGCGATTCGTGGGCCAGGTAGCCGCGGCGGGCCATGTCCTCGCTGTGGGCGCGGGCCACGCGGTCGAGGGCGGGATCGCGGCGCAGCGCGATCAGGTGCCGCTGGCGCCGGGCGGCGTTCACCTGCTCGTGTAGGGCCTCTTCCAGCGTCTGGAACGGAGGCGCGGCGAGGGTCTCGCCGCGCGCCGTCGACGTCACCATGGGGAGGAGCAGCGCCAGCGACAGCCAGAATCCGACGACGAGTCCGAGTCCCTGTTTCCAATCGGTGGGCACGCCTAGGGCCTCCGGGTCTCGGGAGTGGATTCGGCGTTGGCATCGGCCCACTCGCCCAAGAGCTCGCGGCGCTTCAGGCGCCCCGCTTCGTAGTGGGAGCGAACGTCGACGTCGCCGTCCAGGTCGGTGTCCTCTTCGCGCAAGCGCACGCGGTTCTCGGCGTCGTAGTAGACGGTGACCTCGGTAATGCCGTCGCCGTCCTCGTCCTGTTGCTCCCGGACCATACGGCCCGCCTCGTAGTGACCGATCCGGTCCCGGAACCCGTCGCCGTTGGTGTCGCGTTCGCGGCGCGTCAGGGTCTCGTCCCGGAAGAAGTGCCACTCGTCGACGTCGCCGTCACCGTCCGCGTCGACCCGTTTGCGCAGGAGCTTGTCGCCGTCGTAGCGCGACCAGGAGTCGACCCGGCCGTCGCGGTTGCTGTCTTCTTCGCTGCGCGTTTTCTGTCCCGCAGCATCGTAGTCGACGCTTCGGTCGGGATAGCCGTCGCCATCGTCGTCGAAGCGCTCCCGGACGAGGGAGCCCGCTTCGAAGTAGCGCCACAGGTCGACCCGGCCGTCGCCGTCGCGGTCGGCCGTCGGGTCGAGGGCAGGGGGCGTCGCCCGCGGCGGGGCCGCGGAGACGGGCGGCGGCGGCGCGGCGACGACGGCTTCGGGGGGCTG
>JAKSBN010000520.1 GCA_022361175.1 Pseudomonadota bacterium | reverse complement strand
GACTTCAACAACCTGCTGGCCGTCGTGCTCGGCAACTCGCGCTACGTGCACCGCCAGCTGGAGCGCGAGCCGGAGCTAGCGCGCGCGCTGGAAGACGCCGTCGACGCCGCCGAGAGCGCGGCGCGCCTCACTCGGCAGCTGCTGGCCTACGCGGGCCGGCGCGAACCGGACGTCCGCCCCGTCGACCTCTCTGAGCAGGTGAACCAGCTCTCGGCCCTCTTGGAGAGCGCCCTCAAGAAGAAGGTCTTCCTCCGCTTCGACCTGGCGGATGACCTACCGCGGGTGCAGGCCGACGTGGTGCAGCTCGAGCAGGTGATGATGAACCTGGTGCTGAACGCGGGCGACGCCATGCGCGACAGCGAGGGGGAAGTGGTGGTGGTGACGGGCCGAGAGAGCGTCTCGACCGAAAGCTGCCGCCAGTGGATCGGCGCCGAGGGCCTGTGTGCCGGCGAGTACGCCTACCTGGAAGTTCGCGACCAGGGACGCGGCATGGACACCAGCACCCAGGCGCGCATCTTCGACCCGTTCTTCACCACCAAGGAGCTGGGCCACGGCCTCGGCCTCTCCGCGGTGCTGGGCCTGGTGCGCGGCCACGGCGGCGGCATCGTGCTGGATTCCGAGCCCGGGCGCGGCACCTGCCTGCGCATCTACCTGCCCGTCTGCGACGAGGACGCCGCCGAGGTCCCCACCGCGGTGCCCATGGCCGGCGCGCCCGAGGCCACCGTGATGGTGGCCGACGACGAGCCGGCCGTGCGCCGGGTCGTCAACCGCATGCTGAGCGCCCAGGGCATGACGGTGATCGAAGCCCAGGACGGCCGCGACGCCATCGACCAGCTGGAGCTGCACGCCGACGACGTGGACCTGCTGCTGCTGGATCTCAACATGCCGAAGGCCAGCGGGCCCGAGGTGCTGGACGCCCTGGCCTCCCGCCGGCCCGACCTGCCCGTGCTGCTCACCTCGGGCTACGACGAATCGGAGATGGAGCGCCTCCACGCGGGCGCCGGGCCCCTCGACTTCATCGAGAAGCCCTACACCTCCGAAGAGCTGGTGGGCAAAATTCGCACGCTCCTGGACAAGGACACGCCCCCCGCCCGCAACGCCTGAGCCCCGAAAGCAGCCGAGAATCCCGATTTCCTTCGTTTTTTGGGAACGCGGGGCGGGCCAGCGCAGTCGAACCGTGGTAGCACTGTGCCGCCGGGTTCGAAGGAGACCGCGCGTGAGTCCCGTCCGAGGCCACCCCACCTCCCGTTTCCGCCCGCAGCGACGCCGGCTGGGCGGCCCCCTGTGGCCGGCGCTCGCGGCGACCGTGGCCTACGGCCTCGTCTGCGGCTGGTTGCTCTCGCCCACACCCACGTCCGCCGAGACCCTGACGGTGATCGGCTGGAACGCCGATGCCGACGCCCGCGATCCCGAGCCCTTGGCCGAGCTCATCGCCGAGGCCCAGAACACCGACCTCTGGGGCGTGACCGAGGCGCGCAAAGGCTGGGCCGACCGCTTCGCCGCCGCGGCCGAAGTCGGCGAAGACGCCCCCTTCGAGGCCATCATCGGCAGCACCGGCGGCAACAAGCGCTCGCTCGTCCTCTACAACAACGACTACCTGGAAGAGGTCTCGACCCGCGAGCTCACCACCGAGGTGGCGGACGAGACCGGCGGCCGCGCCCCCTTGGTCGCGCACTTCCGCATCCGCAGCACCGGCGCCGAGTTCCTGTTTCTGGTGAGCCACCTCTCCGCCAGCAACGCCCCGCGCCGCCACCAGCAGGCACGGCGCCTGAAGAGCTGGGCGTCGCGCCAGACCCTGCCCCTGGTCGCCGTCGGCCGCTACAACTTCGCCTGGCGTGTCAACGGCGGCGCCAAGGAGCACGACTTCGGCTACGAACACCTGACCGCCGGCGGCCACCTCCAGTGGGTCCGCCCCGCCGTCCTCCTGTCCACCCGCTGCGACCCCGTCGCCCGCATCCAAGACTTCGTCTTCGCCGGCGGCGACGCCCTGCAGTGGAACCCCGTCTCCGAGATCCTCTACCCCGAAGACGAGTTCTGCACGAAGAAGCCCAACCGCCAGGAACACCGCCCGGTGCAGGCCTTCTTCGACCTGGCCTACGACGCGGAAGAAGAGCGCACCAATGAGATCCTCGAGCGCATCGATCGGTTGGAAGAAGACCTGAAGGCGCTGCGGGAGTTGGTGACGGAGACAGAGCCGTAGACGCCGGCCGCCGCGATAGGCCAAGCCCCGATCAGTCGCTCTGAGGCGCCTGTAGCTCAAGCAGAATTCGATCGACCTCGGCCCAGTCCACAGG
>JAKSBN010000207.1 GCA_022361175.1 Pseudomonadota bacterium | reverse complement strand
GGCGTGGTCGACGTAGTAGCGCGCGCCGTTCTCGAGGGTCTTGTTGCGGGCGATGTTCTCCTGCTGGTTCGGCGTGTACTTCTCGCCGTCGACCTGGAAACCCCGGGCGTCCGCCAGCGGATTCTCCTGGTCGTAGTCCCACAGGATCTTACCGGCGTTGTCCTCCCGGTAGGCGTTCACCAAGAGCACGCAGCTCGAGATGGGATCGAAGTCGGGATCGTTCTTGACCATGATCCCGTACTCGATCTCGGTGCCCATGACCTTGGGAAGTGCCATCCGGTCTCCACACGATGCGTACCCGAACGAGCCGGGCCTAGATGTACTGGCCCGACGCCGGCGTGTTCTCGATCGTCTGTTCGTTGCGGCTCATGCCGGTCATCAGCGTTCGCACGTTGATGATCCGCTCGCCCTTGCGCCCCGAGATCCGCGCCCAGTCGTCCGGGTTCGTCGTGTTCGGGAGATCCTCGTTCTCCTTGAACTCCTCCCGGTACGCGTCGATCACGTCCTCGATCTTGATGCCCCGCTCCCCATGGTCGATCTGTCGTTTCACGGACTTGCGCTTGGCGCGGGCCACGATGTTCTCGATCATGGCGCCGGACACGAAGTCCTTGAAGTAGAAGATCTCGCGTTCGCCCTTGGCGTACGTCACCTCGAGGAACTTGTTGTCGTCGTTGGTGGCGTACATCTTCTCGATGATGCGGTCGATCATCGCGGCGCAGACCTTCTCGAGATCGCCCCCGAACTGGCTCGAAGCCGTCTCGTGGAAGGGCAGCGACGACGTCAGGTAGACCTTGAAGATCTCGCGCGCGGCGTCGGCGTCCGGCCGGTTCACCTTCACCTTGAGATCCAGACGGCCGGGCCGCAGCACGGCCGGGTCGATCAGGTCCTGACGGTTGCTGGCGCCCATGACGATCACGTTCTCGAGCGACTCGACGCCGTCGATCTCGGACAGGAACTGCGCCACCACGGTGGCTTCCATGTCCGACGACACGCCCGAACCGCGCATCCGGAAGAGCGAGTCCATCTCGTCGAAGAAGATCACGACGGGGACGTCCTCGTTGGCCTTCTCGCGCGCCTTCTTGAAGACCTCGCGGATCTTGTGCTCGGTCTCGCCCACGTACTTGTTGAGGAGCTCCGGGCCCTTCACGTTGAGGAAGTACGCGGTCGTCTCGCGCCCCGTCCGCTGCTCGATCTTCTTGGCCAGGCTGTTCGCCACTGCCTTCGCGATCAGCGTCTTGCCGCAGCCCGGGGGGCCGTACAGCAGGATCCCCTTGGGCGGCTTCAGCTTGTGGTCGGCGAAGACCTCCGGGTGCAGGTAGGGCAGCTCGACCGAGTCGCGCAGGACCTCGATCTGGTCCTCCAGCCCGCCGATCTTCTCGTACGTCACGTCCGGCACTTCTTCCAGCACGACCTCTTCCACCGAAGACTTGGGCATCTTCTCGAAGGCGTACTGGGTGCGGGTGTCGATCAGGAGATTGTCGCCCACCTTGATCTTCTCGCGGCGGAGCGGCTCGGCCAGCGTCACGACCCGCTCGTCGTCCGTGTGGCCCAGGACGACGACCCGGTTGTCGGACACCACGTCGCTCACGGCGGCGACCTCGCCGCGCTTCGTGTACTCCGAGGCCTCGATCACGTTGAACGCCTCGTTCAACACGCACATCTGGCCTTCTTCCAGCGTGAACGGATCCAGGTTCGGGTGCACGTTGACGCGCATGGGACGCCCGTCCACCAGGATCTCGGCGGTGCCGTCTTTGTTCGCTCTGGTAAAGATGCCGTACGTATTGGGAGGGGAGCAGAGCTTGTCGACCTCCTCCTTCAGGAGCTCGATCTGCTGCTTCGCTTCCTGGAGCACGCTCACCAGCTTCTCGTTCTGGCGCTCGGCGTCCGTCAGCTGATCACGCATGGAGTCGTAGCGCCGGCGCAGACCTTCGTAGTCCGCCAAGACGCGATCCAGACGCCGCCGGAACTCGGGCGAATCACTGCCGAAAAAGCGAATCGCTTCCTGCAGGTCCTCGACCTCATCGCGCGCCATTCGGCCCGGCTCCGTCTCGCCCGGTCGAGGCTGGCCCGTGGGGGTGATTCTTCGCATCACGTCTCTCACGAAGCCTTTGCGACCGGATCCTGAATCGTGCTCGCTCATTGCGCCCTCTCCTCGTTCAGATGCTCCCGACACGGGTGGGGAGCCTCCCGACGAAGAAGTAATGCAAAGCCTATGCCGCGCACGTCATTCACCTCGTTTCGTCCGCGTGCAAGCAGGCTCGCCAACCCCGCGTGGCCAACGAACGGATGCGATCCGTCGGCCCGACCGCGGGACGGAGGCGAACTCGAGGGAATCTCTGGGTTGCTGTGGGAAGCCTGGAGAGTGCGACCGAAGTCCGCATGGCCCGGGGCTGAAAGGAGAGCCTCGCTTGCGCGATGCCGCGTTGTTTCAGGCCGTTGGTGCGCATGTCATTCGTCTCGATAAAGACGCCGAACCTCGCGATATTCCACTCTTTTTCGCCGATTTTGCAGTCTATCAGCTCACCCCACCCTGTCAATGCCAACTGAGGTGCAGAAGCAACGATAAACCGTGGTTCTGGAAGGCGTCTTCGCGGTCGCGTCCGACCGGCGACCGGCCTTCGCGCGCTCGCCCGCCGGGGTTCCGACAGCTACTCGCAGCGCCGTCGCCGCCGCCTTCCCAGCACTGCATTCGGCATTTCGCGTTGCGCATTTCATTCCGCAGAGGTGCCGCCTGGCGATGCGAGTCTGCCGCTCAATTGCCGGGATTCCGACGACGGGCGTCGGGATCCCGCACGGGGTGCCGCGGAGGGGATTCCCCCGCCGAACTTTGCGGCACGCATCCGGGGGAACCGGCCTGCCGTGATTGAGCAAGTGGACCGCCCGTATCCCCGGGGATGCAGGAAATTGCGGGTCCCGGACAGAAGCTGCGGGGGCTAGGGCGCGGCGGGCGTGAGATCGATGACGTCGAAGCCCGTCGGCGGTTCGAACGTGAAGGTGCCCGGAGGCGGCTCTCGATTGATCTGAACGTCGCGAAAGACGATCCGGGTGGCGTTGCCGAAGAGGTCGATCACGCTGGACTCCAGGATCGCCCCCGTCGCCGTCGAAGCCACCAGTCCCAGGCGCTCGTAAGGCGCGTCCTCGCGCGGCCACAGCACCAGCCGAGCCCGGCCCGCGTCGCAGCTCTGCGCTTCGACCCGAAACGACTCGGCCAGCTTCCCCTCTCCCAACAAGAACTGCAGGGCGGCGCCGGAGAGCTGCCCGCCCGTGACGGGCAGCCGCTGCGCTTCCCGGGCGGCCAGGTCCACCATCCACAGAATCTCGCCGTCGCTCACCACGAGGCTCCGGTCGGGCTGCTCGTAGGTCCAGCGCATCTTGCCGGGTTTGGCGAACACCACGCGACCCTGCCGCACCGTGTTGGCCGCCGGTCCCCCACCCAGGCTCAGCGACTGCGTCCGCTGCTCGAAGGCCGCGGTCAGATCGCGCACGGTGTCGTAGTGACTCTGCACGATCGCGACCGCACGCTCGGCGCAGGCCGCCGCCGCGCTCGGGGCGGCGTCCTCGGCGCCGGCCGCCGCCGGCCGCGAAGCGACCGCTCCCACCAGCGCAAGCGCGATTCCCGCGGCCAGGCGCGGCCGCCAATGCTCGGTCATGTGCATCAGACGTCCTCGGCGTCGCCTTATTCGGCGTCCACGCCCAATTGCTGCGGCAGGAAGATCTCGCGCGACTTGGTTCCCTCCTGGGGACCCACCATGCCCTCGCGCTCCATGTGCTCGATGATGCGGGCCGAGCGGTTGTACCCGATCTTGAGCCGACGCTGGAGATACGAAATGGACGCATTGCGAGACTCGGCCACGATCTCGACGGCCCGGTCGAACATCTCGTCCACGTCTTCTTCGACCTCGGCCGTGCGCTCGGCTTCCTCGCTGGCCCGCAGCAGCGTCTCGTCGAACTCGGGCTTGCCCTGATCGCTCAGGAACGTCACCAGCTCGGCCACCTCGGTCTCCGACACGTAGGGGCCGTGAAGGCGCTGCACCTTGGACGTCCCCGGCGGCAGGAACAACATGTCGCCCTGCCCCAACAGGCTGTCCGCCCCGTTCTGGTCGAGGATCGTGCGCGAGTCGGTCCGCGACGACACCTGGAAGGAAACGCGGGCGGGGAAGTTGGCCTTGATGACGCCGGTCAAGACGTCCACGCTGGGTCGTTGGGTGGCGAGGATCAGGTGGATGCCCGCGGCCCGGGCCATCTGCGCCAGGCGCTGGAGCGCCTCCTCCACGTCTCGCGAGGCCACCACCATCAGGTCCGCCAACTCGTCGATGACCACGACGATGTAGGGCAGGCGCCGGAACTCGACCTCCTCGCCCTCCTCCTCGCCGGGCTTGGGCTTGAGGCGGAAGGTCTCCTTGCCGGCGGCGAGCTCCTTGTCGCAGCGCTCGTTGTACTGCTGGATGCTGCGCACGCCCAGCGCCGCCATCAGGCGGTAGCGCTCCTCCATCATCGTGACGACGCCCAGCAGCGCCGCGGCCGCGCGCTTCGGGTTCGTCACCACGTCGGCGATGAGGTGCGGGATGCCCTGGTAGGTGCTGAACTCGAGCATCTTCGGG
>JAKSBN010000375.1 GCA_022361175.1 Pseudomonadota bacterium | reverse complement strand
GCCTCGGCCGGATCGCCGGCCGCGAGCCAGGCGCGCGCGTTGGCCAGCGCCGCGTGGTCCGCCACGATGGGGTAGTCCGTCACCACCCGGTTGAAGAGCCGGTCGGCCCGTTTGCGATCGCCCGCCGCGTCGGCCGCCACCGCGTCGCGCAGCAGGGCCGCGGGATTCGACGGCACGCGGCTCTCCGCGGCCGCGGCGATGCCGGTCGTCGCCAGCAGCGAGCCGAGCGCGAGGCACCGGGCCGCGCACACCGCAGCTCTGCGCGCACGCGTGTGGCTCGCGCCCCTCTCCACGGGTCCTCCCGCCCGAGTTGCCCCCCACCCCATCGCGAACCAGTGTGCGGGAGCCGTTCGGGCTGTCAATCGCTGCGCGGTCGCCGCGGCTGCGTTGTTGGCCCGCGGGTGCTCGGGTAGGCTTCGCGCGCCTTGTTCACACTGCACCCGCCCTTCTCGCGACCCGCGCACGGCCTCGCCGTTGTCGTGGCGCTCGTGTGTCTCGGATGCGGCAGCGAGCCCGAGCCCGCTTCGCCCACGGGATCGCCGGAGCAGGCGTCGCAGCCCGCTCCGGAGCCGGCACCCGAGCGCCGGCGCGCCCTGTGGGTTCTGTGTGAAGGCTCGCAGCGGGTGCTGGAAGATTCGACGAAGGTGCTGCGCCTGGTGGAGGACGCCGAGGCACTGGGCGCCACGGATCTCTTCGTGCAGGTCTACCGGGGCGGACGCGCCTGGTACGACGCGACGCTCGCCGATCCCGAGCCCTATCAGCAGCTGCTGGCGGCCACGGGACAGGACACGCTGCGCCTGCTGTTGCAAGAGGCCCATGCCGCGGGCATCGCGGTTCACGCCTGGGTGAACGTGCTGTCGCTGGCGGGCAACCGGAATGCTCCGATCGTACGCGACCTCGGCCGGAGCTCCGTGCTGGTGGACCGCCACGGTCGCTCGCTGCTGGACTACCCCGGGCTGGAGGTGCCGCCGCCCCAGGCCGGCCACTACCGCATGGGAACCCGCGGCGTCTACCTCGACGCGGGGGCCCCGGGCGTGCGCGACCGGATCGTCGCCACCTACCGCGAGCTGCTGGAGCGCTATCCCGAACTCGACGGCCTTCACCTGGACTACATCCGACATCCCGATGTGCTGCCCTTCATCCCCGGCTCTGGCTTCGGCGTCGGATTGGACTTCGGCTACGGCGCCGAAACGCGTGAGCGCTTTCGCCAGGAGACGGGGAACCAGGCGCCGTTCCAGGGCCGCGGCGGAGCTCATCGCGGTTGGGATGCGTGGCAACGTGACCAGGTGACCGAACTCGTCGCGGCCATCGCGGCGGCGGCCCGTGGCGTCCGCCCCGCGCTGCAGATGTCCGCCGCCGTCGCCAGCCATGCGGATCGGGCCTACCTGTCCCTCGCTCAGGACTGGCGCTCGTGGCTGGACGCCGGGTCGCTCGACTTCGCCGTGGTGATGGCGTACACGCTCGACGACCGCATGTTGGACTACCACGTGGACGCGTTCACCCGCTCCAAGTGGGGAGACCGCACCTGGATCGGCACCGGGACCTGGCTCTTCGCCAAGCGGCCCCAGCGGGCCCTCGACCAGTTGGCCCTGGTCCGGGCTTCCACCGCGCCGGGCGAGGCCCTCTTCTCCTACGACTCCATCGTGGACGCGCCGGCACTGCTCTCGGCCCTGCAGCAGGAGGCCGCTCGGGAGAGCGCCGGTGCCCCCTGATCTCGACCTGGATGCCTACGACTTCGAGCTCCCGCCGGAGCAGATCGCGCAACACCCTCCGACCCAGCGCTCCGGCGGCCGCCTCCTGGTGCTGGAACGCGAGACGGGTGATCTGACGCACTCCCGCGTTCGCGATCTCGCGGACTGGCTGGCCCCGGGCGACCTCCTGGTGGTGAACACGACCCGGGTGCTGGCCGCGCGGCTGCGGGGCCACAAGCAGACCGGCGGTCGGGCCGAAGCTCTCGTTCTGGGGCCGGCCCAGGCGCCGGACCAGTACCACGCCCTGCTGAGGGCCCGCGGGCGCCTTCGCCCGGGCCAGAAGTTCCGCCTGGGGCGCGAGTCGGCCGCGTTCGACTGCGAGATCCGCGCGGTCGAACCGGACGGCGTGGTCGTGCTGGCGGTCCCGGCCGGCGTGTCGCCTTACGACGCGGGCGAAGCACCGCTGCCGCCCTACATCGACCGCCCCGAGGCCGACCCCGACGACGCCGACCGCTACCAGACGGTGTTCGCGAGAGAGGCCGGCGCCGTGGCGGCACCCACCGCCGGCCTCCACTTCGACGCCGAGCTGCTGGACCGGCTGGAAGCCCGGGGCGTGGAGCGCGCCGAGGTGGTGCTGCACGTGGGCGCGGGGACTTTTCGGCCCCTCGATCGCGAGGCCCTGCGGCGCGGCGAGCTCCACCCCGAGCGCTACGAGCTTCCGCCGGCGACGGTCGACGCCGTGGCGCGGACCCGCGCCCGCGGTGGACGCGTCGTCGCCGTGGGCACGACCACCACGCGCGTGCTCGAGCACAGCGCTCGCGGGGGCGCACTCCAGGCCGGGCGCGGCGAGACCCGGCTCTTCCTGTACCCGGGCGTGCCGTTTCGCGTGGTGGACGCGCTGGTGACCAACTTCCACCTCCCGCGCTCGTCGCTGCTGCTGCTGCTGGCGGCCTTTGCCGGTCGCGAGGCCGTGCTGGCCGCCTACGCCGAAGCCCTGCGCCAGGGCTACCGGTTCTACTCCTACGGCGACGCGATGTTGTTGCGGTGATGCAGGCCGAGGGATTCTCGTTCGCGGTGACGGCCGCCCACGGCGCGGCGCGCGTCGGGCGGCTTACGACGCCCCACGGCGCCATCGACACCCCCGCCTTCATGCCCGTGGCCACGTTCGGCGCCGTGCGGGGAATCGGCGCTTCCGAACTGCGCGCATTGGGCGCGCAGATTCTGCTGGCCAACACCTACCACCTCCACGAGCGGCCGGGCGAAGAGCTGGTGGCGAAGTTGGGCGGCCTGCACGGCTTCACCGGCTGGTCCGGTCCCTGGCTCACCGACAGCGGGGGCTTCCAGGTGACCTCGTTGGCCGACCGCATGAAGCTCGACGAGGACGGCATCGAGTTTCGCTCGCCGCTGGACGGGCGCCGGCGGCGGCTCACGCCGGAGAGCGCGATCCAGATCCAGGAGGCGCTGGGGCCCGACGTCGCCATGGTGCTGGACGAGTGCCAGCCCATGGAAGGCGACGCCCAAGCGGGCGGCGTCCGCGCCCAGGCCGCCATGGAGCGCACGCTGCGCTGGGCCGAACGGGCGGCTCGGGCGCGGCAGCGCCGCGACCAGGCCGTCTTCGGCATCGTGCAGGGCGGAGCCAACGGCGCGCTGCGCCGGGCCAGCGCGACGGCCACCGCTTCGCTGGGCTTCGACGGCTACGCCCACGGTGGGCTCGGCCTGGGCGAGGAGCGCGCCCGACGGCGGGAGTTGGTGTCCGAGGCGCACGGCGAGCTGCCGGCGACGGCCCCGCGCTACCTGATGGGCCTCGGCCGCCCCATCGACCTGCTGGATGCCGTCGCGGAAGGCGTCGACCTCTTCGACTGCGTCCTGCCCACCCGCAACGGGCGCCACGGCGTGCTCTTCACCTCCCAGGGGCGCCGGCACGCGCGCCAAGCCCGCTATCGCGACGACCCCCGCCCGCCCGACGAGGACTGCGACTGTCCCACCTGCACCACCACCTCGCGGGCCTACCTGCGCCACCTGTTCCACACGGGCGAGGCCCTGGGCCCGCGACTGGCCTCCCTCCACAACCTGCGCTTCTACCTGTCGCTGCTGAGCCGGGCGCGTGGTGCAATCGCCACAGGCTCGTTCGAGGCCCTGCACCGCTGGGGCCAATCGCTCGACGGTGCAGACGCGCCCTGAGCGCCCCGAGTCCTCAAGCGCCCCCAAGCCACGACCGATGGGCAAGTGCGATGCAATTCGTGCAACTGACGCCGACCCGTGAGGCCGTCCTGCTCGGCGCGGGCGGAGCTCTGCTCGCGGGTCTCCTGGCCTGGCTGGGAGCCACTTGGCAGGGCCCCGCGGTGGCGGTCGCCGGCCTCCTGTTCGGGGTCGCTGCGACGGGTGTCGCGCTTCACTGGCGACTCGCGCGGTCGCTGGCGGGTGTCCTGGCGTTGGGAGACCTGGCCGGTCGCATCGCCGCGGGCGAACGGGTTCAAATCGACGGCGAAGACCTGGGGTCCTTCGCCGAGGTGGCCCAGGCCCTCAACGAGATCCACAACCGCGTGTCCATCGCCTCGCGAACGGTGCTCCAAGTCGTCCACGGCTCCCAGGAGATCCCCCAGCGTCT
>JAKSBN010000126.1 GCA_022361175.1 Pseudomonadota bacterium | reverse complement strand
CTGCGTCCCACCCGCCGCGGTCTGGTGCTCCAGGGCCTCCACTACGCCGACGAGGTCCGCAGCTTCGACGAGATCGACATGGGCGACCAGGCCGAGCCCTCTGCCAACGAGCTGGCGCTGGCCGACCAGCTGATCGCCCAGCTGACCGGAGAGACCTTCGACCCGACCCAGTACGAGGACGAGTACCGCCAGGCCGTGCTGGCGGCCGTCGAGCGCAAGGTCGCCGGCGAGGAGATCGTGGCCCTCACCCAGGAACCGGCGCGGGACCAGATCATCGACCTGGTGGCCGCCCTCAAGCAGAGCCTGTCGGAAACGCCGGATGCGGCCAAGCCGCGCGACCGCAAGCCCGCCAAGGCCAAGGGCAAGCCCCGCAAGAAGGCCGCCGCCAA
Source organism: Pseudomonadota bacterium (assembly GCA_022361175.1). GTDB lineage: Bacteria > Myxococcota_A > UBA9160 > UBA9160 > UBA4427 > JAKSBN01. The sequence goes on along the minus strand of JAKSBN010000126.1, from coordinate 20,609 downwards.
GAAGGCGGGCACCCGCAAGAAGTCGGCGTCGCGTTAGTCTCCCGTTCCAGAAGTTCGGCGGGCGGCATCCGGTAGACTGCCGGCGTGCCGCGTCACTTCTCCACCGCCGAAGTCGCACGCCTGCTGGGCGTGAGCGACGACTGGGTGCGCGCCACCGCGCGCTCCGGTCTGTGCCACCCGCAGCGACGCGGCCGCCGCTACGCGTTCTCGTTTCAGGACCTGGTGGTGCTGTACGCCGCCCGCGACCTGGTGCGGCAGCGCGTGCCGACGGCGCGGGTGCGGCGGGCCCTGCGGTCGTTGGCCGAAACCCTGCCGCCGAACCGCCCGCTCTCGGGCCTGCGGGTGCGGGCCGACGGCCGCAGCGTGACGGTGCGGGACGGGGGTGGAGCCTGGGAGCCCGAGACCGGACAGCGTGTGCTGGACTTCCAGGTGGACGCGGTGGCCGAGTTGGTCGCCGACCTCGAGCGCCGGGACGAGCCGGGGCAAGGCGGTGCCCAAGCGGCCTTCCGCCGCGGGCTCGAGCTCGAAGACGACGACCCGAAGGCGGCGCGGGCCGCGTACGCCCATGCCGTCGAGCTGGACCCCGGCTTGGTGGACGCCCTGGTCAACCTGGGCCGTCTGGCCCACGACGCCGGCGACGCCGCGGAAGCCGCGCGTCTCTACCACCACGCGCTGGAGCGCACGCCGGACGACGCCGTCATCCACTTCAACCTGGCCCTGGCGCTGGAAGACGCCCGGGGCCCCGCCGCTGCAGTGGCCCACTACGAGCGGGCGCTGGCCCTGGACGCCGACTTCGCCGACGCCCACTACAACCTGGCCGGCCTGTGCGAGCAGCTGGGCCGCGGGGCCGACGCGATTCGCCACTACCACGCATACAAGCGGCTCACGTCGGACGAGCCGGACGAGTAGGCCCGGCCCCCGGCCAGCGGAGCGATCAGCCCTCGCCGTCCCCCAGGCCGTAGACCACCCTCACTTCGACGCTGAACTGAATCTCACCCGTCTCGATCGGGACGGCAGCCGCCTCCGCGGCGAACTGAGCGCGCTGGAACGGCACCGGGCCGCCGTGCTGGGGACCGAGCTCTTCCACCCGGCGCACCCGCCCCAGCGTCACGCCCTCCGCCTCGGCCAGCTGCTCGGCCCGAGCGCGGGCGTCGGCCATGGCGGCCTTGCGCGCGCGCACTCGGAGCGGCTCGGGGTCGTCCACGTCGAAGGCGATGCCGTCGACGCGGTTGGCGCCCGCGCGAACGCCCGCGTCCAAGAGCGCACCCAGCTCCTCCAGCTTCCGCACCGTCACCTGCACCCGGTTCTGCACGTCGTAGCCCGCGATCTCACCGGCTTCGCGGCTCTTGTAGTCGCGGTAGCGCGGGGTGACCTGGAAGCTCTGGGTCTGGAGGTCGCGCTTGGCGACACCCGCCCGCGCAAGCGCCTTCAACACGGCGGCGGCGGCCTGGTTGTTCGCCTCCACGGCCGCGGCGGCCGTGTCCGCCTGGGTGACGACCGCCAGTCCCACCCGGGCGACGTCCGGCTCGGCGCTCGCCACGCCGCGGCCCGGCACGACCACCCCACCCCGCTTCCGCCGCTCTTCGGCCTGCACGTCCGTCGCCAAAGACCCCAGCGCCCACGCCAATCCCAAGAGCCCGAGCGTCCAGACACCGCGTCGGGTGCCACGTCGGGTGAATCTGCCTGCCGGCATGCCTTCCTCCTGATCCGGGTCGAGTCCCACTGCCCGGTTCGACGCCGCCCGGCGCCGAATGTTCACTCGGGGATCAAGACGATGCGGCCGAAGGCCTTCCGGCTCTCGGCGTAGCGATGCGCCTCGGCCGCCTGCGAGAGCGGGAAGCGCCGGTCGATCACGATGCGGAGGCTCTGGTCGGCCAGGCTCGCGATGTGGTGGTCGACCATGGGTCGCACCCGCTCGGAATGCAGCGCCAACTCGGCCCCGAAGTACACCCCGATCAGACTCTTGTTGCCCGGCCGCAGCGGATCGATGTTGGGGCGGACGGCTTCGCGGCCGGCGGACCCCACCGTGGTGATGCGTCCGCGGTAGGCGGCGGCGACGATGCTGCCCTCCAGCGTGCTCCCCCCGACCGAGTCCACGATCACGTCCGCACCGCGGCCGCCGGTCAACTCGCGCACCGCGGCCACGAAGTCGGTCTCGGCGTAGTTGATGCCGTGGTCGAGACCGAACTCCTTCAAGCGGTCCAGGCGTTCGTTGCTGGAAGCCGTGGCCAGCACCTGGGCGCCGGCCCGCTTGGCCAGCTGGATCGCCGCCATGCCCACGCCACCGGCGCCGGCGTGCACCAGGGCCGTCTCTCCCGCCTGGAGGCGCCCGAACTCGAACAGGCAGTCGTCGGCCGTGCCCACGGCGATGGGGACGCAGGCGGCCGGCTCTAGGTCGACGCCGTCGGGCACCCCCCAGGTCTGGGCCTCGGCCACCGCCACGCGCTCGGCGTGGGACCCGTGCGGCATGACCGCCACCACCCGCTCGCCCACGCGCCGGTGGCGGGCCTCGGAGCCCACCTCGCGCACCACGCCGCCGCACTGGTAGCCGACGACGTGCGGCCGGCCCACCAACTCGCCGCCGGCCCGGTGCAGCGTGTCGCCCCCCTCGAGGCTCACCACCTGGACGTCGATCACGACGCCGTTCGGCGGACAGGTGGGATCGGGAACGTCCTCGTAGCGGAAGACGTCGGGCGATCCGGTTTCGTAGTAGACGGCGGCCTTCATGCGTTCTCCTCTCGCGCGGGCGCCGGGCGAAGCTACCCGGTTCGGACCGCGAGCGCCGCGACCGCGTCGATCCCGACGGCGGGGCCGCTAACCCGTGCGCACCCGGGCCAGGTGCGCCTCGATGGCGGCCAGCCAGGCGGCCTGGTTCTCGAGCTGGGGACTGTGGGCCGCATCCGGGACCACCACGTGCTCGGCCCGGGGCAGTCCGGCGGCCAGAGTCTCGGCGGGCGCCAGGAACGCGGCGTCCTCGGCCCCGACGATCACCAGCGTCGGGCAGGCGATCTCGCCCAGTCGGTCGGTCACGGGCGCGTGGTCGGCCAGCACCCGGCCCAGCGTGACGAACGCCTCGGGATCCATGGCGAGGAGCTTGGCCCGAATCCGCTCCCAGTAGCGATCGCTTCCCATCTCCTCTTCGCAGCGTCGATTGGCCGGCGCGCGATGCGGGTCCTGAGCGGCGATGCCGCGCATGCCGTCGCAGAGTGTCCCCATCCCGTGGTTCCGGATGATCTCGGCACCGAGAGAGATGCGTTCCATCAGCGCTCCGGCCGGAGCTGCCGGCGCGGTGTCCATCAAGATCAGCGAGTGCAGGCGCTCGCCCGCTTCCAGAGCGAAGCGCAGCGCCACCATGCCTCCCAGCGAGTGGCCCAGCAGATCGCAGCGCTCCACGCCGACGGCGTCCATGAAGGCGGCCAGGTCGCGCGCCAGCTGGTCCAACGTGTACCCCGCCGCATCGCCCGTATTGGTCGAGCCGCCGTGGCCGCGCAGATCCGGTGCCAGGACCCGGCGCTCGGAAGCCAGTCGGGGAACCACCTCGGTCCAGTCGTCGCGCGAGCCCGTGAACCCGTGGACCAGCACGAGCGGTCGCTCCCCCGAACCCGCATCGGTGTACTCCACCTCGATCTCGCCCGTCTGAACGCGCTTCATCACAGCCCCCATGGGAACCGACCGCCGCCTGCCAGGGTGTAGCGCGGGTGGCGCCCCCAAAGCTCGCCCGGCCCCTTCGGCGGCGTCGCTCCTCACCGATTTCGCGCTAGTTTGGGCGTGGGAGGAACCGCCGGTGAAACCGCAGGAAGCACTCGGAGTCGACGACATCCATCTGGGGGACCCCGAATTCTGGGTGCGGCCGCGGGCCGAGCGCGAGGGCGCCTTCCAGACCCTGCGCCGGGAGCGACCGGTGTCGTTCCACGAGGAGCCCGACGCCTCCGACGTGTCGCCGCTGCCGCGGGGCCCCGGCTTCTGGTCGCTGGTCAAGCACGAAGACATCCTCCACGCCAGCCGCAACCCGGAGCTCTTCTGCTCGGGCAAGGGCAGCAACATCGGCGACATGCCGCAGCCCTTTCTCGAGTTCTTCGGCTCGATGATCAACATGGACGACCCGCGGCACAGCCGCCTGCGCCGCATCGTCTCGCGCGGCTTCACGCCGCGCATGATCGCGCGCGCCGAAGAGGACGTGCGGCGCTCGGCCGCCCACATCGTCGATTCCGTGATCGAGAAAGGCGAGTGCGACTTCGTCACCGAGATCGCCGCCCGCCTGCCGCTGCAGATCATCTGCGACATGATGGGCATCCCGGAGAGCCAGTACGACTTCATCTTCGAGAAGAGCAACGTCATTCTCGGCGCCGGAGACCCGGAGTACGTCTCCGACCGGGCCCAGATCGTGCCCGCCCTGCTCGGCGCCGGACAGGAGCTCTCCCAGCTGGCGCAGGATCTGGGCCGGCACCGACGCGAAAAGCCCACCGACGACCTGACCTCCGCGCTGGTGAACGCGGAGCTGGACGGCGAGAAGCTCGACGACCAGGAGCTGGGCTCGTTCTTCGTGCTGCTGGCCGTGGCCGGCAACGAGACCACGCGCAACGCCATCAGCCACGGCATGAAGGCCCTGTGCGACCACCCCGCCGAGCGCGCCGCCTGGCAGGCCGACTTCCACGGCCTGGCCGCCACGGCGGTGGACGAGATCATTCGCTGGGCCACCCCCGTCATCCACTTCCGCCGCACCGCCACCGAAGACACGGAGATCCGCGGCCAGCGCATCCGGGCGGGCGAGAAGGTGGTGCTCTGGTACAACTCGGGCAACCGCGACGAAGAGGCCTTCGAAGATCCGCAGCGCTTCGACGTGCGCCGCACCCCCAACGAGCACGTGGCGTTCGGCGGCCCCGGGCCCCACTACTGCATGGGCGCGCATCTCGCGCGGCGGGAGATCACCCTGATGTTCGAGGAGCTCTTCCGCCGCATCCCGGACATCGAGGTGGTGGGCGAGGCCGACTACCTCCAGTCCTTCTTCATCAACGGCATCAAGCACCTGAACGTGCGCTTCACGGCCGGCGGAGTCTGACTCAGGCGGACGCGCGCTCGACGAGCCCGCGCTGTCGCATCCGCCACAGCACCAGCTCGATGCGGTCCTGCCCGAAGAAGGGCTCGCCCTCGAAGACCAGCGTGGGAACGCCCCAGTGGCCGGCGGCCTCCAGGTCCGTCTGGTTCTGCGCGATGGCCACATCGAGGCGCTCGGCCTCGCGCTCCGCTTCGGTGTCGAGCGCCCCCAGGTCGAACCCCGCCCGCGCCACCGCCTCCGCGAGATGCGCGCCTTCGTGCCAGCCCGCGGTTCCCCCGAAGATCAGGCGCGAGACTTCCGCGGCGAAGGCCAGCCCGCTTCCCCGCTCGCTGGCCAGCTGTCCCAGCCGCGTGAGCCGGTAGATATAGGGCTGCTCCGCCGCCGTGCGCAGCCGCCCGGCCTCGGCATCCAGCTCCTGGACGATGGGGTCCGGGTTCGGCCACGAGAACGGGAGGCCCAGCGACTCGGCCACGCGCAGCGAATCCCGCAGCACGTAGGGCGGCCACAACGGATTCACGCGATCGAAGAACCCCTCGATGCGGACTGCGATGGGCAACACCGGACGCAGCCGCACCTCCAGCTCGTAGCGCTCGGCCAGGGTCGCGAGCCTCGGCGTCGCCAAGTAGGAATAGGGACTGCGAAACGACCAGAAGACGTCGAGCGCGAGGGGCATGGGGCTCCTTTCGTGGCTCCACCCTACCCGACCTGCGCGGACCGCCCCAGACGCGCTCGGGAGGCGGAACCGGGCGGCGTCACCCGCTGTCAGAGCCTGGGGAGGGAGCTCATGATCACCGGCCAGTGTCTCTGTGGGGGCGTTCGCTTCGAGGTCACCCAGGCGGTGGGGCCGTTCGAGCTCTGCCATTGCTCGCGCTGCCGCAAGAGCTCGGGCTCCGCCTTCGTCGCGGGTCTGGGGGTCCGGACGCAGGACTTCCGACTGCGGGCGGGAGCGGAGTTGATCCGAAGCTACGAGGCCCCCTTGCTCGAGTGCCCGCCGCCCTACCTCGTCTCGTTCTGCGGTCGCTGCGGGTCCCCCGTTCCGAATCCGCCCGCCGACGCCGACTGGTTCGAAATTCCTGCGGGCCTTCTCGACGGCGATCCGGGCCAGCGCCCCGATCGCCACATCTTCGTCGAGCGGAAGAGCCCCTGGTTCGAGATCACCGACGAACTGCACCAACTCGACAAGGAAGAGCTCATCGCGCTGCGCCGCGAGGGGGCAGACCTCTAGGGAACCCGGATCCGGATGCCGTACTCGCGACGGATCTCGGCCAGGGGCACGTCCAGGTAGGTGTCGAACTCCGACCACGGCCAGCGCCGGGGCATGCGGAAACAGCGCCAGAAGACCAAGGGCAGCAGCACGACGGACCGGAGACTGGTGACGACGATGTCGCGCCAACGACGTTGGCTGAACCCCACGCAGAGCGGATTTGAGCGACCCTTCTCCTTCAAGCGCCTGACCCGATCGCCCGATTCAATACCCCATGCAGATCATGGTACTCACCGTCCTGGCCACCCTGTGCGTCGTCTGGAACGTGGTGGGCATCAAGATCCTGCTGCGCGCCCGGCGGACCCGAGGATTCGCCGAGTTCTCGCTGGGCCTCGCCTTCTTCCTGCTCGGAGGCATCGGCGTCCCCTTGAATGCCGCCGGCCGCCTGCTGGCCTCGCTGGAGGTGGCGCAGGTCATCGCGGTGTTCGCCTCGACTTTCTCAATTGCGGGGATCTTCCTGCTGTTCACGTTCACAGCCCACGTCTTCTACAAAGGACGGCGTTGGGCCCAGTTCGTCCTCGTGTTCGTGGCCGCGATGGGGATCTACTACCTGGTGGGCCACGGCATCGAGCGGCTGGCCGTCGAAACCCGAGAAGAGGCCCTTGCCGTGCAGTTCCGCTGGGGCCCGTTCACGATCCTGGGGGCCTTGTTCGCCTTCGCGTGGGCGGGGGCGGCGGCCTTCGCCCACTGGCTCAAGCTGCGCAAGCGCGTCGCCTTCGGTCTCGCCGATCCCGTGGTGGTGAACCGCCTGCTCCTGTGGAGCTTGTGCGGCCTGATCTCGGTTGCAATGACCGTCACCGCGGGCGTTCTCATCTACGCGGGAGGCCCCGTCGCCCGGGATCTGATCCAACCCATTACGACGTCGATCGGAGGTCTCGCGGACAGCATCATCATGCTCCTGGCCTTCACTCCGCCCAAGGCCTACACGGACGCGGTGCGGCGCCGGGCCGCCGCCTGATGCCGTCGCCGCTCTTCGACCACGTGTGTCAGCAGCTGGAAGAGCGCACGTCGCTGGATCGCCTCGAAGCGCGCGGCACCGTGCGACTGGCGCTCAAGAGCGCCGGCCTCGAGCCCGCCAGCGTCACTCGCGAACAGATGGTCGTCGTGCTCGCGCGCGTGCTGCCCGACGAGCTCTCCCAGCGCGGCATCGAGCAGCCCCAGGCCGTGTGCAGCGCCGTGAGCGAACAGCTCCCCGCGGACTCCGCCGCCGCCACTGACTCGCCCGAGGCGGTCTTCGCTCGCCTGGGTGGCGAGAGCTAGCGAGAGGCCATCTCAGTACCCGACTCGCGTAGTACTCGCGCAGGCCTTGGGAGAGGGTGAGGCGGGCCTCGGGATGCTGGTACTCGAGCATGGCGCTCACCTGCGGCGGGCTTTGAACTCGGCCCATGGGTTGAGAAAAGTCGTGAACCGGTCCCAGTACTTCACCACCTCGTCCCGGTACGGGGTTCGGCTCACCAGCTCCAGGCGAAGACCGTCCGGATCCGAGAAGAAGGTGGCGTAGTAGTCGGGATTGTACTCCGGGTACCGGGCCGGGTCCGTGGCGGCGACCCCCAGCTGGCGAAGCGCCCCCGCGGCCGCATCGACGTCCGCCGGTGTCGCCAGCTGCAGGCACAGGTGGTGCAGCCCGGGCGCGTAGGGGTCGTGAGGGCCCGCCGAGCGCGCCGGCCGCAGCGTGAGCTGCAGCACCCGGTTGAAGTAGTGGGCGTGCGGCTCACCCGCGATCGGCTTGTCGCCCTTGCGGAACCCCAGCGCCTGCATCACCGGATCGTAGAAGCGCTCCGAGCGCGCGAGATCCGAGACGCTCAGGTAGACGTGGTCGAGACCGATGACTTCCACAGCCGTCCTCGAAAACGCGGCTACGGCGCCGCGGGAGAGAAGCGGTACCGCACCTCGGTGGGGGTCGGCACGTAGGTGATCTCGGGGACCGGATCGATCCGCTGTGCCAGCTCGGCCACCACAGGATAGGGCCCGGGCTCTGTCCAGCCCCGCCCGCCACAGCGTTGGCCGAACCCCACGCAAAATGGGGCTCGGTGACCCCGAGCCTCCCGTTCTCCGTCAAGTGCCCTACCCGATCGCCCGATTCAAAGTCCATGCAGATCATGGTGCTCACCGCCCTGGCCACCCTGTGCGTCGTCTGGATCGTCGTCGGCACCAAGATCCTGTTGGTCGCGCGCCGCTCCCGGGGCTACGCCGAGTTCTCACTGGGGCTGTCGTTCTTTCTCATGGGCGGGATCGGCGTTCCCTTGAACGCGGCCGGGCGCCTGCTCGCCTCCGTCGAGGTCGCCCAGGTGCTGGCCGTGATCTCGTCCGCGTTCAGCGTTGCGGGGCTCGTGCTGCTGTTCTCCTTCACGGCCCACGTCTTTCACCGCGGTCGGCGCTGGGCACAGGTCGTCCTGGTGCTCGTGGTCGCCGTGGGTCTCTACTACGTCGTGGGCCACGGCATCGAGCGGCTGGCCAGCGAGACCCGCGAGGAGGCGCTCGCGGCACAGCTCCGCTGGACCCTGTTCGCGGTCGTGGGCGCCCTGCTGGCCTTCGCCTGGGCCGGCGTCTCCGCCTTCGGGCACTGGTGGAAGCTGCGCAAACGCGTGGCCTTCGGCCTGGCGGACCCGATCGTGGTCAACCGCATGCTGCTGTGGAGCTTGTTCGGGTTGATCTCCGTCGCGACGACGGTGACGGCGGGGCTGCTCTTCTACTCCGGCAACGCCATTGCGCGCGACCTGATCCAGCCCACGACGACGTCCCTGGGCGGTCTTGCAGACAGCGTGATCCTGCTGCTGGCCTTCGCCCCGCCCAAGGCCTACCTGGAGGCGGTCCGTCGCCGGGCGGCCGCCGGAGCATCCGCCTGATGCCGTCGCCGCTCTTCGACCACGTGTGTCAACAGTTGGAAGAGCGAACCTCGCTGGATCGCCTCGAAGCCCGCGGCACCGTGCGACTGGCGCTCAAGAGCGCCGGCCTCGAGCCCGCCAGCGTGACCCGCGAGCAGATGGCCGTCGTGCTCGCGCGCGTGCTGCCCGACGAGCTCGCCCAGCGCGGCATCGATCAGCCCGAGGCCGTTTGCACCGCTGTGAGCGAAGACCTCCCCGCGGACTCCGCCGCCACCACCGACTCGCCCGAGGCGGTCTTTGCTCGCCTGGGTGGCGAGAGCTAGCGCCACCCCCCCCCAACTCGGAACCATCATCACGCCCGTGGGGCCAGTGACCGAATTTCCCACTGAAGGCGGTCAAATTGTGCTCTGCGGTCACCGAATCAAACATCTACGTATGTTAGTTCTGGGCTCCTACGACTCGTGCGAAGGAGACCCCTCTCATGTCGAAGTCCCGCCCGTCGTTCCCGCGCCTCGTGATCCTGGCCGTCCTCCCGGCTCTGCTGGCCGCCTGCAGCGTCGACATCGACGAAGACGTGGTCTTCGTCCTGGATCCGGAGGCGGACAACACCATCGCGCTAGAGCTGCCGAACGGTGGCGTCTTGCAGACGCAGCTCTTCGGCGGCTTCGAGGCGACGCTTCAGGGGTCGGCCGGCCTCGGCGGAGCCGACGGCCAGATCGCGATCACCAACGCGCTGGTGGCCTCGGGGCCGCTCTTGGGCCCGATCCCGCTCTGCGTCGACGACGATCCGGACCTGGCGTCCAGCGGCTCGTTCGAGCTCGAATGGGACGAGCTGGGCCAGTTGGAGTTGACCCCTCGCCTGGTGGCGTTCGCCGAGGGAGCCGCCTCGCGCGTGATCGTTCCCCTTCCCATCAGTGAGACCCTGAGCAAGGTCTTCGATGCGCCTTCCCTGGAGGAGGCGCAGGCTCTGGCCGACGGTGGGGGCCCGGACGCCGGGCTGACCCTTCTGGGAGGCCCCATCGAAGCCGAGCTCGTCGTCACGGTTCCGGACGACGTGGCCGTCTTCGGCGGCTCCACGGTGACCGCGGCCCTCACGCTGATCCCCGCCGACGAGTTGCCGCAGGGCCCCGAGTTGGCGACCTGCAGCGCCTTCCTCGAGACGGTGCCGACGCACTTCCTGAGCGCCGGCCCCGAGAAAGAGCTCACGCTGCGAGACGGCACCGAGGTCGAGGAAGGCCAGCTCTTCACCTGGGACCAGCGCGCGGGTGAGGCCGTGTCCCTGCCCGACTTCGAAGAGAAGGTCAGCGCCGCCCACGTGTTCGCGGACACCGGCGTCGTGTGGTTCGTCTCCGAAGACAACTTCGACATCGGAAACCAGGAGTTCGACGAAGGAGACGTCGTGGCGTACGACCCGGACGCGGATCGCTACGACCTGGTGAGGGCCGGCGCCGATCTCCTGGACGGCGTCATCGACGCCCTCTACGTCGCCCCGGACGGCACCTGGCTCTACTCGTCGGACGACGAGACGGACACCGAAGGCAACGGGATCGAGGTCTTGCGCGGAGACATCGTGCGCTACGACCCGGCGAGCGACGAACACAGCGTCGAGATCCCCGCCGCCGCCCTCTTCGACGACGATCCGGACGACGCCAACGTGGTGGGCCTGACGGTGGCCGACGGCGTGCTCTACTTCACGATGGAGGACGAGGGAGAGGTCGGCGGCGAGGCCTTCGTGCCGGGCGACGTCCTGGGCGTACAACTCGACGCGGTGCCGCAACCGGCGGGACGCTCGCTGCAGGTGTTGGCGGCGGACCGCATGATCGCGGACGAAGAAGCGCTGGGAGCCCTGGGACTGTTCGTGCCCCGCGGTTGGGAGCCGGGACTGACGCCGCTGCCCTAGGGCCGTCGTCGACCGAGTGCCGAAGTCCGGATTGGGTTCTCAACGGCGCTGGTTGCCAGGAGGCGGTCTCCGTTAAGCTCCTTCCGTGTCCCAGCAACTCGTCCAAAAACGGCGCCGCGGGCGCGACCTGGTCGCGGATCTGAAGTGCGGAGCCCGGGCGGTCTTCGGCCGCGTGGGCTACGAGGACGCGACCGTCGAGGACATCTTGGTGGCGTCCCAGGTGTCCCGGCACTCGTTCTACCGGCTCTTCCGGAGCAAGACGGATCTCTTCGACCAGCTGCTGGAAGAACACGCGGACGACCTCATGAGACGCATCCGAGGCGTCGTGGCGACGCCGGAGCCACCGTGGGAAAAGCTGCGGCTCGCCGTCGAGGCCTACCTCGACTGGATCTGCGAGCTGGGTCCTTTCTTTCGGGTGGTGGCGAGCCAGTACGCCAACCCGGACTCGCTGGCGAACCGGCGCCGACGCGGCATCCTGGAGGCCTTCGCCCGTCTGATCGACGAGGAACACCACATCGCGTTCGGCGATCGGCTGGACCCGATTCTCGTGGGCGCCGCGCTCACCTCCATCGAGCACCTGGGATTCCGGCTGTTGGAGGACGACGAGCCCGCCCACGCCGAACGCATCCGGAATCTGGCGGTCTTCGTCGCCTGGCGCGTGTTGGCGCCCCACTCCCTGCTTCTCCAGCTGAACCCGGTGCTTCCCAAGGCCCCCTCCACGGTCTAGAGGCCCTCTCAGTACCTCTCGGTCGCCGGTGAGCTTGTGCTCGCTCGAGCCCAGCGACTATCGTCGGGGGCACACACCGCGATTCGAGAGCCGGGCCGGAATTCCACCGCCGCCGGCCCCGAGCCCCGAGAGGAGCCCATGCGACTCAACGAACCCCGCATCGCCCCCCTGGCCCCCGAGGACATCGACCCTGAGACCCGCAGCCGCCTCGGCGACGGCCCCCTCCTCAACATTTTCGCCACCCTGTCCCACCACCCCAAGCTGCTGAAGCGCTGGCTGGTCTTCGGCAACCACGTCCTGGCCAAGCACACCCTCTCGCCCCGCGAGCGCGAGATCGCGATCCTGCGCGTCGGCTGGCTGTGTCGCTCGGGCTACGAGTGGGGGCAGCACGTGGCGATCGGCAAGCAGGTGGGACTTCGGCCGGAGGAGATCGACCGCATTCGCGAGGGCCCGGACGCGGAGGGTTGGAGCGCCCACGAAGCGGCGCTGCTGCGCGCCACCGACGAGCTACACGCCGACTCCTTCGTGAGCGACGCCACCTGGAAGGATCTGGCCGGCTTGAGCGATCAACAGAAGATCGATCTGGTCTTCACGGTCGGGCAGTACCACCTGGTCTCGATGGCGCTCAACACCTTGGGCGTCCAGCTGGACCCCGGGATCGAAGGGCTGCCCGAATGACGCGCGGGGCCTCGGAGCGTCTGGCCGGCAAGGTCGCCATCGTCGTGGGCGCCGGCCAGACGCCGGGCGAGACCATCGGCAACGGCCGCGCCACGGCGATTTTGTTCGCGCGCGAAGGCGCCCAGGTCCTGTGCGTCGATCGCGACCTGGGCTCTGCCGAAGAGACCGTGCGCACCATCGAGTCCGAGGGCGGCAAGGCCGCCGCCTTCGCCGCGGACGCCATCATCGAAGACGACTGCCGTTCCTTGGCCCCGGCTTGCGTGGAAGCCTTCGGCCGCATCGACATCCTCCACAACAACGTCGGCATCGGCGGCAACGACGCCGGCACGACCCGCATCGAGGAGGAGGTCTGGGATCGCATTCTCGCGGTCAATCTGAAGAGCGTGGTGCTGCCCAGCAAGCACGTCCTCCCCAGCATGCGCGAGCGGGGCTCCGGCGTGATCACCAACGTGTCGTCCATCGCCGCGGTGTGCGCGACGCCCATGGTCGCCTACCGCACCTCCAAAGCCGGCGTCAACGCCTACACCCAATCGCTGGCCCTGGGCAACGCGCGCTACGGCATTCGCGCCAACGCCATCATGCCGGGGCTCATGAACACCCCGATGGCCATCGAGGGCCAGGCGAAACAGCTCGGTGTCGAACGGGACGAGCTCGTTCGGGCGCGAGACGCCCAGGTGCCCCTGGGTCGGCGCATGGGCACCGCCTGGGACGTGGCCCACGCCGCCCTCTTCCTGGCCTCCGACGAGGCCGCCTTCATCACCGGCGCGATCCTTCCCGTCGACGGCGGGCAGAGCCTGCGAGCGGGCTGAGGACTGCTCGGAGCAGGTTGCCTGCACGGAAAGTGCGACTTTCATTTCCAGCGGTTTTCCAGTATCGCCGAACTTCGGTTCCCCTACCGTGGTCTCAAACACCGGGACCTCGGAGGGAGAACGTGGTGATGCGGAAGCTGAGAAGCGGAGCAAGTCGAACGCTGGGAACGCGGGATGGACGTCGTTCGTGTGGGCAGGATGCAAGCTCGGTTGCACCAATTTGTAGTAGCGCCCCGGCGAACCACTCCTATCGTCGAGGCTCGCAGTATGGGGCTTTCGGAGGAGCAGCCGTGACAAGACGAAATCGTATGCAGACTGGGATGTTCGTATCGAGGACATGGATGAAAAGGGCCGCCGTCGGCACCGTTGCATTGCTGGCACTGGCCTGGCCCGCGACCGGCTGGGCAGAGGCCGAGCCGGACTACTCCCGCTCGGGCTTCTACTTGGGGCTCGCCGGACACTACGCCATCGACAACTACGAGGACGAGCTTCAGGACGAGGTCGATTCCGTCGTGTCCGGCGTGGACGTCTCCGTCGACGGGAGCGGCGGTCTGGGAGTGCGCGCGGGCTATCGCGTGTGGAAGCGATTCGCCACCGAGCTGCAGTGGGAGTGGCAGGAGGGTTTCGACATCGCCGCCAACGACGTCGACCTCATCACCCTCGAGGCGTGGGCGCTGACCGCGAACTCTCGGATCTACCTCGGTACGGAGCGCCTGCAGCCGAACGTGATCGTCGGTCTCGGGGTCTACCACGCGGAGCTCGACGGAGGCGGTATCGAGGACGACGGCGAAACCGACCTCGTGGTGCGCCTCGGCGGCGGGATCGATCTGTACGCCACCGAACAGATCGCCCTCTCCTTCGAAGCCACCTACCTCTTGCCGAAAGGGGACGTGGACGACCTCGACACCGCGTCTTTTGGTCTCGGAGTGCAGTTCCGCTTCTAGCCGCTGAGGGCTGGCTTGGAGACCGCCTTCAGCGAAGCTCCGCGAGCAGACGCTGGTAGTCGACCGACTCCGCCAACAGCCGATCGCCGGCGTCGATCAGCAGCGTGACGTCCTCGGCGTCGAGGGCGAAGCTGGTGGCCATGCTCTTGAGGCGCCGGCGCACCTCGGGATCGCGCTCGGCGTCGAACTGCACCACGATGGGGTGGTAGGCCACGGTGTGGAACTGCGCGCCCGGCGGGCAGCGGACGCCGGGCTCCGCGCAGCCGGCCGCCAGGGCGGCGTCCTTGTTGGCCTGGTCGATGTGCTCCCGGAAGAGCTCGATAGTGTCGAAGCTGTAGTGGCCCATCGGAACCGTGGCCGCCGCGTAGAGCGTGGACACCAGACTCGGCGTCCGGCGCTTGCGCCCGAGGTCGTTCTCCGGGTCGGTCTTGGCATCGACGATCACCACCACCAAGCGGTCGATTTCCTCCAGGTTCATGCGGGCGAGCGCACTCCACGGGGCATCGAGGGTCGAGACGGCCCAGAGCGGCCCGCGCAGGCCGATGTTGTCGGCCACGCCCCCGTCGATCAGGTGGACCCACCGGTGTGCGCGGCGATCCGCCAGCGCCTGCAGGCGCTGGGCCTCCGAGACGCGCCGCGCCGGCCGCACCGGCGCGGTGGGGTCGAGGGCGTGCCCGATCCATTCCTCCTCTTCGTAACCGCACGCCCCCGCGCGACTCTCGAGCGTCACGGGACTCAACAACCCCGGAAAGGCCGACGACGACGCCACGGCGCGCGCCACCGGCAACTGGGACAGGTCGGCGCACAGGGGATCGAAGTCACCCTGGGCGAAGGTGAAGCGGTTGCCGGTGGCCAGATGAGTGGCGTTGATCAGCACGAAGGGACGCTCGTCGCCCAGATCGGCGTAGCGCTTGCGAGCGAACAGGTGCTCGTCGTAGTACTCGACCGCCAGGTCGATCCGGCTGAACCACGGCGAGGCGAGGCGAGCCCAGTTCACGGGATTCCACAGCTGCCGGGCCAGGCGCGCCTGGATGTCGACGTAGAGAAACTGACCCTCGAAATCGCGGAAGATCCGGTCGCCGAAGAGGCCGTAGTAGGCGGCGGTGAAGCTCCCACCGGAGACGGACGAGATGACGTCGACTTCGTCCAGCAGCCGGCCGCCGCCGGAGGTCCCGATGCGCTCGTCGCGAAGTCGTTTCAACACACCGTAGGAGAAGGCGGCGGCGCGGGTCCCGCCGCCCGAGAAGGTCAGAACCACGAACGTCCGATTCGCGCTCTCCGCGGGCCGGTCGAGATCCACGCGATACCCGGCGCCCCGCTCCCAGCGCGAGAGCTCCGGCGTGGGCACGCTGGCGCACGCCAGCAGCGCGACGCCGACCGCCGCGGCCCGGGCCGACCTACTCGTTGCGGACAAAATCGAGCTCGCGCGGCGCCTGAGGCGTGGTTCCCGCGATGTCGATTTGCTTTCGCTGCGGGGTGTAGTTGTCCGGCTCTCCCAGATCGACGGTGTGGCGGCCGGCGTTGATCCGCAGCGAGCGATTCGTGAAGCCCGCCTTCTTGCCGTTTACGTAAACGGTTCGCCGCCGGTCGTAGCGCACGAGCAGGTATTCCACGCGTCCACCTCGTCGAGGGTTCCGCCTCTTCTACGCGGTGGCCGCGAACCGTGTCAAGCGCAACTGCGCTTGCCGTGCGTCACGGCTCGGCGGACTTGTCCCCCGAGTCGGGGGTCTGGGTCACGACGCGGAACGTCAGCCAGGCGAGCACCGCGACCGCCACCAGGAGAACGCCCCACACCAGCCCCGCCTGCAGCGTGGCACTGGGACCGTCCTCCGTCCCGAGTCGGGCCGCCAGGCTGTAGACGGGATTCGGCTCCAGGGGCCCGACCGTGGCGCTGCCGCTGCTGGCGGCCAGCACCAGGCTGCGCACGCGTTCGAGCTCGTAGCGGGGCGCGGGCAGGTCGGGGTTTCCGAGCAGCAGCCGGTACTCGCCACGGGGCGCCACCAGGAAGATCTCCGGCACGCTCGCGTGGGCCGTGACGGTGTGGAAGCGAAGCGGCGCGTCGTCGCCGTCCTCGAGCACCAGCTCCAACCCGTAGACCGGCCGCGAGGAGAAGCCGATGCGAGTGGGCCGAGGTCGCCGTGCGTCCTTCTTCACCCGACCGCTGGCGATGCGCTGGCCGAGGCCGTGCTCGTCCAGCGCCATCAGGCTGTAGGTGCGGTCGAAGTACGGCGCCTCGGTGCCGAGCGTCAGCCGGTGGAGCGTGAGGGGCGTCGTAGGCAGCGCCAGGGCATAGGTGGTCCGGCGCTTGCGGGATACGCGCTCGGTCTCCGTCAGGGCGATGCGGCGCGTGCGCGCGCTGCGACGGATGAGGTACGGCCACTGCCGGCCGTCGCCGCCCACCACCCGCAGGTCGGCCAGGTCGTTCAGCGAGTGCGCGGTATCCGCGGGGTCCAGGACGAGGCGCGACAGCCCCTCCGACGAGGGCGCCAGCGCGAGCGGGCGGCGGTGGCTGAAGATGCGCTCGTCGATTTCCGCGCCCGCGTGCATGGCGAAGGCCAGCGCCGGCGTCGCGTCGAAGGCGGGGTTCGGCCGGATCTCCCCCAGGCGAGCCAGGGGCATGCCGCCGGCGTAGAGCTCCACGGCCAGCTCCGCGCGACTGCCCTTGAGCGGCGACCGCAGGCCCGTGAGGTCGTAGTGGGGCCGCCGTGCGCGCCCCCCGCCGAAGCGCAGCGTACCGCGCTTGCCGGACAGGTCGAAGACCAGGATCGGCCGGCGAATCACCGCCGAGAAGCGCAAGTCGGTGAGCGGCGGGCTGTCGCCGTCGCGGATCACCACGCGCAGGCTTTCGCCGCGGGCGGGCGCCAGGCGAAGCCGCATGCGGCCGGGCTTCCCGTCCAGGCGGTAGAGCTTTCCGTGGCCGAGCTTCGCCTCGCCGCTGCCGGGCCGCTCGTCCCAGACCGTGATCTCGCGCGACAACGAGCCCGTGCTGCTCTCGACGCGCAGGAGATCCGGAACCAGGCCGCTCGGTCGCGCCAGCTCGACCACGGTCTGGCCGTCGCGGTACTCCCGAGAGAGTTCCTCCAGCGCCACCGCGCTGCGGGACGCGGACTCCAGCCGGCGCCCGTTCTCGTAGCGAAAGCGGGGCTCCAGGTAGAAGTCTTCCTGTCCGGAGATTTCGACCTGGAGCGTGCCGCCCTCGATGGGCGGCAGCGCCAGGCGCGTGCGGTGCGTGTCCTTGGCGAGCCGGAAGATCGGCTCCGCCTCGGCCAACGTCTCGACCGCCTTCCCCTCGCCCGCGCGCCGCACCGTCGCGGCCCGGACGTAGCGCGGGTGCGAGACCACGATCACGAGCTCCCAGGTACCCACCGCCGGACCGCGCGGCGGCACCGTGATCTCGTAAGTCTCCGTGCGTCGACTCGGCGCGTTCTCGGCCGCGTGCTCCTCGCGGTCGAGCCCCACGATCTCGGGGTCGAAGCTCTCCGTTACCTGGACGGCCTCGTCGAGCCGCTTGCTGTCGAGCCAGAACGCCACCTCGCGGCCGGCGGCGTCGAAGACGCGCAGGTCCGAGAGATCCGGACGACAGGCGCGAATCACCTCCGGAGGCAGCGCCAGCCGAACCAGGCCCGTTGCGTCCGCCTCGATGGGGGCCTCGTGCGGAAACAACCGCTCGAGCGCCACGGGCGTCGCCGCGTCGGCGGAGGTCGAGAGAAAGGCGACGGACATCGCCGCCGCAACACGCTGCCAGCGTTTCATGGGTTCTCCGGCGCCGTGTCGCGCACCACGACAAAGCGTTGGTAGGCGAAGGAGACGACGATCAATGAGATCGCCAGCCCCAGGAGCGAGGCCACGCGGTAGAGGTCCTCGAGCTCGCCCAGGTCGTACAGGAACACCTTGACGATGGTGACCAGCATGAGCCCCAGGCTCAGCCAACGCAGCCCCCGGCTGCCGCCCCGCACGCCCGCCGCCAACAGCCCCAGCGCGTAGACCGCCCACGCGATCGAGGTCGTGAGGTCGCGCGCCGGCATGCGCTCGTAGCTGACACGCAGACTCTCACCGGTGGCGAACCAATCCGCGATGGCCAGGTTCATCCAGACGAAGAAGACCGCCAGTGCCGCAAGGCCGGTGCCAATGGCGCCCAGCGCATGGCCGCGGCCGTAGAGCCAGCCCTCACCGGACCGGGCCCGATCCACTTCGTCGCGCGCCAGCACGCGGGCCGCCCCCAGCATCGCCGCGGCGGGCACGAGGTAGGTGTAGAAGAGCCAGTTCACGATGCGCCAGGACGGCCGCTCGTAGTAGCCGAGCACGGCGTCGTTGGCCACGAGCCGAATCGTCACGCCCGCGAACAGGGCCAGCGCGAAGTACTTGAGCCCGGGGTGGTCGAGGCGCCGCCACAAGAGGGTCACCGCCAGGCCCTCGAGCGCCCACCCGATGGTGATCCACTCCTTGTCCAGCTGCAGCGGGATGGCGGCGGTCACGAACCCCAGCGCCACGGCCAAGAACCAGGCCAGGTTGCTGGTGCGCCGCGGGTCGTCGGCCGCGCGCAACCGCGAGACCTGGACGGCCGCTGCCAGCGCGACGGCGCCCAGCCCCACGGCCAAGAGCCCGATCGAATCGTCGTCCACCGTCTCGACGTAGAGCTCGCGCAGCGAGAAAAACCACGCCGGAAGCGCCAGGGCGGCGCCGTACCACGCCCAGCGCGCCCCGCGCAGGCCCGCGAAGGCCACCAGCGGCCAGACGGTGAAGAGCACGGCCGTGCAAAGCTGCAGGGCCAGCCCCAGGGCCACCACCCGGTCGTTGCGACCGTCGTCATCCACCGTCCAGCCGAGCTGCACCAGCGCCGTCAGGGCCACCGCGGCGAAGACCCAGCCGCCGCGTCCCGAGCGCGCGGCCGAGAGCAGCACCAGGAAGCCCAACAAGCTCCCGGTGCCGAGCGAGAGCAGCGTCTGCGACTCGGGCCGCGGGAAGATCGGCTGCGACAGCAGCATCACCGCGGCGAAGAGCGCCGCGCCGTGCTCGGCCCACACACGCGCACGGCCGGGCGACCGGCGAAGCGCCACGACCTGGCCGGCCACGGCGACGAACACCACGACCGCGCAGTAGAGCTCGTAGCTGGGCGCCGCGGCGTCGCCACTGTAGGCCCAGCGCAGGGGCCACCAGCCCAAGGCGAGCAGCGCCGCCGTGGCCGCGTGCAGGGGCTCCCTCCCCGGGAAACCCGCCTGCCGAATCGCCAGCGCCGCCAGCGCGAGCCAGCCCGTGAGCCACGGCCACAGCGGAGCGTCGTCGCCATTCGCCAGCGCCGCCCCGATGGCGGCCGTCAAGAGGCCGAGGACGCTCACCACGGCGGCCGGGCCGGGGCCGCGAGAGCCCTGCGTTTCCCGGTCGAGCTCGACGAAGACGTGGAAGACCCCCGCCAGGAGCACGCACAAGCCCATGGCCTCCCAGGCGAGCAGGCCCTCGAGCCCGTGCCCCAGCAGCCAGACGGCGAAGACCGCGGTCGTGCCCGAGGCGGCCCCCAGGCCGAGCCAGGCCCGCCCCTGCACCCGGGCGAGCCAGCACGCCGACGCGGAGAGCAGCGCCAGCAGGACTCCCAGCGGCGCGAAGTGGTCGCCCAGGTCCGAGCGCCCCGCCAAGTAGAGGGCGAACACGAACGGAAACAGCGCCGCCCCACCCTGGGTGATCAGCCACGCGCGCCGGCCGTCTCGCGGCGTATCGCGCAGCACGAGGGCGTAGGCCACCGCGAAGATCCCGAGCACCGCCATGGCCAAGAGGACCTGATGCGACTCCATCCGGTTCGCGATCCAGCCGGCCTGGTAGAAGACCGTGCCCACCAGGCTCAGCACGGCGAGGATCGGCCAGCGGCGCCGGTACGCCATGAAGAGGAGACAGCCGTCCAGCAGCAGGATGTAGGCGAAGAGCGCGATCGGCCGGTCGCTGCCGCTCGAGATGAGCATCGGCGTGGCGAAGCCCCCGATCAGCCCGATCAACGCGATCACCAGCGAGTTGTGCTTGTAGGCGAGTGCAGTTCCCGCCGCGGTGACGGCCACCATCAGCACGAACGCCATCTCGGTCCCGACCAAGCCGTAGCGCGCCCGCGCCGCCCAGAACGCCGCGTAGAGCACGACGGTGCCGCCGCCCACCAGCGGGTTGGCGATGGTCGGATAGCGCTCTCGCGCCCGCAGCTCGGCTCCCGCGATGCAGCCGAGGCCGACCAGCGTTCCGAGCACTACGCGCAGCCAGGGCGGAATCAAACCGTGCTCGATCGAGTACTGGAAGAAGTAGAGCCCGGCCAGCGCCAGCACGATGCCGCCCAGCACGGCCGCGCCGCGCACGCCGATCCAGCGCTCCCAATCGACACTGGGAAGCGTCATCCGCGGGCCCGAGGGCGGGGGCGGCGCGGGTGCCGCGG
>JAKSBN010000401.1 GCA_022361175.1 Pseudomonadota bacterium | reverse complement strand
CGTGTCCTCGTCGGGAATGCCGAGCTCGGAGAGCAGCCGCGCGTGCGTGCCGCGCGCCTCCTCCTCCATGTCGATGTGCGAGTCGAGGGCGACGAAGGCGCCCCCGGCGAGGCGGCCGATCGGGTTGATCTCGGCGAGCGTCAGGTCGTACTCGCGGAAGACGCGCGCGAGCTCCAGCACGATGCGGGTCAGCCGGTTCAGCTAGCCGCCGCTGACGCCGGTGCGCGCGACGGCGAGCTTCGCCTGGTAGTCGGAGAGCGGGCGCAGCGTCGAGAGGTGCGTGCGCGAGACGTGCTCCGGGTGCGTCTCCGCGACCTCCTCGATGTCGATGCCGCCCATGTCGCTGAACAACACCACGGGCTTCTTGGCGCGACCGTCCCAGGTGACGGACACGAAGTACTCCTGGGCGATCGGCGTCTTCTCCTCGACGAGCACCGAGCGCGCCTTCTGCCCGTTCACCTCGATGGGCAGGATCGCCTCGAAGTGGGCGGCGGCCTCGTCCGGCGTGTCGGCGAACTTCACGGCGCCGGCCTTCATGCGGCCGCCCGAGAGCACCTGGCTCTTCAGCACCACCGGGCCGGCGATGTCCGCCGACACCTGGCGCGCCTCGTCCGCCGAGTTCACCACCTGGCTCTTGCCGAGGGGCAGCCGGTGGCGCGCAAACAGCGCCTTCGACTCGTATTCGTAGAACCGCATGGGGGGCCTCTCTCTCGCGCTCTTCGCGTTCTCGCGCGGTTCGCGCTCCTGTCCGGTCCGTCAGTCTGTGTCTCCGGGCCGCACGAGCCGGGCCGGGGGGCGCTTCCGGGTGGCGTCCCGGCCGGGGATCCGGCCTGGCGACGGTGGGTCGCCGGACGCGTAAGCGCCCGTACTCTATAAGCAATCGACGTTTTGGGCAACGGCCCGCCGCTGACTTCGCGTCAGCGCCTCCGCGGGCCGGGCCCTTTCTGAGGCATCTCGCACAGTTGGGCCCCCCGCGTCCCCGGCGCCACCGTCGACTCCGGGGCGGCCCGGGTTGGGTGGCCTCATGGGGTTGCTAAGATGCGGCGCCATTTCGAGACCCCCAGCAGCAGGAGCCCCCCATGCGCACTGTCAAGGCCTACTCGATCTCCACCGAGAGCATCCAGAAAGAGCGCGACCGCGTCGGCGGCGACCCCTCCAAGGTCGACGTCAGCCGCGTGATCGAGCTGGACGATCTCGAGCTCCGCGAACTCGGGCCCTCGGACGTCCACATGCGCATCCTGGCGGCCTCTGCCGAGCACAACGTCGACCACGCGGCCACGGCCGACACGGTGAACATCGCCGAGGCCCGGGGCGGCAAGATGTTCCCCGGCAACAGCGCCCTCGGCGAGGTGCTGGCGGTGGGAGACCGCGTGACGCGCTTCGCGCCGGGCGACATCGTCATCACCCACTGCAACGGCGATCCCGACGCCTACGGCTACCCGCTGCGGATCTGGGCGTACGACCAGCCCGACTCGCTCGGCTGGTACGGCGAGGAGGCCGTCGTCGGCGACTGGCAGCTCCTGAAGGCGCCGCTCGACTGCGGGCTCAACCTGTGGGAGATCGCGGCGCTGCCGCTGCGGGCGCCCACGGCCTACCACATGTGGCGCCGGGCGATCGGCATCTACCGCGTGAAGGTCACCCGCGAGCAGCGGGCGACGGTGAACGTCCTGGGCTTCGGGGGCGGCGTCTCCGAGCTCTTCCTGATGCTGGCCAAGTCCGAGGGGCACAACGCCTTCTTCTGCGCGGGCAGCCCGGCGCGCCGCGAGGCGCTGGAGAAGCTCGGCATCGAGGGCATCGACCAGAAGGCCTTCAACCGCTTCGCCGGCAAGGACGACCTGAAGGCCTTCTCCAAGGAAGTGAAGCAACGGACGGACGGCGAGGGCATGCACATCGTGTGCGACATGCTGCGCGGGCCCGTATTCGCCGCCGGCTTCGCTGCCGCCGCCCGCCAGGGCGTGAACGTGAGCTCCGGCTGGCAGCTGGCCCAGGCGGTCGACTACAACACGACCATCGCTTCCGTGAAGCAGCTGACCCTCGACCACACGCACTACGAGACCATCGTCGGCTGCGCGCCCGCCACGGAGCTCTACGGGCGCGTCTTCAAGCCCACGATCCATCACGAGGTCTACGACTTCCACGACCTCCCCCGCTGCTTCCAGGAGATGTACGAGAACATCCAGACGGGGATCCCGATCCTGCGCGTGGCCAAGGACATGCCGGCCTCCGTCCAGAAGCTGATTCCGTAGGGACGCAGACCCGCCAGAACGCCCTCCGCGGGCACTTCCACCCCTAGGCCCGCCGGGCTGCCGGCGGACTTGCGCATCAATTGCCGGTGCTCGCTCGGCTCGCGCGATCATCGACCGCGGGGCGCTCGCCCGCAATCTGGCGGTTAACCCGGTGTGGCGGCTGGCCGATGGGCTCGGTGGGAGAGGACCCATGCCCAAACCGCTCAGTGTCGTGATCGTCGACGACAGTCGATCCGTCTTGGCCCAGCTCGAGAGACTCGTGCGCGAGATGGAGGGGGTTTCGCTCGTCGGAACCGCCAGCGATGGCGCCAGCGCCGTCCGCGTGGTGGCCGATTCGAGTCCCGACTTGGTGCTCATGGACATCGTGATGCCCGGGATGGACGGCCTCTCGGCGCTGCGGCTCATGCGCGCCACCCGTCCCGCGCTGCGCGTGGCCATGGTGTCGTCGGTGGCGGGCGCCCGATCGCGCGCCGAGGAAGCCTTCAAGCTGGGGGCGGTCCAGGTGATCAGCAAGCCGTTCGACCGCGAGCAGCTCGAAGCCCTGTTCGAGAGCGAGCGCAAGGTGCGGCTCGAGGGAGCCGACGAAGGAGCGTCAAGTTCTTCGGCCAGTACTTGATCGAGAACGGCGAGG
Source organism: Pseudomonadota bacterium (assembly GCA_022361175.1). Classification (GTDB taxonomy): domain Bacteria; phylum Myxococcota_A; class UBA9160; order UBA9160; family UBA4427; genus JAKSBN01. The sequence goes on along the minus strand of JAKSBN010000401.1, from coordinate 4,042 downwards.
TGGACGCGGGCCAGCTGCGCGAGGCCATCCGCCTGATGAAGCGCGACAACCGCTCGCTGGGCGACTACGCAGTGGAGGCCGGCTGGCTGACCGAAGCCGAAACCGTGCGGGTGAACGCCGCCCAGATGCAGACGGACCGCCCCTTCGGGCTCTTGGCCGTCGAGATGGGCCTCTTGGAGCAGGAGCAGCTCCAGTCGCTGGTGGCCAAGCAGGACGCCGAGAAGCTGCGCGTGGGCGAGGCGCTGGTGCAGCTGGGCCACCTGAACGAGACCGATTTGGCGCGGCTCTTGGAGCAGTTCAAGGCGGACCAGGCCGCGTACGAGACCGGCGACCTCCAGCTGCCCGCAGCGCTGGGCGACCGCCACGTGGTGAAGGTGGTGCTCGATCTCATGCCGCGCTTCACCATGCGCATCGCGCGTCTCCACCTGAAGGTGGAACCCGAAGGCGAGTCCGTGACGGAGGCGCCCTCGCTGGCCGCCGCCGCCACCGTCGGCGTCTCCGGCAGCGAGGCCGTGGACGTGACACTCCTCTGCGACCGCACGCTGGGCGAGCACCTGGCCGCCGGGGCCTCGGGCCTCGATCGCCGCATGTTGGACGAGGGGCTTCTCTCCGACGGGGTCGGCGAGTTCCTGAACGTGGTCGTCGGCAACGCGCTGGGCGTCGCAGAGCGCGAGGGCATGGACCTCGCCCTCGAGCCCCCGCGCTTCGACGAGACCCCCTCCGAAGGCGTCGCCTTCCGCCTCGTCTCCGTCGAGGGCGAAGGCGTGCTCCTTTTCACCCCGCGCTAGGCCGCCGCTGTCGCGGCAGCCTCGTCCGCTTGACCCCCGAGCTTGGCCTGCGACCGCAGAGCGCCGCAAGTGGGGTGTTCTGCCGATTGAGTGGAAGTCCGGGACGCCCGATCTCACGTGGGGGAGGGGCCAGTGCCATGGACGAGACGAACGAACCGACGGTCGAGGAAGAAGCGCCGCCGATTCACCAACTGATCTACGCTAGTGCGGCGACGCAGGATCTATCGGACGAAGATCTCGAATCCATCCTCGAAGCGGCCCGGCGCAACAACACCGTGGCCCAGGTCACCGGGATGCTGGTCTACCACGAGGGCTCCTTCTTGCAGGTCCTCGAGGGCGAACGCGAGATCGTCGAGGCGCTGTTCGACCGAATCGAGTCCGACCCGCGGCACACGTCGGCGATGGTGCTGCTGCGCGCCGAAGTCCCGGAGCGGGGCTTCGACCAGTGGAGCATGGGGTTCTATCGCACGCAGGGTTCCGACGTTCGCGCGCTGCCCGGCCTGAACGACTTCCTGCGCCGTGGCTTCACGGACCGAAACGCGACCGAGCACGGCGAGGCCGCTCGCAAAATCCTCTCGGCCTTTCGAGAGGGTCGCTGGCGCAGGCGTGTCGAAGCGGGCGAGGAGGCGTAGGGCCTCGCTTGAGCTCGCTCCAGCGCGGGTTCTCGGCCGCCTACGACGCGGGCTCCGCCTCGCTGCCGAACACCAGGACGTTCCCGTCCAGATCCTCGACGTCGAAGTCGCGCATGCCGTAGGGGTACGTGGCCGGCGCCTTGCGAATTCGGGCTTCCCGCGTTCGCAGCTCCTCGTACATGGCGTCCGCGCTGCTCACGAACACGTTCACGAGAGAGGCGCCGGGGGGGCGCTCGGTCTGGGTCGCGCACTGCAGGTGGATCGAGACGTTGCCGCGGCAGACACCCGCGTAGAACGTCGGCGTGCCGTATCGAAACGCGACTTCGAACCCGAGGGCCCGCTCGTAGTAGGCCAGGCTGGCCTCGATGTCCGAGACGACGAGCGCCGGCGCGCAGTCTTCCAGTTCGATCGGGTCGGACATCGGGTCGGCCCCTGTGACTGGCGGGCACGAGCCCTGCGTTGGGTCGAGCGCCTGGTCTGTGCCACAAGGCTAACAGGGTCGGAGGTGCGCTGCTCGACACTCGTCATCGGAGCGGACGCGAGCCGAGTGGTGCGGCTCGGCGTCAGCGCCCCGCTGATTCGGTGCGGCTCTCGGCGAGCATGCGGCAGAAGAGTTCTCCCTGCTCGATCGCGTCGTCGAGGGCGACGTGGGTATGGGGCCGCTTGGAGAACCACCGCTTGGGCATGTTGCGCTTCACGGACGCGCGATAGTCCTTCCGCAGCAGGGCCATAGCGTACGTCTTGATGTCGAGGGCCGAGTGTGAGAAAGGGCTCTTGCCGGCGAATCGCACCAGGTACCAGTAGACGAACGTGAAATCGAATCCGGCGGGGTAGGCGACGAACACCGGCCGCTCCGGCAGCGCTTCGAGCCAAGAGCGATACTCGGGCAGAGCCTCTTCCACCGGTCGCGGGTCTCGCCGACAGGCCCGCCACGCGGCAGGCTGGCTCTCCCACCACTTCATCGTCTCGGGGTGGCCGGAAGCTCCCGGCAGAAGCTCGAGGTTGACGGTGAAGGTGTCCACGAGGCGGCCATCGGGGCTGAACGCCGCCGAGGCGAGGCTCAGCATGGAGTGCGGGCCGGGGATCGGCCCGTCGGTCTCCACGTCGGTGCTCACGTAGATCTCAGACATACTCGGAACCATCCCCCAACCGGCTCGCGTTCGCCGGCGAGCACCGCCCTACTCGACGCAAAACGCCAGCTCTTCCACATCCACTTCCCTCGTGGAGAACTGAAGAAACCGAACATCGCTAGCGCCGTGAAGGACTTCTTGACCACACCAGCACGATGACGCCCGAACAACCCAGAGTCTCCTGTCTCTCTCAGGTACATCAGCCAGCCGGAAGGTCCGGCGATCGGGGCGCACATGGATTGACCGTCGGGCGTTTCGACCCAGAGCTCCTGGAACTCGCTCTCAGCCGCGTTGTTCGCCGTCATCCGCTGCATCCCCTGGCTGAAAAGGGCCCCCCGCGCGTACCACTTGGCAGAGATCGGGCGCAGCTCGAAATCCGTCCGGGTCGTCGCCGAACCCGAACTCGTCGACGAAGCTCTGCCACCAGGTCGACGAGACGGCGTTCCGAAAGGCGTTCGCGGATTCCCACACCGCGATGGTGAAGAACGTGAGGCGATCGGAGGTCTGAACGCTCTCGTGCAGCGAAGTCCAGACCAGACCGGGCTGATTCTTCACGTACTCCGCACCGCGGTCCCACTTCTCGAGAAACTCGTCGCGTCGGGAGGGCGGCACGGAGAGCTTGTTGACGAACGTGTGCTGGCTCATCTCGGCAGGTTAGCGGCGGTGGAGGTCCGCAGCTGGTCGGGTGCTGACTACTCGGCCTGCAGCCCGGCCGCGATACCCGCGATTGCCCCGATCAGAGCGGCCGCGGCGAACCCGACGACGAGGGTCGCGGCAAACAGCATCATGGCACGGGTCATCTTGCGTCGATACGCCAGGCCGCGTTCGGTGAGCAGGGCGTCGCTGAAGAGAACGTTGACGGGGTTGCCGAGCGGCGCATCGCGAGAGATGTCCACATCCTGGCGCCGGTTCGCGAGGGCCTTCCATCCAAAGAAGAGGATGCGAAGCCACGCCACCAGGCCCACGAGGACGGCAGCAAGCATCGCGATGGCGAAGATGAGCTCGAAGGGTGCCTGCACGGTTTTCGCTCAGCCTCCCCGTTGGCCAGTGCGACAGCGATCTCGCAGTCGGCGTTTCGGCGAGCTGCCGACTTGCCTCGGATTCCCTCGGGTCGAGCGAATGCTACCACGAGCCCCGCGCAGGCAACCGACGGCGGGAGACGCGTCTAGTGCCGCTGGGCGCGGTGGTCCACTGCTACCGCCCAAGCCAGGCCCGAAGCGCCCAAGAGCAGGCCAATCGCGCCGACCAGAACCCCTACCCAGTGGCCGCCGACGCGAAGACGGCATCGGCTTCCGACGCCGGTATTCCAGTGAGTGGACAGAGGAAAGAGACAAGGCGCCCTGCCCCGTAGGCGACAGCCCCGGCCAAGAGCATCGCGTAGGCGGCCTTCCGCCGTGCCCACCACCAGTAGGAAGCGGCGACCAGCACCGGGAAGAACGTTGCGACCGACGCGAAGAAGAGTGCGTTGTCGGCAAACTGTGCCATGCCTGCT
>JAKSBN010000074.1 GCA_022361175.1 Pseudomonadota bacterium | reverse complement strand
GCGGGGCCCCGGGACGGGGGTCACGAGGTGGGGCGGCTGGTCTCCGGGGTGCGGCACGCCCGGATTGTAGCCAGCCGCCGGACTAGTAGTATGGACGCGTGGACCCCGCGACCGAGCCTTCGCGAAGCGACCCCGACTCCGGCGCGAGCCGCGCCCGCGAGCGCGCCGTCGTCGCCCTGGGCTCGAACCTGGGCGATCGCTACGCGATTTTGTGTCGAGCGCTCGACGGTCTCGCGCGCTTGGCCGTGGGGAGGCGGCTGGTGGCGTCGCGCCTCTACGAGACCGATCCCGTCGGCGGTCCTCCGCAGCCGGCCTACCTGAACGCCGTGGCGAGCTTCGAAACCGAGGGGTCGCCCGGCGAGCTGTGGGCCGGGTTGCAGGAGCTCGAGCGCGCGGCGGGCCGGCGCCGGCGCGAGCCCAACGGCCCCCGAACCCTGGATCTCGACCTGCTCTGCTTCGGCGCCGCGTGCCTCGAGACGCCCGAGCTGATCGTGCCGCACCCCCGGCTTCACGAGCGGGCCTTCGTGCTGGTGCCCCTGGCCGAAGTCGCGCCGAACTGGGTGCACCCGCTCCTGCAGGAAACCGCCGCCACCCTGGCCGCCCGCTTCCGGAGCGCATCCGGGGTGCGGGTCTGGGAGCCCGTCGCGGCTCCGAAGGGAGGGCCGTCATGGCCATCGCCGCCGTCAGTCTCTCACCCGTCGGGGTCGGCGTAAGCCTCTCCCGCTTCATCGCGGCTGCCCTCAAGGTGGTCGAGAACCAGGACCGCGTCGCCTATCGACTCGATCCCATGTTCACCACCCTCGAGGGCGACCTCGGCGACATCTTCGCCCTCGTCCAAGAAATGGAAGAGGCCGTCTTCGCCGCCGGCGCCGAGCGCGTCGGCACCGTCCTCAAGATCGACGACCGCCGCGACAAAGTGGTCCACATGGACGACAAGATCCGCAGCGTCCACCAGCAGCTCGGGTAGCGGGGGCCAAAACGAACGCGACCCCGGACACTGTGTCCGAGGTCGCGTGGGGGCGAAAAGTGGTGGCGGGTCGGTTCGTTCTCGCCCCCGAAACCGGAATTTCCGGTTCAAACTCAGTCTTTGGGATAGTTCTCGGCGTCTCCGGCGGCTTCGGCTTCCAGGGAGGCCCGGATCTTGTCGCGCATCTCGGTCAGCATCTCGGCCTGGAGCTCCAGGTGCGCCAGGCCCGACTCGCGCAGGAATCGCACGAAGAAGGTGTTGTCCTCGGGTTTGCCCGCCAGCTCGGCCCGGATCTGATCGGCGGCGGCCCGAGCGTCCTCGATGGCCTTGCCGGCCCACTCGCACACGTCTTCCAGGTTGTCGCGCCGCGCGAACAGCAGCTTCAGCATCAGCGGGCTGCGGAACTTGCCCTCGTCCCAGTTCGGGGGCAGGCGGCGCCAGTGGGCCAACTCCTGGCTGCCGGCCTCGGTCACCGAGAAGATCTTGCGGTCGGGGCGCCCCGTGGCGGTGGACTCGGTCCGGTGCGTGACGAGCCCCTCTTCTTCCAGGCGCCGCAGGCACGGATAGATGGCCGCCAGATTCACCGGCCAGAACCCCGAGATCTGCTCCTCGAGCACGCGCTTGACCGCGTAGCCGTGCTGAGGCTCGTGCTCGAGGATTCCGAGGATGGCGTGGCGCAAGGACATCGAGGGCTCATACCGTCACGTGGTATATGACGATTTATAATATACGAGAATCAATTACTGCAAGAGAAAAGATCAATAACAACATATACAGGTCTGGAAATTGACTTTCAGACTACGGTCGACTACTCAAGAATTTCCGTCGCGCCCCCGATGACGGCCCCTGACCGGTGCCCAATGCCCTCTTGGAGTTCCGCCCATGCCCGCCTCCGCCGTTGATCTTCAGCGAGAAAAGCCGTTCGAAGACGAGGTTCTCGCGCTCGTTCAGCAGAACGGAGCGGAGTCCTGGAGCCCCCAAGAAATCCTGACTTGGGGAATCAAGAATTTTCATCCGCGCATCACCCTGTCGGCGTCGTTCGGCGCCGCGGAGGGCATGGTGCTGCTGGACATGATGCACCGCATCGAGCCGGAGTCCCGGGTGTTCGTGCTCGACACCGGTCGGCTGCCCCAGGCCGTCTACGACCTGATCGACCGCGTGCGCGGCCGCTACGGCAAGGCCGTCGAGGTGGTGATGCCCGAGGCCGAGCGCGTGGAGGCCATGGTGCGCGAGCACGGCATGAACCTCTTCTACGAATCGCTCGAGCGCCGCCAGCTGTGCTGCCAGGTGCGCAAGGTGGAGCCGCTGCGGCGCCACCTGAAGGACTTCGACGCCTACGTGACCGGGCTGCGCCGGGACCAGAACGTGACCCGCAGCGACACGCCGAAGCTGCAGCTCGATGCGAATCACGGCGGGCTGGTGAAGCTCAATCCCATCGCGGACTGGAGCCACGAGGACGTGTGGTCCTACGTGCGCGACCACAACGTGCCGGTGAACCGCCTGCATCGGGAGGGCTATCCCTCCGTCGGCTGCGCGCCCTGCACCCGCGCCGTCCAGCCCGGCGACGACCCGCGCTCCGGCCGCTGGTGGTGGGAGAATGCGGAGACGCGCGAGTGCGGCCTCCACGTGGACGAGGAGGACCAGGGCTCGGGCATCTGAAGCCCTCGGAACCGGAACCGGGCTCTGGGGCGTCTCAACCGCTGCCGGCCGCCGCAGGTCGGACCCATGGGAGGGGAACCGTGCTCGATCGACGTCGCTTTCTCGAACACTCCGCCGTGGCCCTCGGCCTGGCCGCCTTTCCCGTCGGGCTCGCAGCGGCCGCGCCTCGCCGCGCCGGCTTCGCCTTGCCCGACGTCACGGTCGAGGCCCTGCGCTCCAGCCCCTACGTCTACGTCTCGCCGCTCCGCTCCGACGGGGGCGAGAGCAAGTGCCACGGTGAGGTGTGGTACGGCTGGCTGGACGGATCGGTCGTCTGCACCGTCGCCCACGACCGCTGGAAGGCCCGCGCCATCCGCCGCGGTCTCGACCGCGCGCGCATCTGGGTGGGCGACCACGGCCGCTGGAAGGGACTGACCTCCAACAACGAGGCCTTCCGCCAGGCACCGCACTTCGACGCCAAGGCAGAGCTGGTGGGGCAGGACAAGGGTCTCCTGGAGCGGCTCCTGGTCGAGTACGAGCGCAAGTACCCCCAGGAGATCGGCCGCTGGCGCGACCGCATGCGCCAGGGCCAGGCCGACGGCTCGCGGGTGCTGGTCCGCTACACGCCCGCAGCGGCGGGTCTCCGGCTCTAGCCCCACCCCAAACTTGCCGATCCGATGCGCGTCCGTGAGGGGGCCGGCATCCGGCAGTCGGCTCGCCAAGTCCACGACCCGACGACACTTCGGCGAAAAGTGTGGAAATGCACCCGGTTCCCGTCAAGTCCCGCCTCGGATGCTCCGAAAGGCAGAGGAGCGATTTCTCGCACGGGTCGGAGGTGTGTCATGACTCTGCGGCAGCAGTGGACGACGGCGCTGGGGTTGCTGGCGCTCGGTTGGGTGTTGGCCCTCACGGGCCCTGGCGTCAAGCTGGCGCGGGCCGATGGGGATCCCGCCGAGTTCGACCGCTTCCTGGCCCACGTGGATCAGCCGGCCCAGGCCGCTGCACCCGTGGCGCGGATCCCGGTGGCCGCCGCCTCGGCGTCCTGCGACGCGACCCGTCAGGCCTCCCACCAGGTGACCCTGCAGCAGGCGATGCTGCAGATGCGCCAGCGGATCGCGGCCCTCCAGGCCGAAGCCGCGAAGGACCCGGAGAAGCGCGGCGTCGTGATGCTGAACAACCGCGGCTACAACTACGGCCCGCCGCCCGGGATCGACCCCGCCCTGCTCCAGTAGGCGCCTCCCACGGGCGGGGCCCCAGACCCGATTCCCGTCCTCCAGAGCGCCCCGTCTCCGGTACCATGAGCGCGCGAGGGCGCGCCTGCGCCCGGCTGTGCCCTCGCCTTCCCGCGCGCGGGCGCTCCCGTCCCCCGCGCGCTGAGTGTCTCGCCTCGGGCGCAGGCCGAGGGGCGCAACGCTCAGGGACGCAACGGTCGGGATGGCCTGCGGGCGGTCCGCATGAATCCTTCGGCGACGCTGCGCTTTCGGCGCACCACGAGCTTTCTCTCCGCCGGCTGGGCGTCGCTGGCCATGGTGCTCTCCATCGTGGGGGTGCTGCGGGCGGGTGGGAGCCCGGGCCTGGCCGTCAACTACGCCTTCGTGGCCGGCGTGGCCACCGTGCAGTGGGCGACGCCCGAGGCTGCCGCCGCCGGCGCCCAGCGCGGTCATCAGGTGCTGTCCATCGACGGCGTACCCGTGGACGAGGTGGTCCGCCGCGGCGGCCCCGGCCTGGTCGAAGGGGTTCCCAACGCCTACCGGCTGCGCCAGGACGACGGCCGCGTCATCACGGTGTCGGCCCCACCGACGCCTCCCGGCCTTCTGGCCCGGCCCGTGTTCCTGGCGCTCCAGATCGGACTGCTGCTGGTGGCGGGGCTCTACCTGGGCATGGGCGCCAGCGTCTGGTGGAATCGACCCGACCGCACGGACTCGTGGGTCTTCCTGCTCTTCTGTTCCACGATGTGCGTGCAGCTCGCCACGATGCTCCAGATCGACGTGATCCCCTGGGCCAGCGCCCGGGCCGTCGCCAACCTGCCCCTGCTGGGCGCCACCACCGTCCACCTCTTCACGACCTACCCCGTCGAGCCCAATTGGGTGGTGCGCCACCGGCGCATCCAGTGGGTGCCGTACATCGGCGCGGCGGCGTTCATTCTCGCCGGCTTGCTCGAGCCGTGGCTGCCGATCGCCCGCGGCACGGTGACGCCGTGGGCCTTCTTCTACGGGATGGGGCTGTCGGCCGCGTCCCTCATCATCCTGGCCTTCGAGCGCCGGCGCGCGCGCGAGGCGGGGATGGGCGACCGCGCCGACGTCATGTTCCTGGCCGGGCTCATCAGCTTCCTGCCGGCGATCCTGGTGCTCTTGGCCGAGCGCTTTCTGGCCACGGCCTTCCCGGTCTACCTGGCCATGCTGTGGATGGCTTTCTTCCCGGTCGCCGTGGGCCTCGGCATGCTGCGCAAGAGCGTGTTCGAGTTTCGGATCGTGGCCAAGTCGTCGGCCGCCTACGGCGCGGCCACGCTGGCCATCACGGGCATCTACGCCTTTCTGATCTCGTTCGCCGACGCCGTCGTCTCGACCCGCTCGCGCACCTTCCAGGCGGCGCTGCTGTTCGTGGCCATCCTGGCCTTCAACCCGCTGCGCAACCGGCTCCAGGGGTTGGTCGACCGCATCTTCGACCGCGACCGGTCGCGCTATCGCCAGGCCGTGCGCGAGATCTCCGAGGCCATGGTCTCGATGCTGTCCATGCGCGAGATCGGCGACCGCATCCTGGTGGCGCTGACCGACACCATGGGCGTCGAGCGCGCCATGGTGCTGCTCTTCGACGAGCACGACCGCCTGCTGCGGCCCTCCGCCTGGCGCGGCGACTGGGACGAGGAGGACATCGAGGTCGAGATCCCGTCGGAGCACCCGATCTGGAAGCACCTGTGGATGCGGCGCGAGGAGCTCTCGCGGGTCGACTTCGACGACGAGATCGATCCCGAGAACCGCGAGGCCTGCCGCGACGTCTTCGACACGCTGGAGGTCGAGCTCCTGGTGCCGATCCTGTTCGGGGTCGACCTGCTGGGCGTGATCGCGGTGGGGCGCAAGCTCTCGGGCGAGCGCCTGGCGGCCGACGACCGCCAGCTCCTGCGCACGCTGGCCAACCAGAGCTCGATCGCGATCGAGAACGCCAAGGCGTTCGACGAGATCGCCAAGCTGAACGAGACGCTGGAGGCCCGCGTCGAGGAGCGCACCCGCGAGCTGCGGGACACCCAGGACCAGCTGATGCAGGGCGAGAAGATGAAGTCGCTGGGCCAGCTGGTGGCCGGGGTGGCCCACGAGCTCAACAACCCCATCGGCTTCGTGCACGCGAACCTGCAGCTGCTGGAGGAGTACATCCCCAAGCTGGTGGCGGGCCAGGATCAGGACGCCCGGCGCGAGAAGGTGATGGACGCCATCTCCAAGCTGCTCACCCGCAGCCGCGAGGGCACCGAGCGCGTGAAGCAGATCGTCCAGGATCTGCGGACGTTCTCGCGCATGGATCAGGCCGAGCTCCAGGACGCCGACCTGCACGAGGAGATCGACCGCACGCTCACGCTGATGGCGCCGCGCTTCAAGGGCGGGATCGAGGTGGCGAAGCGCTACGGCACGCTGCCCCGCGTCCGCTGCTATCCGGGCCAGCTGAACCAGGTCTTTCTCAACCTGCTCATGAACGCCTGCGACGCCATGGCCGACGAGGGCACCCTCACCATCTCCACCCAGACCCGGCCGGGAGGCGTCCGGCTGGAGTTCCGGGACGACGGGCCCGGCATCCCGCCGGAGATCCAGAGCCGGCTCTTCGATCCCTTCTTCACCACCAAGCCCGTGGGGAAGGGCACGGGGCTCGGGCTGTCCCTGTCCCACGGGATCATCGAACGCCACGGGGGCCGGATCTTCGTGAGCTCGCAGCCCGGCCAGGGGGCCGTCTTCACCATCGACCTGCCTCTCGACGCCGCCCCGGCACACGACTAAAGTCGCGTCTCTCCTCCTATTCTCCCACCGACGAGGTGTCCCCCCATGAAGCTCGGACTCGTGGCCGGTTACTCCGGCGCCAAGCTGCAACTTCCCCTGGATATCGTGCGCGAGGCCGAGAGCCTCGGCTTCGATTCCTGCTGGACCGCCGAGGCCTACGGCTCGGACGCGGTCACGACCGCCACGTGGATCCTGGCCAACACCGAGAAGATCCGGGTGGGGACGGCGATCATGCAGATGCCGGCTCGCACGCCGGCCTGCACCGCTATGACGGCCATGTCGCTGGACCACCTGTCCGGCGGCCGCTTCATCGTGGGCCTCGGGCCCTCGGGGCCCCAGGTGGTGGAGGGTTGGCACGGCGTGGCCTACGGCCGGCCTCTGACGCGCACGCGCGAGTACATCGACATCATGCGCCAGATCTTCCGGCGCGAGGCCCCCGCCCAGCTGGACGGCTACCACTACCAGCTGCCCTACCGCGGCGACGACGCCAGCGGCCTCGGCAAGCCGTTGAAGAGCATCCTGCACGGCGACCCGACCATCCCGATCTACACCGCCTCCATCAGCCCCAACGGCATCCGCTGCAGCGCCGAGGTGGCCGACGGCGTCTTCCCGGTGTGGATGAACCCGGAGCGGTTCGACCTCTTCGAGCCGGCGCTGCGGGCCGGGTTCGCCCGGGCGGGCGGCCGCAGCCTCGAGTCCTTCGACGTGGCGCCGATGGTCTCGGTGATCGTCGGAGACGATCTCGACCGCTGCCGCATGCCGG
>JAKSBN010000097.1 GCA_022361175.1 Pseudomonadota bacterium | reverse complement strand
GTGGCGGGACATCGCGGTGCAGGTGGGCCCGCCGCGCGAGCGCGACGGCGAGCGGCCCCGGCTCGAGCTGGCGCCCGAGGGCATCCCCGAGGAGCTCGGCGCCGTGCGCGCCGAGCCGTTCGCCGCGACCGGTGGTGGCTACGGTGAAGACGCCGAGCGCTACTCGCATCGGCTCATCTCGCGGCGGCTGCTTCACGTGTACAACTCGTCCGGCCGCGACCTGAAGGCCCTGCGCGCCCGCGGCACGACCAACCCCGCCTTCATGCACCCGGACGACCTGACCGACCTGGGGCTGGCCGACGGCGACCTGGTGGAGCTGCGCTCGCCCCACGGCCGCATTCCCGCGGTGGTGGAAGCGACGGACGAGCTGGCCCGCGGCGTCGTCTCCATGGCCCACGCCTGGGGCGCCGGCCCCGAAGACGACGCCAAGGTGCGCGAGATCGGCGCCCCCACCAACCGCCTGGTAGACGACGAGAGCGACTTCGATCCCATCACCGGCATGGCGCGGCAAAGCGCCATCCCCATCAACGTGCTGCCCGTGGGCGAGCCCGCCCCGCCGAGGAGAGCGATGTGACCGAAGTAAACCGCCAGTTCGTGCTGGTGAAGCGGCCGCAGGGCCTGCCCGGCCCCGAGTGCATCGAGTACCGGGAAGGCCCCGTGCCCGAGCCGGGCGACGGCGAGATCGTGGTGCGCAACCTCTACCTGTCGCTCGACCCGGCCATCCGCGGCTGGATGGACGAGGGCGAGGGCTATCGCGACCCCATCGCGCTGGGCGCCGTCGTGGACGGCGTGACGCTGGGGCGCGTGGTGAAGACCCGCAATCCGGACTACGCCGAGGGCGACCTGGTGACGGGCATCCACGGCTGGGCCGACTACACGCTGTCGCCGGGCAGCCTGAACTCCACGCGCGTGCCGGCCGACCCGCCCTTCCCGCTGACGGCCTACCTGGGCGTGGTGGGCCCGACCGGGCTCACGGCCTACTTCGGGCTGCTGGACGTGGGCAAGCCCCAGGCCGGCGAGACCGTGCTGGTGAGCGCCGCGGCGGGCGCGGTCGGGTCGATCGTGGGGCAGATCGCCGTGCTCTCGGGCTGCCGCGCCGTCGGCCTGGCGGGCACCGAAGCCAAGTGCCGCTGGATCGTCGACGAGCTGGGCTTCGACGCCGCCATCGACTACAAGCGCGAGGGCGACCACCTCTCCGAGGCCATCGCCAAGGCGTGCCCGCAGGGCGTCGACGTCTACTTCGAGAACGTGGGCGGCCCGGTGCTGCAGGCGGCCCTCGACAACCTGAACGTGGGAGCCCGCATCCCCTTCTGCGGCGCCATCTCGGGCTACAACGCCGAAGCGCCGGTCCCGGGCCCCACCAACCTGTGGCAGCTGTTGGTGAAGCGCGCCCGCTTCGAGGGCTTCCTGATCGCCGACTTCGCGCCGCGCTTCGGCGAGGGCATGGAGAAGCTCTCGGCCTGGGTGGCCGAGGGCAAGCTGCGCTACGCCGAGGACATCGTGGACGGGCTCGAGCAGGCGCCCCAGGCCTTCCTCAAGCTCTTCGACGGCAGCCACAGCGGCAAGCTCATCGTGCGGATCGCGGAGGACGCGTGACGCCCGCACGCTTGCAAGGAGACGCACGGCCATGACCCAAGCCCGCGCCGCGCTGAAGACACCGACGGAGAAGGCCCCCGAGCCCGAGCTGGGCCACGAGCGGCTCTCGAAGGACCGCTACATCTCGCGCGAGTACATGGAGCGGGAAGGCGAGCGCATGTGGAAGCGCGTCTGGCTCTTGGCCGGGCACGTGGACGACGTGGCCGAGCCCGGCGACTACTTCACGCTGTCGGTGGCCCGGGAATCCGTGGTCGTGGTGCGGGACGATGCAGGCGAGATCCGGGCCTTCCGCAACGTCTGCCAGCACCGGGGCAACCTGCTCCGCCGCACGCCGCGGGGCAAGATCCGCTCGCTCCTCTGCCCCTTCCACCTGTGGGAGTGGAAGCTCGACGGCTCGCTGGCCAACATCCCCGACCCGGAGACGTTTCCGCAGGGCGTCCCGCCCGAGAAGCTGCGCCTGAAGGACGTGCGCTCGGAGATCTGGGCCGGCTTCGTGTGGATCACCCTCGACCCGAACGCCGAGCCGCTGCGCGACTACCTGGGCATCCTGCCCGAGCACCTGGATCCGTATCACTTCGATCGCTACGCGCTGGCCGAGGACTACAGCGTGGAGTGGGACTGCAACTGGAAGACCTCGGTGGACGCCTTCAACGAGGCCTACCACTCGCAGGGCATCCACCCGCAGATCGCCACCTACCTGGACGACGTGCGCATCCAGATCGACCTGTACGACAAGCACACCCGCTTCCTCGTGCCCATGATGATCCCGAGCCCGCGCTACGCCGACCAGGAGAACCCGAACCCGGTGCTCGTCGAGCTGGCCAAGTCCGTGGGCATCGATGCCAGCGCCTACAAGGGGCGCCTGGAGGACCTGCGGCGCGACTTCCAGCAGGCCAAGCGGCGCGCGCTCACCCAGGCGGGGGTCGACGTCTCGGATCTCAACGACGACCAGCTGAGCGACGACTACCACTACACGATCTTCCCGAACATCTCGCTCAACATCCTGGGCGACGAGCTCTGGATCTTCCGCCACTGGCCGCACCCCTCGGATCCGGACCGCATGACCTTCGACTTTCAGATCTACCGACCCGTGCCGGAGGGCCAGGCGCGGCCGCCGCGGCCCGAGACGCAGCGCGGCCAGGGCGCCCAGTTCTCGCTCAACAACGAGGTGCTGGACCAGGACGCCCGCAACCTGCCGGGTGTGCAACGGGGCATGCACTCGGAGGGCTTCGAGGGCTCCTGGCTGTCGGACCAGGAGCGGCGCATCCGCCACTTCCACCACACGCTCGACCAGATGCTGGCGCGAGAGCCGTAGGGGGAGGCGTGGGCAGCGAATTCGCGGACAAGGTGGCCATCGTGCTGGGCGGCTCTAGCGGCTTGGGCCGCGGCATCGCCGAACGGCTGGTGGCCGAGGGCGCGACGGTGGTGGTCGCGGCCCGCAAGCCCGACGCGCTGCGAGACGCCGCCGCGGCCTTGGGCGCCACCGCCGTCCCCTGCGACATCACCCGCGAGGCCGACCTGGAGCGCCTGGTGCAGGAGACCCTGGCGACGCACGGGCGCCTGGACGCCGCCGTCAACTCCGCCGGCATGGAGGACAACGCGCCCATCGCCGAGCTGCCGGCCGACCGGCTGGCGGCCATGGTGGCGGTGCAGTTCACCGGTGCCGTGCTGTTTTTGAAGCACACGGCCAACGCCATGACGCGCGGCGGCTCCATCGTGACGATCTCGTCGCTGACGGCCTCGCTGGTGGCCGAGGGCTACGCCGCCTACGCCGGCGCCAAGGCGGGCATCAACCACGTGACGCGCATCGCCGCCTCGGAGTACGGGCCGCGGGGCGTCCGCATCAACGCCGTCTCGCCCTCGCTGGTGGAGACGCCCATGACGGCGCCGCTCTTCCAGGTGCCGGGCATCGAAGCCGCCTTCGTGGCGGAGACGCCGCTGGGGCGCATGGGCGCGCCGGGCGACGTGTCGGACGCGGTCTGCTGGCTGCTCTCCGACCGCGCCAGCTACATCACGGGCCAGAACCTCTTGGTGGACGGCGGCACGTCGCTGCGGCGGCTGCCGCGCGCCGAGGATTTCGCGCGCCACGCCGAGGCGGCCTCGAAGGGTTCCGAATGAAGAGCGACCGCAACGGTCAACAGAAAGGACACACTCCATGGACCTCCAACTGAAGGGCAAGAAGGCAATCGTGACGGGCGGCAGCCGCGGCATCGGCCGCGCCATCGCCGGCACCCTGGCGGCGGAGGGCGCCGAGCTGGCCATCTGCGCCCGCGGCGCCGAGGGCGTCGAAGCGGCGGTGAAAGAGCTCGAGGCGAGCGGCGCGCGCGTCGTCGGCAAGGCCGTGGACGTGGGCGACGGCGAGGCGCTCCAGGGCTTCATCCGCGAGAGCGCGGAGACGCTGGGCGGCCTCGACATCCTGGTCTCGAACCCGAGCGGCGGCAACGGCACCGACGAGGCCTCCTGGCGCGCCAACTTCGAGATCGACCTCTTGGGCGCCGTGCGCAGCGTCGAGGCCGCGGTGCCGCTGCTGGCCCAGTCGGACGCCGCCAGCGTGCTGCTGATCAGCAGCACGGCCGCCGTCGAGACCTTCATGGGGCCGACGTCGTACAACGCCATCAAGGCCGCGCTCCTCACCCACGCCAACGGCCTCTCGCAGGCGCTCGGGCCGCAGGGCATCCGCGTGAACGTGATCTCGCCCGGGCCCATCTACTTCGCAGGCGGCGCCTGGGAGCAGATCGAGCAGACCATGAAGCCCATGTACGACAACGCGGTGAAGAACTGCGCCATCGGCCGCATGGGAACCCCGGAAGAAGTCGCCAACGCGGCCGCCTTCCTGGTGAGCCCCGCCGCCAGCCTGATCACCGGCGTCAACCTGGTGGCCGACGGCGGCTTCACCAAGCGCGTGAACTTCTAGGAGGTCTCCCATGGCAGGGCCGATCCAGGCCTACTTCGTCTGCGGGGGCAAGTGGCACGACATGGACTTCGCCCGCGTGGAGCTCTTGAAGCTCCTGGGCGAAGACCCGGACATCCGCACCCGCGTGGGCGAGGACTTCCGGGACACACAGGCCATCGCCGAGGCGGACTTCCTCGTGACGTACACCTGCGACCTGGACGTCAGCGACGCCCAGCAGCAGGCGCTGGCCGAGTTCGTGCAGGGCGGCAAGCCCTGGTTCGCCCTGCACGGCACCAACTCGGTGTTCGAGTTCGTGGAGGAGGGCGTGGGCAGCCCGCGCACGCACCAGCTGCTGATGCGGACGCTCGGCAGCCAGTTCATCGCGCACCCGCCCATCGCGCCCTACACGGTGACCAACGCCAAGCCCGAGCACCCGCTGGTGAAGGGAATCGAGCCCTTCGAAGTGAGCGACGAGCTCTACCTGTGCGAGTACCACGGCGAGATCGAGCCCCTGCTGGAGACGCGCTTCACGGGCGAGGCCACGGGCTTTCTCGATCTGGAATGGCCCGACGACGAGCCGCGGCTCGTCATGTACCTGCACCCCGAAGGCCGGGGCCAGGTGCTCTACCTGACCCTCGGGCACTGCCGGGGCCGCTACGACATGCGGCCCATGATGGACGTGTATCCCGAGGTCGAGCGCGGCTCCTGGGAGTCGCCCGTCTTCTACGAACTGGTGCGGCGCGGGCTGCGCTGGGCGTCGCGGGGGATCGATGCCGTCTGAGAGCACGTTGGAGGACTTCGAGGAGGTCCACGTCTTTCCGTTGGACGAGGCCGACGGCGAGAAGCTCCTCACCACCCACAACGAGTGCGTGTTCATGTGGGGCACGCGCGACCACTGGCCCGTGGGCGTGATCATGAGCTACGTCTGGCGGGACGGCCGTTTCTGGCTGACCGCCACCAGCCAGCGCAAGCGGATCGCGGCGGTGCGCCGCGATCCGCGCGTGTCCGTGGTCGTCACCAGCACCGGAACGAAGCTGGGCCCCAACCGCACCATCACGGCCAAGGGGCACTGCACGCTCCACGACGACGCCGAGACCAAGGCCTGGTTCTACCCGGCGCTGGGCGACGCGCTCTTCCCGAAAAGCCCTCACCGCGACGCCTTCGTCGAGATGCTCGACTCGCCGCGGCGGCTGGTGCTGGAGGTGAAGCCCGAGAAGTGGATCACCTACGATGGGCCCAAAATGTTTGCCGCCGCCGGCTTCACTGCGTAGGCGCGAAGGAGACCCCATGGAGCGACGGCCGTCGCGCACCCCCACCGAGAAGGCCCCCGAGCCCGAACTCGGCCAAGAGACCATCCCCAAGGAGCGCTACACCTCGACCGAGTTCATGCAGCTCGAGTGGGACCGGATGTGGACCAAGGTGTGGCTGATGGGGCCGCGCCTCTCGGACCTGGTCCGCGAGGGCGACTACGTGTGCGAGGACATCGGCCGCGAGTCGCTGCTCTTCGTGCGCTCGGGCCCGGACCGCGTGCAGGCCTTCTACAACGTCTGCCCGCACCGCGGCAACCGGCTGCGCAACCCGGGCATGGGGCGCGTGACGTCGTTCCGGTGCGCCTACCACTTCTTCGAGTTCGATCTCGACGGCAAGAAGCTGCGCATCCCCGACGAGCAGGACTTCCACCAGGGCCTGCCGGACGACCGCATCTGCCTGCACGAGGTGCGGACCGACACCTGGGGCGGCTGGGTCTGGTTCACCCTCGACCCGAACGCCCAGTCGCTGGAGGAGTACCTGGGCATCCTCCCGAGTCACCTGGACCCGTACCGCTTCGACGAGCAGGTGCTGGTGAACGACAAGACCATCGAGTGGGACTGCAACTGGAAGACCTCGGTGGACGCCTTCAACGAGGTCTACCACGTCCAGGCCATCCACCCGCAGCTGCTCCAGATGCTCGACGACGTCAACGTGCAGGTGGACCTCTACGAGCGCCACAACCGCTACCTGGTGCCGTTCGGGGTGCTCTCTCCCCGCTATCCCAACCAGGACGACGTATCGCAGGCCCTGCGCGAGATGATGCAGACGGCGGGCATCGATCCCGACACCTTCCAGGGCAAGGCCAAGGACGTGCGGCCGGCGCTGATCGCCGCGGCCCGCGGCGGCGCCAAGCACATGGGGCTCGACGTCTCGGAGCTCACCGACGACCAGCTGATCGACGACTACCACTACATGATGTTCCCCAACGTCACGCTCAACGTGCACGGCCTGGGCTTCATGCTCTTCCGGCAGCGGCCGCACCCGACCGACCCCAACAAGATGCTCTTCGACCTGCAGAACTACGCGCGCGTTCCGGCCGGCAAGGCCCCGCCCCGCGCCGAGCACGAGCACTTCCGCCACGGCGAGGTGTCGCTGGGCCTGGTGCTGGACCAGGACGCCTACAACCTGCCCCGCGTGCAGAAGGGCATGCACTCGAGCGCCTTCGAGGGCCTGCACATCTCGTACGCCGAGCGGCGCATCCGCCACATGCACAAGACGCTGGACGACTACCTCTTCGGGGACGAGGAGGCGGCGGGCTAGGACGTGTGCGAGCTACCCCGCCGGGGCGGGACCGCTGCCCACCAGGCGAATCCGCCCGAAGCCGCCGACGCCGGAAGCGCTGGCGCCCGACTCGAGGCGGAAGCGGTGGACGTACGCCGGCGTGCGCGGCGCGCCCTCTTCCAGGGCGATGCTGACCCGCTCGCCGCGGCGCATCTGAAACTGCGCCACCTGCGTGTTGGGCACGCGGAACTCGACCTCCCAGTCGTACTCGTCGTCGTCGAGCGCCTGGACCCAGGCCTCGCCCGAGTAGAGGAGGCCTTCGCTGCCGTAGACGTCGATGGGCGTGCCACCGGTCTCGGTCGTGTCGCTTTCGGGGGGCATCGCAACGTCCTCTCTTCGCTTGCCGATGCCTCCCATTGTACGAGATGCGCCGCCGCATGACCGCAGAATCCCGCGACGAAGCCGAGCTGGTACGACAGAGTGCGCGCGAGTTCCTCGCGCGCGAATGCCCGGGCGCGCGCGTGCGCGAGATCGCCGCCAACCCCGGCGGCCACGACCCGACGCTGTGGAAGCAGCTGGCCGAGCTCGGCTGGCTGGGCTTCGTCGTTCCCGAAGAGGACGGCGGCCTGGGGCTCGCCTTCGACGAGCTGGTGCCGCTGTTGGAGGAGACGGGCCGCGCCCTCCTGCCCCTGCCCTTCCTCCCGACGCTGTGGGGCGCGCTGCTGTTGGCGCACACGGAGAGCCCCCGACGCGCCGAGCTGGCCGCCGTCGCGGGCGGCCAACGCGTGCTCACCCTGGCCGTGACCGAGGCCGGCGGCGACGACGAGCCGAGCGACGTCGCCCTGGAGGCGCGCGAGGTCGGCAACGGGCTCGAGCTTTCTGGCAGCAAGCTCTTCGTCCCCCACGCCGCCGCGGCCGACGCCTTCCTGGTGCTGACGCGGACGGGCGCCAGCGCCGACGATCTCACCTGGGCCTACGTGGAACGCGACGCCTCAGGGCTCGAGCTGCGCGCTCTTCGCGGCATGGACACCACGCGACCGGTCTTCGAGCTCTCCCTGGCCGACACGCCGGGCGACCGGGTCGGTGCCCTCCACGGCGGCGGCGCCAGCTGGCACTGGCTGCGGGACCGCATCCTCGCCACGCTCGCCCTGGAGGCGGTGGGCGGCTCCGAACGCGTGCTGGAGATGGCCGTCGCCTACGCCCAGGAGCGCGAACAGTTCGGCCGCCCCATCGGCGCCAACCAGGCCATCCAACACAAGTGCGCCGACATGTTCGTCGAGCTCGAGTCCGCGCGGCTCCTGGCCCGCGCCGCCGCCCGCGCGCTGGCCGCCGACGCCCCCGACTCCCCCACCGCCGCCGCCATGGCCAAGGCCTACTGCGCCGACGCCTACCGCACCCTGGCCGCCGAGAACATCCAGATCCACGGCGGCGTCGGGTACACCTGGGAGTACGACTGCCACCTCTACTACAAGCGCGCCCGCGCCACCCAACTCACCTTCGGCGACACCCGCACCCACCACACCCGCATCGCCGACCAGCTCTTGTCGCCAACCGGCTGCAGCGGACGGAGCTAGATGCGCGGGAGACCGAGGACGCGCTGGGCGATGATGTTGCGCTGGATCTGGCTGGAGCCGCCGAAGATGGTGCCGGCGCGGGACCAGAATTCGCGCCACTGCCAGATGCCGTCGTCGACGCTGTGCGGGCCGTCCTGCCACAGCTGGGCGTAGGGGCCCTGGACGTCCGTGGCCAGGGCCATCAGGCGTTGTTCGTACTCGGACGACTGCAACTTGAAGGCGCTGGCGCCGGCGCCCGGCTCTTCGCCGCGCCGCGCCAACTCCAGTGAATCGAGAACCCGCAGCCGCAGCGCCTCGAACTCGGTGCGCAGCGCGGCCCAGCGCTCGCGAAACACGGGGTCCTCCACCAGCGGCCGGCCCCCGTGCCGCGTCTCTCGCGCGCGCTCGGCGATCTCGTCGAGAAAGCGCCCGTAGCGCAGCACCGAGAGATCGGCGCCGCGCTCGTGCATCAGCACGTGGTTGGCGATCTGCCAGCCCTGGGTCGGCTCGCCCACCATGTTCTCGGCCGGCACTTCGACGTCGCGGAAGAAGACCTCGCAGAAGTCGCGATCGCCCGTCACCGTCACCAGCGGGCGGATGTCGATGCCCGGGCTGCGGGCGTCGATCAAGAGGAAGCCGATGCCGGCCTGCTTGCGCACATCGGGATCGGTGCGCACCAGGCAGAAGATCCAGTCGCCGTGGAGGCCGTTGGTCGTCCAGACCTTCTGGCCGTTCACGACGTAGTGGTCGCCCACGCGCTCGGCGCGGGTCTGCAGCGCCGCCAGGTCGGAGCCGGCGCCCGGCTCGGAGTAGCCCTGCACCCAGATCTCGTCGGCCGACAGGATGCCGGGCAGGAAGCGCCGCTGCTGGGCCTCGGTCCCGAAGCCCAGGAG